>NZ_JAAORL010000002.1:333934-667869 GCF_017696015.1 Prochlorococcus marinus CUG1415 | reverse complement strand
TTACTTACTTAGTTTTTTAATATTTAAATAAGTGGAAAAATTTTTCTATTTGTTGAATTAATTTAAATTTTCTGAATAAAGACAAAAATATTCAACAAAGAGAATTATTTTTTATATGTTTTTCAACAGAGAATGTTTATTTTAAATTGATTTCCACAGACACTTATTTTTTTGGATATTAATATCCTAAGATTTTAGTTATATTTTTTAAGGAAGGTTCAATATTTTTTCTAAAAACAGCATTATTGTTTTTAATAGCACAATCAGGGTCTTTCAATCCATTTCCAGTAAGAACACAAACAATAGTTGACTCTTTCTGAATTCTATTTTTATTTTTAATGAGTCCAGCAACTGATGCTGCACTGGCAGGTTCACAAAATACTCCTTCTTTGGCAAGAATCTTATAAGCATTTATTATTTCTTCATCTGTCACTGACTGAAAGTCTCCTTTGCTCTCTTTTTTTACTATTTTTGCCTTTTCTCTATTAACAGGATTACCAATTCTTATTGCTGTTGCAATTGTGTCAGGATCTTTAACTATTATATTTTGCACTAATGGAGCAGAGCCTTGAGCTTGAAACCCCATCATAATTGGTAATTTTAAATTTCTTTTTATTTGTGAATATTCTTGAAACCCCATCCAATAAGCAGTTATATTTCCTGCATTGCCCATTGGAATACAAAGCCAATCAGGCGTAATACCTAAGTCATCAACAATTTCAAAAGCGGCTGTCTTTTGCCCTTGTATTCGATATGGGTTAACAGAATTAACAAGTTCTACCGGATGTTTTGAAGATAAATCTCTAACAATTTCAAGAGCCTTATCAAAGTTTCCATTAATAGATATTATCTCAGCTCCATACATTAAAGCTTGTGCAAGCTTTCCTTGTGCAACGAAACCTTCAGGGATTAAAACATAAGGTTTTAATCCTCCTCTAGAAGCATATGCAGCAGCAGCAGCAGAAGTGTTTCCAGTACTTGCACAAATTACAGCTTCGCGTCCTTCTTCTTTTGCTTTGCTAATTGCCATAGTCATACCTCGATCTTTAAAAGATCCTGTGGGATTTAGACCATCATATTTTAAAAAAACCTTTGTTCCATTTCCAATTAAATTACTAATTGAGTCACTAAAAATTAGTGGTGTATTTCCCTCTTTTAGGGAAATAATAGGGGTTTTTTTTGTAACTGGAAGATATTGTTTGTAAGCTTCGATGAGTCCTGGCCATCTTTTTTTTCTGTAATTTATACGCAATTTATTTTTGATTTTATTTAATAACACCATGGTTGATTAATTCGTTTTAATTTTTTCTAGAGGAGAATTTGTAAAAAAGTCTAATAATTCTGAAATTGATTCTACTTTATTCATAACTTTGCTCAAAGCGTTAACATCTAAAATAACAGTTTTTGTTGGATATCCTTCAAAAAAGTTTATAAGATTTATTTGCCCATTTCCTCTGTTAATACCTTGAATTACACTTGCTCTAAGAGCTAACATACCTGTTCTTTCATCATTTGCTTTGGGCGGGTGGATAATAGATGAAACTCTTCTTAAAATAATATTCCCTATTTCTGAATATACTAATTTGCTTGCAATCGTAATAGGGATTTCAAAATTTTTATTTAATACTGATCTAATTTCTTTATCAGGAGAACCAGTGGCTTTTAAAATTCGTTTTAATTTTTTTGTTGAGTTACCTTTTTCAGCAAATGTTTTTAATGAATCTACTTTAATTGTTCTAGAAAATATGCTGTATATAATTTTAATTTCTTCAGCAGAATTAGCTTTTGAAACATTAAAAACTAATTGAGAACTTATTAAAATAAAAAATATTTTTATTATTAAAAATTTCCTAAATTTCATTTTAGATATTTGTACCAGCTGCGATCTTTACAAGTCTAACCATTCCTTTTTCTGTAACTTTTTTTGCAATTTTTATACCCATTTCTTTTGTATAAGGTTCATTTATAAGGCGAGGAATTCTTTTTAGAAAAATGTCAATTGAATACCCAGGTATTTTTTGTAAAATCTCTAAAAAGTTTTTCAATGGCTCAATATACATTATAAGGTCACTCAAGTTATTATTTTCGTTAGTAGTATTTAATTTAATTGATTGTGGAAGATAATTATTTAAACTTTTCAATATTTTTAGACTAAGTAAATCTATCTGATTTGTTAAACTTTCAATTATTTCATCTCTAAGAAAACCTCCTTTTCGAGAAAAGAGAAGATTTATAACTTCGTCTAAAAGTTTTTCTAAATCGAGATTTGTTTGCTTTGCAGCGTTAGAAAGTAGATCTTCTAAACGGTCCCATTTAAATTTTTTATTATCAAAAAGCATTTCTTTAAGGCTTTCCCTTAATTGTGGATCAGGGTCCTCCATCAATCTTCTTGCAAAATATGGATAAGCAGCGCCTAATATTTTGAAGTTTGGATCTACGCTTAAAGCTATTCCTTCTAATGTAAGTAATGACCTAATTATAAGTGCATAATATGGGGGAAGTCTGAAAGGGAATTTATACATGACACCGGACATATCGTCTGTGACGCTTTTAAAATCCATTTTCGAAACCCCTTGTTCAACGGCGTTAATGAAAACATCTTGAAATGCTGGAACAATGGGTTCTAGATTAACTTCTTCTGATAAAAATCCTAATTTTACGAAATCTTGAGATAATTTATCGAAGTTTTTATTTACTAAGTGAACTACTGCTTGAATTAATCCTGACCTAGATTCTCTGGAAACTTCGCTCATCATTCCAAAATCTAGATAACATAATCTTCCATCTTCTAAGGCTAATAAATTGCCTGGATGCGGGTCTGCATGAAAAAAACCATGTTCTAAAAGCTGTTCTAAACTGCATTGCACTCCTATATCAATCATATCATCAGGATTAATTCCTAATTTTTTTACATCCTCTAAATTTGTTAATTTTGTACCGTCTATCCATTCCATTGCTAAAACTCTTCTTGAAGTTATTTCTTTATAAATTTTTGGTACGGCAATCATCTTGTTATGTTTATGCATATCTCTAAATTTTTCTGCATTTGCAGCTTCGTTTAGATAATCCATTTCTTCAAAAACTCTCTTACCTAATTCATCAATCAAAGCAACTAGATCACTTCTTATCAATCCGATATTGTTTTTTAGCCAATAAGCAATATTCCTTACAATGTAAAGATCTAAGGTTATTTGTTCTCTTAAACCTGGCCGTTGTACTTTTATTGCAACGATCTCTTCATTTTTTAATTTAGCTTTATGCACTTGACCTAAAGAAGCAGCAGAAATTGGCTCTTTATCAATTTCTAAAAAAATCTCATCTATTTTGTTTCCTAAATCTTCTTCTATTAACTCCATAGCTTTATCTCCATCAAAACCAGGAAGCTGATCTTGCAATTCAGATAATTCTTCTAGAAGAATACCTGGGATTATATCTGGTCTTGTTGATAAAGCTTGGCCTGCTTTAACAAATGCAGGTCCAAGTTCTACTAACAAATTTGTTAATTCTCTTGCTCTAAATCTTGCTTGCTGTTCATTTTTCAGTCTTCCAGTTAATTTATCCCATCCAACGGAAAAGATGTAAGCAAAAATAGGTAGGAGTGTTTGCCAAAGTCTTTTTAAAAGTCTTTTAGGGTTTTTTTTGTAAATTTTAGAAATTGTATCTGGATCATAATTTAAGAGTCCAGATACCTCAATAAAATCAGTAAAGTCTTCTTTCATAACTTTATATATTTAAAACCTTTATTTTTCTAAAAAAGAAGTTAATTTTTTTATATGGAAGATTTATCATGTTAATACAACTAAAAATAGAAAATATTGCCTTAATAGAAATTATAGAAATTAATTTCGAAAAAGGTTTGAATATCATAACTGGGGATTCAGGTTCAGGAAAATCATTAATTTTGGATTCCCTAAATGCTCTATTTGGTGGAACTAATATACCTCTAAAACATTTAATACGTCCAGGAAAAGATTTTTGCGTTATTGAGGCGATATTTTCTTCTTCTTTTCAAATTAATAATTGGTTAATTAGTAATGGTTTTGAAATAACTTCTTCAGAACTGAAAATTAAAAGAAAATCCTATAAAAAAAATAATAAAATCTTATCTAAATATAGCCTTAATGATTTACCAATTAATAGACAATTATTAGAAAAACTTGGAGGATTTTTAATAGATTTTGCAGGTCAATCTGACACTTTTATCTTTGACTCTCTAGACAAGAGAAGACTAATTATTGATGACTTATGTTCTAAAGAATTTAGAGATACTAGCGAAAGGATTAAAAGTATATGGAGAGAAAGTGAAAAGTTAACAAGATTATTGAATGAAAAAATAGAATTTTCTAGGAATCAAGAAGAAGAAAATTTGGCAATTAAACTCATGTTGAAGAGTTTAGAAGAAGCTGATTTAAATTCAAGTGAAGAAATTTTAGAACTAGAGTCATTAGAAAATAAACTTGTAAATAATCTTGAAATTAATAATTCAATTAAATCATCATTAGAAAATTTAAATAATTTCAGTCATGATGAACCGTCAGTAACTTCTTTCATAAATCAATCACTAAAGATTTTAAATAAAACAGCCGATTTCGATTTAAAGATTCAACAATTTAGAGAGAAGTTATTCAATATTCATGCTGATGTTGAAGATTTGATTTTTGATCTAAAGTCATATTTGCAAGAAACAGAAAATTATGAATCTAATCTTCCAGAAATACAAAAAAGATTATTCTTTTTAAAAAACTTAGAGAGAACTTTTTCATTGGATCTAACTCAATTAATCGAAAAGCGTGATCAATTAAAGACTTATTTCCAACAAAACGATCAAGATAATGAGATTTGCAGTATTAAATCTCAAATTGAGAATTTACTAAGTAATTTAAATTCTTTATTTGTTATTCAATCTACTGAAAGAAAAAAAATTGCTAAACAATTACAAAATTCAGTAATGTCGATTTTAGGCAATCTAGGTTTAGAAAATGCAAATTTTTCAATTGAATTTACTGTCTGCAATCCTTCTGGCGATGGAATTGACGATATAAATTTTTTGTTTTCTGCTAATCCTGATCAGAAGCTGGCTCCATTATCAAATGTTATTTCTGGCGGAGAAATGTCAAGATTTTTATTAGCTATTAAATCTAGTATTTCTAAAAAACCCAATACTTTCTTTTTAGATGAAATTGATAGTGGTTTAAGTGGTAAATCTTTATTTTCTTTGGTTGAGCTTATAAAAGAAATTTCTAAAAATCAACAAGTCTTATGCATTACACATCAGCCTTTTTTAGCTGCTGCAGGATCAGCGCATTTTAAAGTATATAAAAATGTAATTAATGGAATAACTTATACTTCAATATCAAAATTAACTACAACAAAAGAGAGAAAACATGAATTAATAGAACTGATTGGAGGAGGTTTTGGCGAAGCAAATGATTACGCTTCTAAACTTCTTGTCAGGGCAGCTGCATAAATTAGAAAAAATTCTACTATAATTGTATTTTTTAAATCATTCATTAGATTTAAACATGGCTACAAAAATTGATAATAGCTTTGAAGAAGATAATGCAATTATTATTAGGGGAGCTCGTCAGCATAATTTAAAAAATATAGACCTTTCTCTACCTAGGAATAAATTTATAGTTTTTACTGGTGTGAGTGGAAGTGGTAAAAGTTCTTTAGCCTTCGATACGATTTTTGCTGAAGGTCAAAGAAGATATGTTGAAAGTCTTTCGGCATACGCAAGGCAGTTTTTGGGTCAAGTAGATAAACCAGATGTTGACAATATTGAAGGTTTATCTCCTGCTATTTCAATTGATCAAAAATCTACAAGTCATAATCCTCGATCAACAGTTGGAACAGTAACAGAGATACAAGATTATTTAAGATTATTGTTTGGTCGTGCTGGCGAGCCGCATTGTCACCACTGTGGGATTCCAATTGCGCCGCAAACAATTGATGAAATGGTTGATCAAATTCTTCTCTTGCCAGAAGGAACAAGGTATCAATTGTTGGCTCCTGTTGTAAGAGGTAAAAAAGGAACACATACAAAATTAATAAGTGGACTAGCTGCTGAAGGATTTGCTAGAGTAAGAATCAACGGAGAGGTAAGAGAACTTGCTGATAGCATTGAATTAGATAAAAATCAAATTCATAATATTGAGGTAGTAGTTGATAGATTAATTGCAAGAGATGGAATACAAGAAAGATTAAATGATTCTCTACAAACTTGTCTTAAAAGAGGTGATGGCCTAGCAATAGTAGAAGTTGTTCCAAAAAAAGGAGAAAACTTACCTTCTAACTTAGAGAGAGAAAAACTTTACTCAGAAAATTATGCATGTCCTGTGCATGGCTCTATTGTTGAAGAACTTTCTCCTAGATTATTTTCTTTTAATAGCCCATATGGGGCGTGTCCAGATTGTCATGGGATTGGTTATTTAAAAAAATTTACTGCTGATAGAGTTATACCTGATAAAACATTGCCTGTTTATGCTGCAATAGCTCCTTGGAGTGAAAAAGATAATACTTATTACTTCTCTTTACTTTATTCTGTAGGACAAGCTTATGGTTTTGAATTAAAAACTCCTTGGAAAGATTTAAGTGATTTGCAAAAAAAAGTTTTACTTTTGGGATCAGATAAACCAATATTAATTCAAGCTGATAGTCGCTTTAAAACTTCAAGTGGTTTTGAAAGACCTTTTGAGGGAATTTTGCCAATATTAGAAAGGCAATTGAATGAAGCCAATGGAGAATCAGTAAAACAAAAATTAGAAAAGTATTTAGAATTGGTTCCCTGCAAGACATGCTCTGGAAAAAGATTAAGGCCTGAGGCTTTGGCCGTTAAACTTGGTCCATATAATATTACTGACTTAACTTCTATAAGTGTTTCTGACACTCTAACTAAGATAGAGCTCATAATGGGATTAGGTAAGACCAAGAAGGAAAATATATCTTTATCACAAAAACAAAAGCAGATAGGTGAATTGGTTTTAAAAGAGATTCGTTTACGTTTGAAGTTTTTAATTAATGTAGGTTTAGATTATTTAACTTTAGATAGGCCAGCCATGACTTTGTCTGGCGGAGAAGCACAGCGTATTAGATTGGCTACGCAAATAGGTGCAGGTCTTACTGGTGTTCTATATGTACTAGATGAACCAAGTATTGGTTTACATCAGAGAGATAATGACAGATTATTAGAAACTTTAAAAAGCCTAAGAGATCTTGGAAACACTTTAGTTGTTGTTGAACATGATGAAGATACTATGAAATCCGCAGATTATCTAGTAGATATTGGTCCAGGAGCGGGTGTTTATGGTGGTGAAATAATTGCTAAGGGATCATATCAAGATGTTGTGAAATCAGATAGGTCATTAACTGGTGCTTATCTTAGTGGTAGGAAATCGATTCCTACCCCAAAAGAACGTAGATCATCTGTTAAAAAAAGTTTAATTTTAAATAACTGTTCAAAAAATAATTTAAAGAATATATCAGTAGAATTTCCACTGGGAAGATTGGTTTCTGTAACTGGTGTTAGCGGTAGTGGGAAAAGTACCTTGATAAATGAATTGCTTCACCCTGCTTTGTGTCATTCTCTAGGATTAAAAGTTCCTTTTCCGCAAGGGGTAAAAGAGTTGAAAGGCATAAAGGCAATTGATAAGGTTATCGTTATTGATCAATCTCCAATAGGAAGAACACCAAGATCAAACCCTGCCACCTATACAGGTGCTTTTGATCCTATAAGGCAGATATTTACTGCCACAGTGGAAGCAAAAGCAAGGGGTTATCAAGCTGGCCAATTTAGTTTTAATGTGAAAGGAGGTAGATGCGAAGCGTGTAAAGGCCAGGGAGTCAATGTTATCGAAATGAATTTTTTACCTGATGTTTATGTTCAATGTGAAGTATGCAAAGGAGCTCGATTTAATAGAGAAACTCTTCAAGTTAAATACAAAGGTTTCAATATATCTGATGTTTTAGAGATGACTGTTGAACAAGCTGCAGAAACTTTTTCTGCTATACCTCAAGCTGCTGATAGATTATCTACATTGGTAGATGTCGGCTTAGGATATGTCAAATTAGGTCAACCAGCGCCTACATTATCAGGCGGAGAGGCTCAAAGAGTTAAGTTGGCAACAGAATTATCCAAAAGAGCTACTGGAAAAACTCTATATTTGATTGATGAACCAACTACAGGTTTAAGTTTTTATGATGTTCATAAATTAATGGATGTGATACAACGTTTGGTAGATAAAGGTAATACTGTAATTGTTATTGAACATAATTTAGATGTAATTAGATGCTCGGATTGGATTATTGATTTAGGACCCGATGGAGGTGATAAAGGCGGCGAAATTATTGCAGAAGGTATTCCTGAGGATGTAGCTAAACATCCCACTAGCCATACAGCAAAATATCTTAAAAAAGTTCTCAAATAACAAATCTTTGTTGCATTTCTTTGTATTTTTAATTATCTGAGAAAAGCGATATCCTTTCTCAAGGGTGTATAAACAGCTGCAGTAACTGGTTTTTAAAAACTCTTGAACTTAAAAAAAATTTAAATCATAATGCTTTCTTAAGATTTTCTTGGGGAATTCATCTTATTTGTATTAAAAGCGGTTGATCTGAGGATGTGCTAAATGAGACTTAAATTTTTACATTTACATTTACATGGTCTTATACGCTCTAAAAATCTTGAATTAGGCAGGGATGCAGATACGGGAGGGCAAACACAATATGTTTTAGAGTTAGTTAAAAGTTTGGCTAATACTTCAGAAGTTGACCAAGTAGATTTAGTAACTCGTTTAATCAACGATTCTAAAGTAGACGATGAATATTCTCAAGAAGAAGAATTTGTAGAACCTGGAGTTAGAATTTTAAGATTTCAATTTGGACCTAATAAATATTTAAGAAAGGAATTGCTTTGGCCTTATTTAGATCATTTAACTGAAAGCCTTATCTCTTATTATAAAAAAAATAAAAAGCCTAATTTTATTCATGCACATTATGCAGATGCTGGATATGTAGGAGTTAAACTAAGTAAATCTTTAAACGTTCCACTTATTTTTACTGGTCATTCTTTAGGGAGAGAAAAAAAGAGGAAATTGCTTGATACTGGTTTAAAAACTAATCAAATCGAAAAGCTTTATTCCATAAGTACAAGAATTGAGGCAGAAGAACAAGCTTTAAAGTTCGCAGATATTGTTGTTACAAGCACTAAACAAGAGTCAGTTTATCAATATTCCCAATATTCTTCTTTTTCACCTGACAAAGCAAAAGTGATTCCGCCTGGTGTTGATCATAATAAGTTTCACCATATTCACTCGACAACAGAGACAGCTGAAATTGACAATATAATGAAACCTTTTCTAAAGGATTCTACTAAACCTCCATTATTGACTATTTCTAGAGCTGTACGAAGAAAAAATATTCCTTCTTTGATTGAGGCATACGGAAGATCTGAAAAATTAAAAAGAAAAACTAATTTAATTTTGATTTTGGGTTGTCGAGATAGCACTTCAAAACTGGATCCTCAACAAAAAGAGGTATTCCAAAATATTTTTGAAACGATTGATAAATATAATTTGTATGGAAAGGTAGCTTATCCAAAAAAGCATCTTCCAAGTCAGATACCTTCTTTATATAGGTGGGCTGCTAGCAGAGGGGGTGTATTTGTAAATCCAGCTTTAACAGAGCCTTTTGGTTTAACCCTTCTTGAAGCTTCTTCATGTGGATTGCCAATAATATCAACAAATGATGGAGGTCCAAAAGAAATTCGCTCAAAATGTGAAAATGGACTTCTAGTAGATGTTACTGATATTAATGAGTTTAAAGTCCTTCTTGAAAAAGGAATTTCTAACAATAATCAGTGGAAATTGTGGAGCAGAAATGGAATTGAGGGTGTTAATAGGCACTTTAGTTGGAATACTCATGTACGCAATTATTTATCAATACTCACAGAAGAGCTTGCAAGGTCAAATAATTATTCTTCATCCGATATTAAACAGAGTTGTTTAAAAGGAAGTTCTTCACTTATAAAACCCCATTGATCAAATATTTTAGGATCAGGGTGAAGAATTATTTGATTGTTATAAGTTTTCTTTAGTTTGAAGCCCTTCTTAGATAGTTTTTTCATTAAGTTAGCAGTTTCTTCAAATCTTGATGCCATTGCATCAAGACTTGAGCAGTCACTTGTTAATCCATTATCTTTCCATGTAAAAAAACTCATAACAAATTTTTTAAAGATTGATTTTTAAAACTATACCTAAAATTACAAGTAAAATGTTGATTTTCCAAAAATTTTCAACTATTTTTTGTTCCTTAACTCCTTTAAGTTCAAAATGGTGGTGTAGTGGAGCCATTAAAAATATGCGTTTACCTTTGTGAAATAATTTTTTTGTAATTTTAAAAAAACCTACTTGAATCATTACTGATAATGATTCAACAATAAATATTCCTGAGAAAATAGATAAGGTAAAAACGCTATCGGTTAATAACGCTATAGAACCCAGAATAGCGCCAATACTTAGAGATCCTGTGTCACCCATAAATATTTTTGCAGGATAACTATTGTACTTGATAAATCCTAAGCATATGCCACACATTGAATAACATAGGATACTAAAAACAAAAAGTTCTTGCTTGTCTTTCATTAATATTTCTGTTCCTAATCCATAAAAGACAATCCCACTGCATCCAGCTGCTAATCCATCTAGTCCATCAGTCAAATTTACTGAATTACTTAAGCCAACTAGTACTAAAAAAGAAATTGGCAATATAAAAATACTCATATTTATTCCCCAGGAGTCAGATACTGTTATTAATGGATTTATTAAATTTTTTTCATAGGCTAATAATATAAAAATTATTGAGATAAAACTTTGTATAATAAATTTTTCTTTTGTTTTTAAACCTGTATTTTCTTTGTTTTTAATACTCAAATAATCATCTAAAAACCCTGTAATAAAGAAACCAAAAATAGTCAGTAATAAAAGAAATAATTGTAGAGAACCTAAATTTATAGTTATTATCAAAAGAAAAATTAAAAAAGGGACTATCATAAAGATCCCGCCCATTGTTGGGGTATCACTTTTTTTATAGTGATTAGAAGGACCTTCAGTTCTAATATTTTGAAGTAAATTTAATTTTCTGATTATTTCTAGACCATTCTTTGTTGTATATAAAGATATAAAAAAAAATAGTATGAAAACTCCTATAAGAATAAAATTTTTAAAAAAATAGGAGGTTACTATTAATGAAAAAATAATTAATATTAATAACGATTCAAAGTTAAACTTTTTAATCTTCCCAATCATCTTCTGAAGGGTCTTCTTCAGTCTTATAATCTTCTTTTTCTCCCATCAGCGCTGAAAGTTCTTCTTCTTCTATTGTACTAATCTCTTGTGAATCTCCGTCTTTTTCCGTAACAAGTCTTCCTGTATTTTCAAGCCAAGATAGCAGATCAGGTTCATCTCTTAATGGCAAAACAGGAGCTGGATCATCTCTGAGGTAGCAAGTTAAAGCAGGGTTGACTTCAGAAATATCGTTTAATCTAAGTTTTAGTTTATTTGAGTCCATTAAATGTTATGTTCTATATATAAGATAATACATAATAGTGCACACGAAAAACTTTGTTTGATAAAGCAAATTTAAAATACGTTTTTATCTGGCTAATTTCATTGTTTTTGTCTGGATTATTTAAACTTATTGGTTACTTGAATCCTAATGTTTTAATAATTAATAACTTTCTTATCTTGTTATTAGTTTTTGGCCCAGCTCTTTTAGTTACAATAATATTAGTTTTTAATAAGTTTTCAAATTCTTAATTACGTCAAAAATTTAAATTTATGGAGCAAATTTAGATGCAGCAGGTAAAAAAAGTTGTACTAGCTTATTCTGGCGGGGTAGATACGAGCGTTTGTATTCCATATTTAAAGAATGAATATGGAATTTCAGAAGTGGTTACTTTTGTAGCAGATCTTGGACAAGGCGAGGATTTAGAACTTATTAGGCAAAAAGCTTTAAATTCTGGTGCATCTCAATCAATCGTTGGAAATTTAGTTAATAGTTTTGTTGAGAGATACGCTTTTCCAGCTATTAGAGCAAATGCATTATATTTAGATAAATATCCTTTATCTACAGCTCTTGCAAGGCCTTTAATTGCTGAAAATCTCGTAAATATTGCTCGAGAGCTTAATGCGGATGGAGTAGCTCATGGATGTACTGGTAAAGGCAATGATCAAGTTCGATTTGATTTAGCAATTAATGCTTTAGGCCCTGATTTGAAAATAATTACTCCTGCAAGGGAGTGGAATATGAGTAGGGAGGAGGCAATAGTTTATGGAGAAAAATTTGGTATTCCTGCACCAGTATCAAAAAAATCACCATATTCAATAGACGTTAACTTACTAGGTAGGAGTATTGAAGCGGGGATTTTAGAAGACCCAATGCAAGAAGCACCTGAAGATATATTTGCGATGACATCATCAATTGATAATTCACCCGATTCCCCTCAAGATATAGAAATTGTTTTTAAGAATGGTTTTCCAGTTGGAATTAATGATGAATTTTTAACACCATTAGAGATTATTCAAAAAGCTAATGATCTTGCAGGTAAATATGGTTTTGGAAGAATAGATATGATTGAAGATCGAGTAGTAGGAATTAAAAGTAGAGAGATATATGAAACACCTGGCCTCTTACTTTTAATCAAAGCTCACAAAGAATTAGAGAGTATTACATTAAACCCAGATGTTGTTGACTTTAAAGGAATAGTGGAAAAAAAATGGGGTCAATTAGTCTATCAAGGTTTTTGGTTTGGACCTCTTAAAGATAGTTTAGATGCATTTATTTCATCGACTCAAACTTCAGTTAATGGAAGAGTAAAGATTAGACTTCATAAGGGGAACGCAATAGTAATTGGGAGAATTTCGGAAAATAATTCACTTTACAGGGAAGATTTGGCAACGTATAGCAAAGACGATGTTTTTAATCATTCTCTAGCAGAGGGTTTTATTTATATGTGGGGCATGTCGAATAAAATATGGGCTGAGTTAAATTCAAAAACAAAAGATTAATATTTAAGATTCTGCATTTTTTTTAGTTTCAGTATCATCTTGTCCCGAAGTTGAAGTATTCGCGCTTTCTAGTGGTTGTTTTTCCTTAGATTCAACTTTAGTTTCTTTATTCTCTTTATCATCTCCTTGAGTTGCACTCTTAGTAGAAGGTCTTGGAGTTGGCAAAGGTCCTTCTTGTTTAACGGTCATGTATCTTATAACATCTTCACTAAGTCTCATTGCTTTTTCAATTTTGAAAATATGTTGTCCATCACCTTGATGACTTAGTTGGACGTAAATACCTTCTCTATGTTTTGCTATTTGATAGGCTAATCTTCTTTTACCCCTCATTTGACTATCGAGGATGGTACCGCCAAATTCTTCTAAAAGCTTATTGTAATTGTCAATGTGGTTAGTTACTTCATCTTCCGCAATATCTGGGCGGAGGATGTACATGGTTTCGTAATAAGATTGTTGATCGTTCATAGTTTCAGACAAGGTCTTTGGCTCATAAATTTATGTGATGAGCGTCTGTTCATCTTTAACGATACATCATAATGTGCATTTCCTTGAACATTAGCATCATTTATTTTAAAGATAATTTTTGAGTGCGTCATTCATAATATGAAAAGGTACCTCTAAGCCATTTGTCCAAAATGATAATGATTTCAATCCCTGAGCAACAAGCATTTGCAAACCATCGATAGTCATGCATCCTCTGTTGGCGCTAAATTTCAATAGATGAGTTGGAGCAGGATTATAAATTAAATCATAAACAATTGTTTTTGAGTTAAGAGATCTCCAAAAAGACTCCCCATATGGCAATATATTCATTTCATGTTTAGCTGTTTTCATTCCTACGGGTGTTGTATTTACAATTAAATCTGCTTCTTCAATTAAATTTTGAGCTTGATTATCATTATTTAACAAACCCTGAAGTTCAATTTGATTGTCAAAATTTTTTATCAGTTCATCTAGTGATGGTTTGTTCCGTGATACTACTGAAATTCTTGAAAGATTTAAATTTATTAATCCTTGAATAACAGATCGTGCTGCACCGCCCGAGCCAAGAACAATCGATTTCTTTTTTGTTAAGTTTAATTTTTTTAACGGATAAATAAATCCTTCTACATCAGTATTAGTTGCGCTCCATTCTTTTTCAGTATTTAATTTTAGAGTATTAATTGCTTTCAGTTTCCTTGCAATCGGGGAAATTTCACTACAGAGGTTACATACTTTTTCTTTATGGGGAATTGTAATATTTAAACCTTTGCAATTAATTTTTTTTAAAGAATTCAGAACTAATTCTAGATCTTCATCTTTGCAAGGTATAGCAATATAAATTAAATCGAGGCCTAAATATTGAAGGGCAGCATTTTGCATAATCGGTGACAAGGAATGACTTACTGGATTGCCTATTAATGCAATAAAAGATGTCTTACTTGAAATCATGTTTAGAATTTTTTCCTTAAAAAATAAAGATCTGTTCGGGAACCACACCCCGTCCTTGAGTAACAATAATGACGCCGATGACCGATTATGGAGAATATAAAATACGAGAATTTACCCATGGGGAAGGTTGTAGGAATCGATTTAGGAACAACTAATAGTTGTGTCGCTGTAATGGAAGGTGGTAAACCTACTGTAATAGCAAATGCTGAAGGTTTCAGAACTACTCCATCAGTTGTTGCATATACAAAAAATCAAGATCAGCTTGTTGGACAAATCGCAAAAAGACAAGCGGTTATGAATCCTGAAAATACGTTTTATTCTGCAAAGCGTTTTGTTGGTAGACGAGTAGATGAAGTTAATGAAGAATCCAAAGAAGTTAGTTACTCTGTTGAAAAATCTGGTTCTAGTGTGAAATTAAAGTGTCCTATTTTGGATAAACAGTTTTCTCCTGAAGAGGTCAGTTCTCAAATTTTAAGAAAGTTGGCAGATGATGCGGGTAAATACCTTGGTGAAAAAGTTACGCAGGCTGTTATTACAGTTCCAGCTTATTTTAATGACTCTCAAAGACAGGCTACAAAAGATGCAGGAAAGATCGCAGGTTTAGAAGTTCTCAGAATTGTCAATGAGCCAACTGCAGCAGCTCTAGCATATGGTTTGGATAAAGAAAATGAAAAAATTCTTGTTTTTGATTTAGGGGGAGGAACATTTGACGTTTCAGTTATTGAAGCTGGTGATGGAGTAACTGAAGTTCTCTCTACATCTGGAGATACACATTTAGGTGGTGATGATTTTGATAGATGTATCGTAGATCACTTAGCTAGTACTTTTAAATCAAATGAGGGAATCGACCTTAGACAAGATAAGCAAGCTTTACAAAGATTGACTGAGGCAGCAGAAAAAGCAAAAATTGAGCTTTCAAATGCTACCCAAAGTGAAATAAATTTACCTTTTATTACAGCGACACCTGAAGGGCCAAAGCATTTGGATTTGAACCTCACTAGAGCAAAGTTTGAGGAATTAGCCGCTTCTTTAATTGATAGGTGTAAGACCCCAGTTGAGAGAGCTATAAGCGATGCAAAAATTTCTACTACTGAAATTGATGAGGTTGTAATGGTGGGAGGCTCATCTAGAATACCTGCTGTTTTAGATTTAGTAAAAAAAATAATAGGTAAAGAACCAAATCAAACTGTTAATCCTGATGAGGTAGTAGCTGTTGGAGCTGCAATTCAGGGAGGAGTTCTAGCAGGAGAGGTAAAAGATATATTGTTGCTTGATGTAACTCCACTTTCTTTAGGTGTAGAGACTTTGGGGGGAGTAATGACAAAAATGATAAATCGAAATACTACAGTCCCTACGAAGAAAGCTGAAACATATTCAACTGCTGTTGACGGTCAAACAAATGTAGAAATACATGTTTTACAAGGTGAAAGAGAAATGGCCTCTGATAATAAAAGTTTAGGAACTTTTAGATTGGATGGTATCCCTTCAGCTCCAAGAGGTGTGCCCCAAATTGAAGTTACATTTGATATAGATGCAAATGGTATTCTTAGTGTTACTGCTAAAGACAAGGGAAGTGGTAAAGAGCAAAGTATTTCTATCACTGGTGCTTCCACTCTATCTGATAATGAAGTAGACAAAATGGTAAAAGATGCTGAATCAAATGCATCCGCAGATAAAGAAAAAAGAGAAAAAATTGATTTAAAAAATCAAGCTGAAACACTTGTATATCAGACAGAAAAGCAACTTGGTGAACTGGGAGACAAAATTGATGCTGCAGCAAAGTCCAAGGTTGAAGAAAAAAGTAATGCTTTAAAAGAGGCAACTTCAAAAGAAGATTATGAATCAATGAAAAAACTTCTTGAGGAACTTCAGCAAGAACTTTATGCAGTTGGTTCATCTGTTTATCAGCAACCTGGTAATCAGCCTCCTTCACCAGGCTCAGCGGGAGGACCTGATCAAAATGATTCAAATGAAAAAGGTGGAGATGATGTAATCGATGCAGACTTTACTGAAACAAAAGATTAGGACAGATAATTTTTAATTTCATTGGCAACCCATTTAGAACAAGCAGGAGCAAGTAAAATTCCATTTTTATAAAAACCTGTACATATAATTAATCCATTCTCTAAGTTTTTCATTATTGGTGAAGGCTCCCCATCAGGTTTTGATCTTATTCCGTACCATTTTTTAGAAATTTTACCTTTCGTAAGCCAACTTGGTTGTTTATCGAGAAAATTTGTGAGTTTTTCGAATGTATTCTCTTCTGGCCTAGTACAATATTCGTCAGTTGAACCAATAATGAGCTTATTTTTTGATTTTGGAATTATATTTTTACCATCTATATTGAATTGTTTTGGAAGGGATAATAAATCAACTTCTGCCTCATTTATTTCAACTTCTATAGCTTGGCCTAAAACAGGTTTTAATTTGATGTTGTGAGATAGGTTATCTATTAAATCAACCGCTTTTAGAGAATTACACAAAATAACCATGTCAGACTTGATGCTTTTATTGTTTCTTGTTGTAGAAATCCAATGATTGTTTAATTTTCTTATTTTTATTATTTCTTCTTCTAAAAAATTTATTTTTTTATCTTTTAGATATTTATCTAACGTTTTGAGTAACGACATAGCATTTATTCTTCCATCCTTTAAGGAAATCATTCCTTTTATATTTTTTGTTTGGAAGGCTTTATTTATATTTTGGATAAATATTGAGTCTTTTTCTAGAATTCTTAAGTTTATATCATTATTTTCATAAATAAATTTCTCTAATTTTTTAAACTTTCTTTCATTCGTAGTTAGTTGTATTAATGGTTTTTCGATATTTAATTCATTATTAAATTTTTGCAGGAATGCAATCCATTTTGGCCATAATTCAATGCTTTGCTTCCTGAGATCCCAACTTCTACCTCTTCTTTTTTGATACATATTACCCATTAGTAAGCCTAAAGCTGCATTGCTACTATTTTGGAGTTGAGATGGATCTATTATTGTTATCTGAAAACCTAATTCTGATAATTCTAAGGCGTTAAATTTTCCAATAATTCCTGATCCAATAATAACTAAGTGTATTTTCTGAGAATTTTCTTTTAAGCTTTTCATTGATATATTAGAAATACTTGCTTATTTGACTTAATAGTTAAAGATTTTTTGAAACATCCTTCAATTATATTCAAAATTGTTTGTCCCGATCGTCCTGGTCTTGTAAGTTTACTTACAAGTTGGATTTCAAATTACGGTGGCAACATAAAACATTCTGATCATCACACTGATCAAGATGCGGGTTTGTTTCTTAGTCGAATTGAATGGAATAGTAAAAATGCATCTTTTAATAGAGATGAAATATATAAAGAATTTGAAAAAATTGCAGATGAAGTAAATGGAAAATTTAATGTAAATTATTCTGATGAAATTCCAAATGTTGCTATTTTCGTGAGTAAACAAAATCATTGTTTGATTGATTTACTTTGGCGAGTAAGAAATGGTGAACTCAAAATGAAAGTGCCGTTAATAATTTCAAATCATTCTGATCTTGAAAATATTGCAAATGACTTTAATGCACAATTTGTCCATATTGATACCTTTAATATTGATAAATCTATTGTTGAAGATCAATTTTTAAGTTTACTAAAAGAATATCAAATTGATCTTGTTGTATTAGCAAAATATATGCAAATTTTGAGTGACTCTTTTTTAAAAAAGTTTTCTTCAATAATAAATATTCATCATTCTTTCTTACCTGCATTTAAGGGCGGGCAACCATATCATCGAGCATGGAAGAGAGGTGTTAAATTAATCGGTGCTACAGCTCACTATGTTACTGAAGATCTTGATGAAGGACCGATAATAGAGCAATGTACAGTTAATGTAAGTCATAGGGATGAAGTTGATGATTTGATTAGAAAAGGAAGAGATATTGAAAGAATAGCTCTAGCCAGAGCGGTTAGATTACATCTAAATCATCAAGTTTTTGTTTATAACAGCAAAACTGCTGTTTTTGATTAAAGATAATTTCTTAGTCTTCTAATTCTATTTGTATTTGCCTTTCATAAATTGATTCTTCATTAAAAGCTCTTGCTATCAAGAAACTGGCAATACAGCTGATTAAAACAGGTTTCATTATTAATAAATTCTTTGTTAATGCAAAAGCTAAAAACATAGCTGTTATTGGTGTTCGCGAACATCCTGCTACGAAAGCTCCCATTCCGGCAAAAATGTATGTACTAGGTGCATGTCCTGTTGCAATTTCTACCCAGCTCCCCATTATTAGTCCGATTGACCCTCCTAAAGTAAGCATAGGATAGAACAGTCCTCCAGGAGCTCCAGATGCTGCAGCTAAACCTGTCGTGATAAATAATACTAAAACTGCTAACAAAGCAATTTCAATACTTGTATTTTGCTCAGCTATTATTTTTTGTAATTCATCTAAATTATGAAATGTACTTGGTAAAAAAGAATAGATACTTCCTAAAATAAGTCCACAGATACTCATTTTTAAAACAAATTTATTTTTATACCACTTTTTCCCAAGATTTTGCATTAACAAAACATATCTGCTGTACAATTCTGCAAAGATACCAATAATTATTCCTAGTAAAACTAGGTAAATAAAATCTATAGGTAAGAAAAAAACTGATGGGTCATATTCTTTTTGAATCAAAAATCCGAGGTTAAAATCAAAACCTCCTGCTTTAGGATCTAAACCTAAGGCTTGAATAATATCAGCAGATGAATCTGCAATGAAAGTTGTAATTAATACTAAGAGCAAAATTACTGGTCTAGCAGAGTTTAATAGCTCTTCTATTGCATAAACAAACCCTCCTAATGGAGCGCTAAATACTGCAGCAATTCCAGCTCCACCACCTGCTGCTACGATTACTCTTCTGAAAGCTGTAGGAGCTTTGAGCCATTTAGCCATTTGCCAAGCAACTGATCCTCCCATTTGAACCGATGGACCCTCTGGACCTAAAGGGAATCCACTACCAATAGCGATAATTCCTGATATGAGCTTTACTAATCCTACTTTTATATTCATTGGTACTTTTTTATGCCTTAAGAAACCCATGATTTGACTTACACCTGAACCTTTTGCTGCAGGTGCAAAATTTTTGATCAAATATCCCGCAATTGCTCCTCCTACAGCTCCAAAAATTGGTAATACTGCTATAGATGGGAATTGGTCTAAAAGTGCTAATCTCCAATTATTTATAAAGTAGATTCCAGTTTTAAAAAATATGCTTGTAATTGAAGCTCCTAAGCCTGTTAATAAGAGCGACAATGCAACGACGAGAGATCTTTGTCTTAATAATTTTTTGATGCTACGAGATGAATTATTACTGGTTTTTTGAATATTTTCTTTTATAAGGTTTGGCATAATTCATGATCACTTTGACAAACTGAAATTGTATATTTCATCAAATTGAAGATAACGATAAAGTTCATCTGAATATGGATTAATTTTATTTTTAGTAATATCCTGATATTCTTCTATTTCAGGAATTTTTCCAAGCAGTGCGCAAACTGCTGCTAATTCAGCACTCCCTAAAAATACTTGCGCATTTTTCCCAAGTCTATTGTCAAAATTTCTTGTACTAGTAGAGAATACTACAGATCCTTCATCTACTCTGGCTTGATTTCCCATACATAAAGAACAGCCTGGTAACTCTAATCTTGCACCACAACTTTCAAATATTTTATAGTAACCTTCAGCTTTTAGAGTTTCTTCATCCATTTTTGTAGGTGGACAAATCCATAATTTAGCTTTTAAATTTTGTACACCTTCAAGAACTTTCGCAGCTGCTCTGTAATGACCAATATTTGTCATGCAAGAACCTATAAAAACCTCGTCAATATTTGTATTTGCAACTTCATTGATTTCCTTTACGTTATCTGGATCGTTAGGGCAAGCAACTATAGGTTGTGTTACTTTTGCTAAATCAATTTCAATGATTTCTTCATACTGAGCGTTTGTATCTGGTTGGATTAATGATGGTTTTTGTAACCAATTTTTCATATCATTTATTCTTCTAGAAATTGATTTTGAGTCTTCATAATTGCTTTCAATCATTTTTTCTAGCAGGCATATATTGCTTCTTAAGTATTCTTGAACAGTTTCTTGGGATAAAAGTATTGTGCTACCAGCGCACGAGCGTTCTGCAGTAGCATCAGTGAGTTCAAAAGCTTGTTCAAGTTTTAGGTTTGGTAATCCCTCAATTTCCATAATTTTCCCGTTAAATATATTTTTCTTATTTGCTTTCTCAACAGTTAAGAGTCCTTTTTTAATTGCGAAGAGAGGGATTGCATTGACTAAATCTCTAAGAGTGATTCCTGGTAATAATTCTCCCTGAAATTTAACCAGCACAGATGCCGGCATATTTAATGGCATTGATCCTATTGCGGCGGCAAAGGCAACAATGCCCGAGCCTCCAGGAAATGAAATGCCCAGAGGAAATCTTGTATGACTATCTCCACCTGTGCCAACAGTATCAGGGAGAAGCATTCTGTTAAGCCAGCTATGAATTATTCCGTCTCCAGGCTTAAGAGCTACTCCACCTCTTTGAGATATAAAATCAGGTAATTCTTTATGTGTAACTAGATCTATTGGTTTAGGATATGCAGCTGTATGACAAAAACTTTGCATGACTAAATCTGCAGTGAATCCTAAACAAGCTAGTTCTTTTAGTTCATCTCTAGTCATTGGCCCAGTAGTATCTTGACTGCCAACTGTGGTCATAATTGGTTCACAGGTCGTTCCTGGCCTAACTCCCTCTAAGCCGCATGCTTTGCCTACTATTTTTTGAGCTTGAGTAAAGCCGGCATTACTTTCGGTTGGATTTTGTGGTCGGATAAATATTTCACTCGGTTTATAATCTAATTTGTTTCTAATTTTGTCGGTAAGAGATCTTCCAATCATAAGATTAATTCTGCCACCAGCTTGAATTTCATCAGTAAGAGTTGATGGATACAAGTCGAATTTGCTTATTAATTCTTCTGTATTTGAATCTTTTTCAATTTTTTTAATAATGCCTTCATAAGGATATATTTTAATAACATCTCCTGTTTTCATATGAGATACGTCAGCTTCTATAGGTAAAGCTCCTGAATCTTGTGCGGTATTAAAGAAAATAGGGGCTATTTTGCCACCAATTACTATTCCACCTGTTTTTTTGTTTGGAACAAAGGGGAGAGCTTCGCCTATATGCCAAATGAGTGAATTAATGGCAGATTTTCTAGAACTTCCTGTTCCGACAACATCACCAACATAAGCTATTGGTAAATTGTGTTTTTTTAAATTTTCTAGAATCTTTAGTCCATCTGGTTTTTTAAATTCCAACATAGCCAATGCATGCATTGGTATATCGGGGCGTGTTGTTGCATGCACTGCTGGAGATAAGTCATCTGTGTTTGTCTCCCCATCAACTTTAAACACTAAACACGTAATTTCTTTCTCTAGAACTTTTTTATTTTTGAACCATTCTGCATTTGCCCAACTGTTTACAACCTCTTTTGCATAAATATTCTTATGAGATAATTCATAAATTTCATTAGCTGAGTCATAAACAAGAATAATATTTTTTAAAACAACTGCTGCTTTTTTAGCTAGTAAACTATTTTCTCCTTTAAGTATCTCAACCAAAGAATTTACATTATATCCACCTATCATTGTTCCTAATATTTCAATTGCTTTTTCAGCGTTTATTGATTTGCAATATTTTTCGGCATTAACAATAGCTGTAAGCCAGCTTGCTTTTACATAAGCAGCCTCATCAACTCCTGGTGGTACTCTATTTATTAGTAAATCAAGTAAATAGGATGAATCGTAATTACTATCTTGTTCCAATAATTTTGTAACGCAATTTGTTTGCTCAGCATTTAAAGGTAAAGGAGGTATTCCTTTAGCTGCTCTTTCAGATACGTGATCTGCATAATCTTTTAGCAATGTTTCCAAATTCTTCATTTGTAAGGTTTAATGCCTAATCTATTGTTATTTTTAATATTGAAAAGGAGAGTATTCATAAATGCTTTTTTAAATATTCAAACTTCTTAATTTATCAATGATGGCATCATCAAATAATTCAGCTTTAGAAAAGACATCTGATTTACATGTTGTTGAAACACGTCCATTAATACCGCCAAGTAGATTACATAATGATATACCTTTAGATCACACCTCTGCTAATACAGTATCTAAAACAAGACGATCGATACAAAATATTTTGCATCATAATGAACAGAAGCTTTTAGTTATTGTTGGTCCATGTTCAATTCATGATCTAGAAGCGGCAAAGGAATATTCAAAATATATTAAACACTTTCGAGAAATTTATAAAGATAAATTAGAAATAATTATGAGAGTATATTTTGAGAAACCAAGAACAACTATTGGTTGGAAGGGACTTATAAATGATCCCCATCTAGATGATTCTTATGATATTAATACTGGTTTACGAAGGGCTAGAAGTTTGCTGTCATATCTAGCAACTAATGGAATACCATCTGCTACAGAATTACTAGATCCAATTGTGCCTCAATATATTGCCGATTTGATAAGTTGGACAGCCATAGGCGCGAGGACTACTGAAAGTCAAACTCATAGGGAAATGGCATCAGGATTATCAATGCCTATAGGCTTTAAAAATGGAACTGATGGTTCTTTTGCTACTGCAATAAATGCAATGCAGTCAGCTTCAAAATCGCATCATTTCTTAGGTGTAAATTCCAATGGAATGGCTTCTATTGTCAATACTACAGGAAATCCAGATGGTCATGTAGTGTTGAGAGGTGGCTCAAAAGGCCCAAATTTTGAAAGTAAACATGTTCAAAGAATTTCAGCGGAATTAAAGCAATGTAATCTGCCTCATAAAGTGATGATTGATTGTAGTCATGGAAATTCTAATAAAGACTTTCGAAAACAGTCTGAAGTGCTAAAAAACATAGCTTCTCAAATTATTAATGGTGAACAAAATATTTTAGGGGTTATGCTTGAAAGTCATTTGAAGGAAGGGAATCAAAAACTCTTAAAAAAAGAGGATCTTGAGTTTGGCAGAAGCATTACAGATGCATGCATAGATATAGAAACAACAAAAGAATTACTGGCTATTTTGTATAGTTCAGTTAGTTAGTTATAACAAAATTAAACAATAATGCTGATGAGATTGGGACAATAAAATTATCTATTCCTAAAACACTAAATTGTTCAAGAACAGTGGCAAAAAAAGCTATTGTAAAATAATTTAAAGTAAAACTATTTTGTTGGGCATATCCTATTGAGTAAACTACTATCAAGCTTATTAAAAACATTGTTATAGTACCTAATAAAGATTTTTTTTGTTTAAAAAAAATCCAACTCTTTGAGTTAAAGCTTTTTCCTATTAAACCAGCTAATCCATCGCCAAAAGTCATTATAAAAAATCCAGTAATTAATGCATATGGATCTTTATCCCAGAAAAAACAAATTAAAATAAATAAACTTAGACAATAAAATAATGTTCCATAACTCTTTCTCTCAACATCTTCAATTGTGGGAAATAATTTATAGGTGTAATTGATTAAAACTATTAATGAAACAATTCCTGTAAAAATTAGAGCTGAATTTTGATCAATTTTTAAAAATTGTGCAAGTGGTATTAAAGGTCCTATTCCAATATGTATTATTTTTCTGACAATTTCTCTGCTTTCTTCATTATATTTTTTAAAAACTATTGATATTAAAAAAATTGAAAATAAATATAATAAAATTATCGTAAATTTTATCAATTTGATTAAGCTGCTTTTTGATGATTTGTCATTACTCTAAGTTTTAATATTGCTTTAGCTTCTAGTTGCCTTACTCTTTCTCGTGAAACATTAATTTGTCTTCCTATTTCTGCGAGTGTTAATGGCTCTTCACCATCTAGGCCAAATCTTAGCTTCATGATTTTTTGTTCTCTTTCATTTAATTGCGAAAGCCAAGTTCCTAAATGTTCTTTTTGAATAGTTCTATCCATTCCTTCCATAGGCTCCTCACAGTTTGGATCTGGTATAAGTTCTCCTAGAGTGCTGCGGTCTTCTTCGCCTCTTGCATGCGCATCGAGTGAGGCACAAGGAGCACTTTGAGAAATTAAATCTTCTAAATCTTTTTGATCAATTCCCATCTCACTTGCCATTTCTAATCTGGTAGGTTGTCTACCAAATTTATGTGACAATTCTCTAGAGACTCTTCTCATTTTCGATAGTTTTTCACTTATGTGAATAGGCAAACGGATTGTTCTTGCACTGTTATCAATAGCTCGTGTCATTCCTTGCCTAATCCACCAGTAAGCATAAGTTGAGAATTTATATCCCATCGCAGGATCAAATTTATCTACAGCTCTTTCTAGACCAATAGCTCCTTCTTGGACGAGGTCTAATAATTCAAGCCCTTGGTTTTGGTATTTTTTTGCAACGGAGACAACTAGTCTTAGATTAGCTGCCATCATTCTATCTCTGGCTCTTTTGCCAATCTTAATTTGGTAAAGATTGCGTTGAGTTCTATCAGTTTCAGGAATTTGTAGCAATTTTTTCATATTCTGAACATGATGCGCTAACTCTATTTCCTCTGCTGGAGTTAGAAGAGGTACTCTACCAATGCTACTTAAGTAATAACCAATAGAATCTGAAGCAAGTCTTCCAGATTTTTTTTGACTTTGTTTTGAAGTTAGACTGGATTTTGTTTTGCGAGATTTACCCGCAGTGTTTGGTAATCTTGGCTCATCAAAATTATGATCTGAAGAGCTCTTTGCAGATTCCAGAGGGATCCCCATCACCCTGGCCTCCTAAATAATGGATTTTTTAAAAAGCTAGCACTGAAATTGAAATAAAAACTACTTTTACGTTGAAACTTTAAAGACAAAAAAAGATTTTTTTATCCAAATTTCGTGAAATCTTTTGATATGAAAGGCTTTTATAAAAATAAAAAAAAATTTAAAATATTAAGTATTTTTTTTAAATGTTATAAAAATCAATATAGTTTTTATTTTTCTATTAGATCAATTTGTGAACGATTATCTGCCGAATCTAATGAATATTTTGCGTAAGAACCATCCTCTTTCATGATCCAAGAAAAGTAATCATCTTTAATGTATGTTTGCAAAAGCGCGTTTAGTTGAGATTTCAATTCAGAATCTTCTATTGGAGCAATAGCCTCTATCCTTCTATCGAGGTTTCTTTTCATCCAATCTGCACTTCCAATAAAAACTTCAGGATCATCGTTATTACAAAACCAAAAAATTCTAGAGTGTTCAAGAAAATGTCCAATAATACTTATTACTTTAATATTTTCACTTAAATTTTTTCTTTGTGGATATAAGCAACAGATACCTCTTATTATGAGACTAATTTTGACACCTGCGTCAGAAGCTAAATAAAGAAGTTTGATTATTTCTGGGTCTACTAAAGAATTCATTTTTGCAATTATTTCAGCTTTTTGACCTTCCTCTGCATTTTTAATTTCTCGCTTTATGAGAAATATAAATTTTTCTCTCATTGATGAAGGAGAAACTAATAATTTTTGATAAATTTTTTGTTTAGAAAAACCTGATAAGTAATTAAATAACTCAAGTAAATCTGATGCAATATCAGGATCTGTTGAGAGTAATCCTAAATCTGTATAAAACCTTGAAGTATTAGAGTTGTAATTTCCTGTTCCAATATGAAAATAATTTCTTAATCGTCTTTTTTCTTTTCGAACTATTAAAGCTATTTTTGTATGAGTTTTAAATCCTATGATTCCATATACGACATGAATCCCAGCTTGTTCAAGTTGTTTTGCCCATTGAATATTATTATCTTCATCAAATCTTGCTTTTAGTTCCACAAGAGTCATTACTTCTTTCCCATTTTCTGCAGCTCTCATTAAAGCAGCGATTATAGGAGAATCCTTTGAAACTCGATATAAAGTTATTTTTATTCCCATCACACAAGGATCATCAGCTGCTCTGTTTATAAATTCTTCAACTGAAGTTTTAAATAAGTCGTATGGATGATGAAGCAGAATATTATTTTTCCTAAGTATCTTGAAAATAGAATTTAAGTTTTTGTTTGAAGGCGAATCTAGATTTTTTAATTGCGGGTGAGTTTTCCCAATTAGCAGATTTTCTTTTAAATCATCTCTACTAATTTTTGTAAGCTGATTTAAATCGTCAAGGCCTAATAAACTTTTGGAAAAGTATATATATTCTTCTTGTATTGAGATACTTTCAATGAGTAATTTGAGAATGTTTTCTGGCATATCTGATTCAACTTCTAATCTAACTACGTCTCCTCCTAATCTTCTCTTCTGCAAACTTTGTTCAACTGCTAAAAGGAGATCATCTGCTTCAAGTTCTTTTAATTCTAAATCTGCATCTCTTGTCACTCTAAAAAAAGAGTAATTAATACAAACCATTCCATTAAATAAAGTATTGATATTATTCCCAATCAAATCTTCAACACTTATGAAAAAGTGAGAATTTTCATCACTACTTTGAAAAAGTGTATTAGGAATTTGTATGAATCGATTTATATTTTTTGTTGGTATTTTTATTCTGACAAACTGATTTTTAGAATTTTCCTCATCCTTTATTAAAGCCGCTAAGTTTAGACTTAAATTACTTATAAATGGGAATGGATGTGAAGGATCAACAACCAATGGCGTTAATAAAGGAAATATAGATGAAGTAAAGAAGTTATTACACCAATTTTTTTGATTTTCACTGAGATCCTTATATTTTTTTAAAGTTATGCCCTGTTTTTTTAGTTCATTATTTAATTCATTATTTACATAGTTTTCTTGAAGAGTAGTTAAATTTTTTACTTCTTTGTTGATTTTTGTTAATTGCTCTTTAGGGGTAAGTCCATCAATACTTTTTTTAGTAATTCCTGCTTCAACTTGAGCCTTTAATGAAGCTACTCTTACCATAAAAAATTCATCAAGATTATTGCTAAAAATTGAAAAAAATTTCACTTTATCTAGGATTTTGTACTCTTTTTCCATACCAGTTAGGAGTACTCTTTTATTGAATTCAATCCAACTTAATTCTCTATTAATAAAAACATCAGCCTGGTTTTGCATTAAAATACTTTTGTTTTTTGATCGTTAAAAGAATTATTATTTTTACCCTCTGCTATAAGGTATATCATGAAAATTAGGATAATGGAACCAGCTATAAAGGGTGATTTAGGACCAAAGCTATCATAAACTCTCCCAGCCATTGCTATTCCTAAAACCCCCCCAAGACTCTGAAGGCCTTGAAGGTTACTTAGAATTGATCCTTGTTTATCATCGTCTAATTTCTTTGATATTAGTGCTCTCAAGGTAGGCGTAATTAAACCCGCCCCAACGGCTAAAAATGACACAGCTGAATAAATATTAATTATTGCATTTTCTTGTGGAGCTGTTATTAAAAGTGAACATGCTACAAGAATGAAGCCTGATCCTATAAGTGTTAATCTCATTTCTCCGAATTGCTTTACTAGAGGCCCAATAAGTCCTCCTTGAACAATAATGGCAATAATTCCTACAACCACAAGAGTTCCACTTGATGACTTGGTTGTCCAGCCTAAAGATTCTTGAAGGAAAAAAATTAGGATATTTGTTAATCCAGTAAAAGCAATAAAATAAATAAAAAATGCTAATGATAATTTTCTAATTTTTTCTTCTTTGAATACTGTAAATAGCTGTCTTAAGGGATTTTTAAGAATTGTTTTTAATTTATTTGAAGCACTATTTGGTTTTGTTTCTGGTAAGTAGAAGAAGACTAAGAGAAAGTTTATTATTGGAATAATTGAAGCTATCAAAACTGGAATAATAAAATCATTATTTGTATTTTTCGCAAAAATTACAACGAAAATATTTCCCAAGAAAAAACTTAAACCAAAAGCTACACCAATCAGTCCAAATGTTTTTGCTCTTTTTTCAGGGCTTGAAATATCTGCAAGAATAGTTGTTGCTGTGGCTGCAGTCCCACCACTTAAACCGTCAATAAGTCTTGCTAGGAATAATAATAATAAAGGGATAGATGCTATAGAATTTGACCAATTAAAAAGAACTGTAAAGGATAATATTGAAATTCCTATTATTGAGCCAGTTATACAAAAAAGAGTTACTGGTCTTCTCCCGTATCTATCACTCATAACTCCTATAAAAGGAGAAGCTGTAAATTGAGCTAATTGATAAGTACATGATAATAAGCCATATGTACTAGCTTTAGAGTCAAAAAGTAAAACAAAAGAGGGTAAAATGGGTAACAGGATACTTTCACTTAATCGATCATTTAGAAGAGTGACAAAAGCACTAAGGAGAGTAAATTTTTTGTTTGGTTTCAATAAACTTTCTTTCACAATATTTACCTTCATTACTGATTAACTTCTACTACCATACTTGTTAATGGAGATTAATGTGCCTGGCATTGTTTATTTAGTTGGAGCAGGTCCTGGTGATCCTGAGCTTTTAACTCTCAAAGCTTTACGTCTAATAAAAAAATGTGATGCATTAGTTCATGATGCCTTAATCCCAGATGAAATAACAAAAGAGGCAAGAAAAAATACAGAAATTTTTCATGTCGGCAAAAGAGCTGGGAAGTGTTCTGTACCTCAGGCTGAAACTAATGCTCTTATTTTAAAATTGGCAAAAGAAGGTAAAAATGTTGTAAGGCTTAAAGGGGGAGATCCATTCGTTTTTTCTAGGGGTGGTGAAGAAGTGTCTTTCTTAGAAAAGAATGGAGTTTCAGTTGAAATAGTCCCTGGTATAACTTCTGGTATAGCTGCTCCTACATATTTTGGTATTCCACTGACTCATAGAGATGCTGCGAGTTCTGTAACTTTCGTGACTGGTCATGAAAATGTAGATAAGGAAAAAAAGAGCGTCAATTGGAGAGATTTAGCTAAATCTTCAGATAGCTTGGTAATTTTTATGGGTATAAAAAATATCGAATTTATTGTGGAAGAATTAATTTTAGGTGGCTTAAGTAGGCATACTAAATGTGCCGTAATTCAAGAAGCTACTTTGAAAAACCAAAAATGTTTTATTGAGAAATTAGAGCATCTTGCAATTACAATAAAAGATAAAGAATTTTTATCTCCATCGATAATTATAATTGGAAAGATTGTTGAATTTAAGGTTAATAACAATATAACTAAAGTATCTGATGTCTATTTGTCGGATATTAATAAAGTTCAATTATATAATAAATCCCAAAAATAAATAGGATCGAATTTAGTTCTAAGCTTTAAATCATTAACCTGATGAATTTGCCGACAAGATAAGCTATTAATTGCAACTATTATGTCATCATCTTGAAATTCTGGGAAAATTAATTCTTCTTTGACAAGTTTCAATTTCAAAGCCTTAGCAACCATAATCCCTTCTAAACAGCCACTCTCTTTTCTAGGTGTTATCCATTGATTATTTCTTTTAATTAGGAGATTAAATGTGCTTCCACAACAAAGTTCACCGGATGTATTCAACAAAATAGAATCATCAAAAGATTTTTCATTGGCCTCTCTCAAAATTTGTATTGCTTGAGTATATGAAAATGTTTTGCATTTACTTATAAGACTGAATTCATTTCTTTTTTCTATTTGACTAATAAAAACGCTTATAGGAGAAAAATTAGGTTTTATTCGAAAGAACTCAAGCCATAAATTATCTAAGTCTTTTGTCTCTACAGTACTAGTAATTCTTAGTGTTCGATCTTTATTAGCTCCTCTACTATAATTTATCCTTACTGAAGCAAATTGATCATTTTGAAGAGATAACTTTCTAATTCCATCATTAATCAGTTGTTGCAAAGTTAATTTATTTATTTTAAGATTAATATTCAAAATTTTGCTGCTTTTTTCTAACCTTTTCAGATGTTCATCAAAAAGAACAGGTTTGTTTTCCTTTATCAAAATGGTTTCAAATATACCATCAGCAAATTTTAATCCTCTATTATTAGCAGTAATAAATATTCTATCAAGATCTAACCATTGATCCTTGTACCAGCCTAATGTTTCTATCATTTTAGTGAATCAATTAATGGTAAAAGTTTCCACTTTAGTTCATTAGTTTCCTCTTCAGGATTAGAGTCAATAACTATTCCGCAACCAGCGTATATATTGATTTTTTTGTCTTTAATTAAAAATGATCTTATTAGTATATTGCTGTCAAACTCTCCATTCCAGTCAAGCTTCAAAAATGAGCCACAGTATGGCCCGCGTTCAGATTCTTCTAATTCAAAAAGTCTCTGGCATGATCTTAATTTAGGAGCTCCAGTTATAGAACCCCCAGGCCAACAAGCTTTTAGTAAATCAATCCAGTTCTTGTCTTTTTTTAATTTGCCTCTGATTACTGAAGTTAGATGATGAACTTTTAAGAAACTTTCAAGTTTTAATATTTCTGGCACCATAATGCTTCCTGTTTCGCAAACTTTACTTAAATCATTTCTTATTAGGTCAACAATCATAATATTTTCGGCTCTATCTTTTTCGTTCGTTATTAAATCGATAGCATTAAATGCATCTTGATTTAAATCCTTATCTCTGGATCTAGTTCCTTTGATAGGTCTTGATTCTACAAAATTTTTATTATCTATTTTTATAAATCTTTCTGGCGAGGTAGATAATACCGCCTCTTTATAATTACGATTATTATTTACTATTATTCCTCCAAAGGGAGCTCTTAATTTCCTTCTTATTTTTAAATAAATATCTAGAGGACTATAGTTTTTGGAAGATTCAATTTCGCATTTAGTTGTAAGGTTTGCTTGAAATAAATCCCCTAAAGAAATTAAGTTTTTCAATTCTAAAATATCTTTTTGAAATTTGTCAGCCATTACGTCCAAATTAATTTTTGAAAAATCAAAATTCAAATTTGCTTTAAAAATATTTTCTTCTTCAATAGTTTTTATATTGTTGATTATATTTTTATAATTCATCAGTTCATATGAGTTTGTGCCTTCGATAATTATTTCTTTTTTTATTAGATTACATTTAATAATTGGATCATATGATGCAATCCATAAAGTTGCCATATCAGATTGTCGCCATGGGTTTTTTGGTTCTATGTATACTCCAGCTTCATAACTTAACCATCCGATCCAAAATCCTTTTTCAATATTTTTTAAATTGTTAAAGGGATTATTAGTTTTGTCTAAGTTATTGATATCTCTTGATTCGATTATTTTTTTAGGTTTAATTCCTATTATTGACCATGCCCCATTTTCTTTAGCATCACTGTCTAGCCAAGCTAATCCTTTTTCTCCGAATTTTTTTGTTAGATGATGCGTAATCAGTGCTGGATCTATCCAGTTTTCTAGAATTATTTTTTTTATTTTCATTTTTTATTATTGTTGTTGAGCCATTTTTCAAAAGCGGCATTTCTAATTCTGCAGCTATCACACTTACCGCATGGTTTTGAATTACCTGAATAACAACTCCATGTTTTATCTAAAGGGACATGATTATCAAAAGCTAATTTAATAATTTCCTCTTTATTTAAATCTAATAGTGGTGTCCAAAGTTTTATTGGGTTATTTTCTCTTCCTCTTTTATTGGCTAAATCTGCTAATTCTTGAAATTTTTTAATGTAGTCAGGTCTGCAATCTGGATAACCAGAATAATCCAGTGCATTAACTCCTAATCCTATAAAATCAGCATCTATTGCCTCGGCGTAACTTAGTGCAACGGAAATGAATATAGTATTTCTTCCAGGAACATAAGTATTAGGTATTTTATTAGTTTGTACTCCTTCTATAGGAATATGTTTTTGAGTATCAGTTAATGAAGACCCTCCCCATAGAGATAAGTCAAGCTTAATGATATTAAATTCTTCGATATCAAAGTGCTTTGCAATTATTGATGCAGAATATAATTCTTTTTTATGACGTTGACCGTAGTCAAATGAAAGGCCAAAAATTTTAGCTTCGGATTTTTTTGCGATACCAGTAACTGTAGAAGAATCTAAACCTCCAGATAATAAAACTACTATCGATTTATTTTTAAGAGTCATATGATTTCATTTAATTTTTAAGTATTTGTGAGTTTGAAGGCTCAATTTCCAATCGGGGTTATTTTTTACGAAATCAATCGCAAGAGAAAAACCATTCGCATTATTCCATGCTGGCTGTAAATAAAAAATTTTATCTTCTTTTTTTAAGTCATCTTCGCTTTTTGAGAGTTGATATTGTTTTAAAGTTTCTTTTTTTATTTGAATAGCAAATGCAATATCTTCTTTTTCATTTATGATTATTTTGATTTCATTACAGTTTCTTAAAAAATAATTTTTTGGAGGTGAGTGTCTTTTAGGAGATAAAGTAATCCAGTCATAACTTCCTGATATCGAATTAACTCCACTTGTCTCAATATGAATTTTCATTGAGTTTTGTTCTTCTCCCATCGTCATTTTTTTTATGGCTTTGCAAAAATTATCCAAGTTATGTTGTAAAGGTTCTCCACCTGTAATAACGCAAAAAGATGCTCCTTTCTCTCTAGCAATTTTTATGCGATCTATTATTTTTTCAATTGATATAGAGGGATATTTTTTCTCATCCCATGAATTCTTGGTATCGCACCACGAACATCCAACTTTACAACCAGCTAATCTTACAAAAAAAGCACTTTTTCCAGCGTGATAACCTTCACCTTGTAATGAATGAAATTGTTCGACTAAGGGTAAAAAATTGGTCATTTTTTCATTCAAAAAAATAAAGAATATTAATTTGATTGAGTTAACTTTTCTTGAGAGGCTTTTATTAAACCTTTAAATAAAGGATGAGGTTTGCCAGGTCTTGATAAAAACTCAGGATGATATTGACATGCTAAGAAGTAAGGATGATTTTCTAACTCAATTAACTCAACTAATCTGCCATCTGGTGATGTACCACTAATTTTGTATCCAGAATTTAAAAAACTTTGTTTGTAGTAATTATTAAATTCGTATCTATGTCGATGTCTCTCATAAATAACATCTTCAGCGTATAAGTTTTTTCCAGTTGTATTGTTTGTTAATCTACATGGATAAACTCCAAGTCTCATTGTCCCACCTAAATCAACTACATCTTCCTGTTCTGGTAATAAATGTATTACTGGATTGGGAGTTTTTGGGTCTAGTTCTGAACTAGATGCATCTTGAAGATTAGCTACATTCCTAGCCCATTCTATAACTGCGCATTGCATACCAAGGCACAGACCTAAAAAGGGAATTTTATTTTCTCTTGCGAATTTTATAGCCGAAATTTTTCCATTTACTCCTCTATTGCCAAATCCCCCAGGTACGACAATTGCGTCAACTTCATTTAAGTAAGTTTCTGCTGAATTTTTTTCTATCATTTCAGCACTTACCCAATGTAAATCTAATAAAGCCTTTTGTTCAATGCATGCATGTCTTAAAGCTTCAACAACAGATAAATATGCATCTCCAAGTTCAATGTATTTACCTACGAGAGCAACTTTTATTGGAGCTCCAGGATTTCTTAAATTATGTATTAGTTGTTCCCAATTTTTTAAATCACATTTTTTATCTTCAAGTTCTAAATATTTCAGGGTTTCTTTGCATAAACCTTCTTTTTTTAAAGAAAGAGGTACAGAATAAATACTGTCTGCGTCTAAAGCTTCAATTACAGAGTTCATACTTACACCGCAAAACCCACTAAGCTTCTGTTTAAGAGCTTCATTGATCGATTTATCACTTCGGCATACAAGTAAATCTGGCTGAATTCCAATTGATCTTAATTCTTTCACTGAATGTTGTGTTGGTTTAGTTTTTATTTCGCCAGAGGTTTTGATGTAAGGAAGTAATGTTACGTGTATGTATGCAACATCATTCCTATTGACATCATTTTTGAATTCTCTTATTGCCTCTAAAAAAGGTAAAGATTCAATATCACCAACTGTTCCACCAATTTCAGTAATAATAATATCTGCATTGCTGTTGGCTGCTACTCTATGAATTCTCTCTCTTATTTCTCCCGTTATGTGAGGTATTACTTGCACAGTTCCTCCGTTATAACTACCTCTTCTTTCTTTATTTATAACTGCTTGATAGATAGATCCCGTAGTCACACTATTTAACCTAGTCATTGCAGTATCAGTAAATCTTTCATAGTGACCTAAATCTAGATCGGTTTCAGCCCCATCTTCGGTTACAAATACTTCTCCATGTTGGAAAGGGCTCATAGTGCCTGGATCAACATTAAGATATGGATCTAGTTTTAATATTGAAACACTATATCCTCTAGACTTTAATAATCTTCCTAAGCTTGCAGCTACAATTCCTTTACCAATGCTAGAAACTACTCCTCCAGTGACAAATACAAATTTTGACATTAAATATTTTTAATTAAGCACAGCCTCCTTATATTTTATTTAAACAAAAAACTTTTAGAACATCCATATATATTCTTATTCATCAATTGTTATTTCAATATCTAATTCTTTTAATTGTGATTCAGAGACATTTGAAGGTGCATTTGTGAGAAGACATTTTGCTTGTTGATTTTTTGGAAAAGCAATGGTTTCTCTGATTGAATCTGCACCAATCATCAGCATGGTAATACGATCTAATCCAAACGCTATTCCACCATGAGGAGGAGCACCCATTTCTAAGGCTTCTATTAAAAATCCAAATTTTTCATCAATCTCTTTATTAGTAAGTCCTACCGTTTTCAGAACCTCTCGTTGCAAGTTCGCTTCATGAATACGTAAAGAGCCACCTCCTAATTCCAATCCATTAAGAACTAAGTCATAAGCATTGGCTATAGAGTTCTCAATTTCTTCAGAATCTTTAGATTTTATATTTTTTGGAGAACAAAAAGGATGATGTAAAGCTTCATATCTATTTTCCTCTTCATTTCTTTCAAACATCGGGAAATCAGTTACCCATAAGAAATTCCATTTATTTTTATCTATTAGATTTAAGTCTTTTGCTATGTATTGTCTCAATCTATCTAATGACTGGTTGACAATTTGTTTATCTCCAGCTCCCAAGAGGATTAAGTCCCCATCTTGTGCTTCTGTGATTCTTAAAATATCAGCTATATGCTCTTCACTTAAATTATTTTTAATTGCCCCAATAGTTTCAAGCTCATCTCCTTTGACCCTTATAAAAGCCAAACCTCCAGCTCCTGCATCTTGAGCTACTTGGAAGATATCACCTCCTGGTTTAATTCTTACGTTGCTAATACTTGAATTACCTCCTTTGACTGTTATGGATTTTATATAACCTCCAGACTTAATTGCCTTGGTGAAAATATTAAAGCCAATATCACCTAATACTTCTCCTAAATCTTTTAATAACATTTGATATCTAGTATCTGGTCTATCAGTGCCGTAATTATCCATTGCTGCTTGCCATGACATTCTTGGAAAAGCATTATCAAAATTAATATTTAACACTTCTTTCCATATTTTTTTTATAAGACTTTCATTAAAAGAAATTATTTCTTCTTCACTAATAAAGCTCATCTCAATATCTAATTGAGTAAACTCTGGCTGTCTATCAGCCCTTAAGTCTTCATCACGGAAACATTTTGCTATCTGATAATACTTGTCCAAGCCTCCAACCATTAAAAGTTGTTTAAATAGTTGTGGGGATTGAGGTAGAGCAAAAAATTCTCCATTCGAAAGACGGGCAGGAACAAGGAAATCGCGCGCGCCTTCTGGAGTTGATTTTGTAAGTAATGGAGTCTCTACTTCTGTAAATCCAAAATTATCAAGAAATTCTCTAGCAACTTTAATAATCTTATGCCTCGTTTTTAAATTTTCTAGTAATTTGCCCCTTCTTAAATCTAGATATCTATACTTTAATCTGAGTTCCTCTTTTGTATTTTCATAATCATGTATAGATACTGGAAAAGGTAAGTTTTTTTTAATTTGGTTGAGAATTTGCAAATCTTTAACCTTAAGCTCTAACTCTCCAGTACTTAAATTTTTATTTATTGAATCTTTGGGTCTTTCATTAATAATACCGCTAACCATTATTACCGTCTCATTTCTTAGAGTTTCTGCCTGTTTAAATAGATTTGCTCCATCATCGGGATTTATTGTTATTTGTAAGAATCCACTATGGTCTCTTAAATCAATAAAAATTACACCACCATGATCTCTTCTTCTATCTACCCATCCGCATAGATTAACTAATTTACCAATATATGTATTATTGAGTTCTTCGCAAATTTTGTTTCTCATCTAAGTATGATTTATTTATCAATAACTTATAATAATTCTTTAAGGGTAAATTTAGTTAATAATTCTTTTTATAAAATGCTCTTTTTGTTATAACTCCTTTGAATTTTTTGCCTCTTATTAATATTTGAACTTCATTATTGATGAAAGCATGCGAAGTATTGATGTATGCAAAAGCTATAGCTTGATGTTTAGTTGGAGACCAACTACCGCTAGTGATAGTTCCAATATTTTCTTCACCTTTAAGTACTGCGCAACCTTTTCTTCCTATTGCTTTACCTTCTATAGAGATACCAACTAACTTTTTTTGAATACCTAATCTTGACTGCTCTTCAAGAAATCTTCTTCCAAAGAATTCGTGATTATTTTCTAGATGTACTAGCCAGCCTAACCCTGCTTCATATGGAGAAGTTTCTTCATTTATGTCTTGACCATAAAGATGCATCCCTGCTTCAAGTCTAAGAGTATCTCTAGCTCCTAAACCACAAGGCGCAACATTTTTGGAAATCGAGAAATCCCATAAATTAATTGCTGCTTTTTTAGATAAAAGTATTTCCAGACCATTTTCCCCTGTATATCCTGTCTTGGAAAAGAAGATTTTTTCTTTAGGCGAAATATGTTCAAAAGTTTTATATTCGCATCCAAAGTTAGGTATATATGAGATTGAAGATTCAATCCATTCTTCAAATAAATCGAATGAGTTTTTCCCCTGTAGTGCTAGAAGTACTTTGTCTTTTTTAAAGTTTGTTGTCGAAATTTCATATTTATTTAAATTATTTTTTATCCACTGCAAATCTTCTTCATATCTACTTGCATTAACTATTAACAATAATTCTGATATGTCATTTTCTTGTAGACCAAGGTCATAAATTATTAAGTCATCTATTATTCCTCCTTTATAATTGAGCATTACTGTATAAAGCCCTTGACCTTCAGAAAAGGAGTATAAATTACTAGGAAAAAATTTTTGAATATAATCCTTTGGATTGATTCCCTTAATAGAGATTACACCCATGTGAGAAATATCAAACAATCCTGCCGAAGATCTAACTGATTCATGCTCTTTGATTAATCCTGAAAATGATATGGGCATTTCCCAACCTGCAAAATCCACTAATTTTGCATTGGATTGAACATATTTTTCATATAGAGGACTTTTAATCAAATCCATGAAATATTTATTTTTTATTTAGTATTTTTACACTTTAGTTTAGAAATTGTTTATTGCATATTTTCTAATGACAAAATTAAGCTTCTAAGTACTTTGGCTGCAACTATGCTACTAACTCCACTTTTATCAATTTCTGGAGATAATTCCACAATATCTGAAGCCACAATTCTAAAGTCTTTTAAAGTTTTCAGGATTTCTTCAAAATCATTCCAAAAAAATCCTCCCGGTTCTGGAGTTCCCGTCCCTGCTAATAAACTGGGATCAAACCAATCTAAATCTATTGTTAAATAGATTGGAGACCTAGAGTATGGTAGCAGTGCTTGTTTTAACTCTTGTGCATTTCCGCCTGGACAAAAGTTAACTAATTGATTGTTGTTATGCATAATTTGAAATTCTTCTTTAGTCCCACTTCTTATTCCTACTTGCAAAATTTTCTTTTCAGGTAACACCTCTAAGCATCTTTTCATGGCACAAGCATGACTATGTTTATTTCCTATATATGATTCTCTTAAATCAGCATGAGCATCAAGTTGAACCAATATCAAATCTGGATATTGTTCTACTAATGCTTCAATAGCACCTCTGGTAATAGAGTGTTCGCCTCCAAGCATAATAGGACTAAGGCGTTGATTAATTAAAAAATTTGTTGCTGATTTGACCGATTTAATAACGGACTTTGAGTCATTTTTATCAATTAGTATTGACCCAAAATCAACATACATAATATCCTCTAAGTCTTTATTTAGTTTTGGACAATATGTTTCTAACGAAGAACTGACTTGTCTTATCGCTTCTGGACCAAATCTAGCTCCTGGTTTGAAAGAACATGTCCCATCATAATTGACTCCAAATATACCAATTGAGCAATCATCAGGGCTTCTTTTTGCTCCCATAAAAATCGCATTTTCGTTATCAAATAAATTGTTTATCATTCTATCAATTGAGTTCTTTGAAAATTTTATTTGGCATCATTTTGAATGCTGCATTTTGAAAATTTAAATTCCAAATTTCACAACCTTTTTCTATTCTCAGGGCTTCATTGCAATTTTGCTTTGATAAATTTAGAACTTTTTCCGAAGCGAATGTCCAACTCCAAATACCGCTTGGATATATAGGTACAAATGAATACATAGTTTCAGAGACTCTAAAGATTTTTTTCAGGGTTTTCAAAATACTTATGTGAATATTTTTGAAGGATTCAGGTGATTCGCTTTGCGTTGCTAAGATACCATTTTTTGTAAGAATTCTTTTGCATTCTCTATAAAACGAATCTGAAAATAATAAATTTGAAAATTCTGAGGGATCTGAGCAATCTATAAATATAACGTCGTAAAAATTATCTCTTGTTTTTTTTACCCATTGAACACCATCATCAATATGAATCTTTAATCTTTTGTCATTCCAAGCTTCGCCTCCAATTTCTTTTAAAAATTTTTTCGATATTTTGATTACTTCCTCATCAATCTCTACTAGGTCAATTTTTGATATTTGAGAGTATTTAACGCATTCTCTTGCAGTACCACCGTCTCCCCCACCAATAATTAATACATTATATTTTTCGTCAATACTACTTAATGCTGGATGCACAAGACACTCATGATAATATTTCTCGTCTTTTAATGATGTCATCCAACAACCATCTAGCATTAAAGCTCTGCCATAATATTCATTTTCAATAACAAGAATTTCTTGATATTTTGATTTTTGTTTAATTAAAATTTCTCCATTTAGGCCGAATCTTGAGCCTTTATGATATTCATCTATCCATGTTGAAATATGATTCATTTGCTTTTTAAGAATTTTTTCTTTTAAGTTTTTGCTTGGCTATTTGCCAAAGCCTTTGAAAATCTTTAGACGTTTGTTTTTTAATATTATCTCCTGCATGATGTTCAATGATTGAAAATCTGTGTAAGAATTTTTTATTAGTTTTTTGAAGAGCTGATTCAGGATTTATCTTTAAAAAGTTTGAGAGATTAATAAGGGTAAAGTAAATATCTCCAAATTCATTTTTTATGTCTGAATCATTTTTACTTTTAATTGCTTCCTTTAATTCATTAATCTCTTCTTCTAACTTTTCAAAAATCTGATCGGTACTCTCCCATTTAAAACCATATTCTTTAACAACATTTGTGATTTTATCTGTTCCAACCGTTGGCGGTAAATTTTTGATTTTCAAATTTAAATTTTTACTAATTGATGATTCCATATGAGGTGCTTCTTTTTCTGAATTTTTAATATTTTCCCAAATCTGTTGCGATTTTTCCAGAGATACTTTTTCTTTTTTGTTGAAAATATATGGATGTCTATTAATAATTTTCTTATTTAGATTTTTTATAACATCATTTAGTTCAAATTCTTTTTTTTCGTAACCTATTTCTGCATGAAGCATTATTTGTAATAAAAGATCTCCTAACTCTTCACATATGTTATCCGCCTTTTTTTCATATATCGCATCTATAAATTCACTACTTTCTTCATGTAAAAATGGGATCAACGATTTATGAGACTGTATTTTCTGCCAAGGGCATCCCCAAGTTTTATCTTTTAATAATTTGACATTAGATATTAAAATTTTAAAGCTCTCTATAGTCTCTAAATCGGAGTTTTTTTGCAAGTTATATCTATCGTTTGAGGACATAGGATATATTTTATTAATTCAATTGTGCCTCAATCATGAAATATTTAAATACTTAGTATAAATATTTCAACTTCATCTATTAGAATGATTTATTATAAGGGCGATTAGCTCAGCGGTAGAGCGCCTGCCTTACAAGCAGGATGTCCCTGGTTCGAACCCTGGATCGCCCATTTTTTTATTTTTTTAATGACTGAGATCGTCAATCTTTCAATCAGTCAAAGCGCTGCTTCAGAACTATCTCGGCAAGCTTCTTTTGGAGGTTCTCCTGGAGAAATGTCCATTGATTTGGTTGAGGATAAAAATTGTTCCGAAGGATGGATGCATATTAAATTAAGACCAGGAACATGTAATGGATCCCCTATCTCAAGAACAGAAGGAGTCACTTTATATGCGGATGTAAAAAAGTTTAATTTACTTAAAGATTTAAAATTAGATTATTACGGGGATTTAAGTGGTGGTGGATTTCTTATTTCAACTCCAAAAAATGCAAAACGTTGTTCCTGCGGTTCTGGCTTCAAACTTTTGTAGAATCAATGTGCCTTTTTTTGCAAACTAATATTATTTTCATTAATTGGCGGCTATCAAGATAAAATAAACAAAAAGTTTCTTGAAATAAAATTTGCATATGACAGAGATGAATGATCAATTATCTTTAGATAATTATTCACCTTTTGAAGTAGAAAAAAAGTGGCAAGAAAAATGGGAAAGTTTAAAGGCGTTTAGTCCTAATCCTGATGATGATGGGGAGCCTTTTTGTATTGTTATACCCCCACCGAATGTTACTGGATCTTTGCATATGGGACATGCATTTAATACAGCTTTGATAGATGTTGTAGTACGTTTTCAAAGACTTTTAGGGAAGAATGTGTTGTGTTTACCAGGAACTGATCATGCTTCAATAGCTGTTCAAACTATTCTCGAAAAAAAATTAAAAAGTGAAGGCAAAAGAAGCGAGGATATTGGAAGAGATGAATTTCTTAAAAGAGCATGGAACTGGAAAGAACAAAGTGGTGGCAGAATAGTTTCTCAATTGAAAAGGATAGGATATTCAGTTGACTGGACTAGAGAAAGATTTACTTTAGATCAAAAATTAAATGAGGCAGTTGTTGAGGCTTTTATTATTCTTTATAAAAAGAATTTAATTTATAGAGGTGAATACTTAGTTAATTGGTGTCCTGAATCTCAATCTGCCGTAAGTGATCTGGAAGTTGAAATGCAAGAAGTAAATGGTCATTTATGGCATTTTAAATACCCTTTAATTTCTGAAAGTGGGGAACAGTTAGATAAGTACTTAGAGATTGCAACAACAAGGCCAGAAACTCTTTTGGGTGATACTGCTGTGGCAGTTAATCCTAATGATAATAGATATAAAGAATTTATTGGTTTCAAAGTAAAAGTCCCTTTCGTTGATAGAGAAATACCTATTATCGCTGATTCACATGTTGATAAAGATTTTGGTACTGGATGTGTCAAGGTTACTCCAGCCCACGATCCAAATGATTTTGCCATAGGAAAAAGGCATAATTTAAAACAGATTAATGTAATGAATAAAGATGGAACTTTAAATAGTAATGCAGGTAAATTTCAAAATTTAGATAGATATGAGGCTAGAAAGAAAATTATCCAAGAATTGGATAACTTAGGCCTTTTGACAAAGATAGAGGATTACAAACATACTGTTCCTTTTTCTGATAGAGGTAAGGTGCCAATCGAACCTTTATTATCAACACAATGGTTTTTGAAAATGGATGACATATCTCAAGGATGTCTTAATGAAATTAATTTGAAAAACCCATCGTTTATTCCTCCACGCTGGGAGAAAGTTTATAAGGATTGGTTAGACAATATTAATGATTGGTGTATCAGTAGGCAATTATGGTGGGGGCACCAAATACCAGCATGGTTCGTTTTAGATGACTCTCAAGACTCAATAGAACAAAATACTCCATATGTCGTTGCAAGAAACGAGGAGGATGCCTTAATCAAGGCTAATAAAAAATTTGGATTAAATATTAAATTGGTTCGTGATAAAGATGTCTTGGATACTTGGTTTTCAAGTGGTTTATGGCCTTTCTCAACCCTTGGCTGGCCAAATATAAATGATCCGGATTTTAAAAAATGGTATCCAAATAGTGTTCTTGTTACTGGTTTCGATATTATTTTCTTCTGGGTGGCGAGAATGACAATGATGGGAAATACTTTCACGAATAATATTCCTTTTAAGGATGTTTATATTCATGGTCTAGTGCGAGATGAAAATAATAAAAAAATGAGTAAAAGTTCAGGTAATGGTATTGATCCAATACTTTTAATTGATAAATATGGTTCTGATGCTTTGCGATTTGCTTTAATTCGAGAAGTTGCAGGCGCTGGACAAGATATTCGGCTTGATTTTGATAGGAAAAAAGATACATCTTCAACTGTTGAGGCTTCAAGAAATTTTGCGAATAAATTATGGAATGCAACTAAATTTGTATTAATTAATAAAACTTCCAATACTCATTATTCGCTTAATGAGAGTGATGAAACTTCTTTAGAATTATGTGATAAGTGGATTTTATCGAAACTGAATCAGGTTAATATGAAGGTCGCTGATTTGTTGAAAGCATATAAATTGGGAGAATCTGCGAAACTACTATATGAATTTGCATGGAATGATTTTTGTGACTGGTATGTGGAATTTGCTAAACAAAGGTTTAATAATAAAGAGACTAAAAATAGACAAATATCTGAGAAAGTTTTAATAAAAGTGCTCAATGATATTTTGGTGATGATTCATCCTTTTATGCCGCACATTACTGAAGAACTTTGGCATGTACTGCAACTAAAACCAGATACAGCATTATTATCACTTCAAAAATGGCCAACTCAAGAAAATAAATTTGTTGATAATAAGCTTGATAATTCCTTTCAGCAACTCTTTGAAATTATTAGATTGATTAGAAATTTGAGAGCTGAATTAGGCCTAAAGCCATCAGAAAAAGTTCCTGTTTACTTAATTTCAGACAATGATGAATTGATTGATTTCTTAAACATTTTAGTGGATGATATTCAAACCTTAACTAAATCTTCTGAAGTATTTATTTTTAAAACTAATGCTGTTGATAAAAAAGAGTTTGCTAAATCTTTTTCTGGGATAATTAGTGATTTAGAGGTTTACTTACCTTTTCAGGATTTTGTAAATATAGATGCATTAAAGGAACGGTTAACCAAGGATTTAAAAAAGGTGACTATTGAATTAGAAAATTTAAATAAGAGATTATCTAATAAAAATTTCGTTGATAAGGCTCCAAAAGATATTGTTGATGAATGCAGATTTAAATTAAACGAGGGTTCGGTACAAATGGAGAGAATTACTAAAAAACTCGAACTTTTGAATTGAGAATGAATATATTCCTAGAAAATATTTATAATTTGCCTTTTTTTTTTAATACCGGAATTGGCGTCTTTTCCTTTGTTTGTATTTATATTTTAGTTGTTTTATTGATACTGCCAGCTTCTTGGTTATCTTTATTATCAGGTTTTTTATATGGCTCATATTTAGGATCAATTATCGTTTTCATTGCCGCTTCTATAGGAGCATCAGTTGCATTTTTTGTATCAAAAAGTTTTTTTGCAAAAAAGCTAAAAAATCTTTTTAACCGTTATCCAAAATTAATTGTTATGGAGAAAGTAGTAGAAAAAGGCGGACTTAAATTAATTTTTTTAGCAAGATTATCGCCGATATTTCCCTTCAGTATTCTTAATTACTTTTATGGTTTAAATAATGTTAAATTTAGAGATTTCGCTCTTGGTCTTCTTGGAATAATTCCAGGAACTTTTCTTTATTGCTCAATAGGTAGTTTGGCAAAAAGTCTCCAGGAGTTAAAAAATGTGCAATCACCAAATAATTTATATATGACTATCGTTGGAGTTTTTTCAACTTTTTTAGTTGTATATTTCTTAGCTAAATACTCCAGAGAATATTTTGAAAACTCCTAAGAATTTAATCTTTAATATTCCAATCTCTAATAGATGCAATTAAGATAAACCAAAAAAGTCTAAATTTACCTAGTAAAGTTTTGTTGGCGTCTAATTCGATATATTTTGCTTGTCCACAAGGTGTTTTTATGTAGTTGAAAATTGTTTTCTTCTTCATAAGTCGCGCAAACAGTCCTGATAATTATTCTTATATTTTATAGCCAAGATTTTAAGTTTTTTTACTTAAAAACCACATTTTTTATTGACTACTTTGTTGAATATTTTTTAAAATTTATACTTTTTCTCCAGCTTTAAATCCTCTAAAGCATTTGAATCTAGGAAACCTAAGACTAAATGCCACCGCATCCTTGGATTTAGTTTTAGCATCAGCTCTGATTTCTACAAGTTGACCAACAAGATGATTACGTTTTGACCAATATTCTTCACGTTGGATATCACTAAATCCGCTTCCGCAACTAAGACTGTATTCATTCCCATCATCTTCCCCTTCTAACAGGATTGCTCCCAGTCGCCCTTTATTGCGACCTGTGCCTTCCTCAACCGATACAACTTTTAATGTGACTTCAATGAAAGGTTTGGCTTTTAACCAACTATGTGTTCTTTTACATTCATAAATAGCATCAGGATCTTTAATCATTACTCCTTCATATCCACCTTCCACAGCAGATTTATTTAGCTCTACAAATCTTTTTTGTCCCTCAATGGTATCGAGGTCTACATTTTCCCATTCAAGTGTTTGTATATGTTTTAGAAGCATAGAATGTTTTGCTACCCATTCTTTTACTAATAAACTTCTTGTTGTTTGACTGGTGTTCCATCTCCCTTTTTGGAAGTTTTCAAGGGGACATAAGTCAAACAGATGGAGAACTGCGTCTTTGGTTTGTTTGCCATCTTTTCTATGTACCTGTTTCATTAAATCCTGAAAGTTAGCGCTCATTACTTCACCATCTAGGACTAAGTCATAAGGTGTAGGATCTTCTTTTAAGACGTTTTCTATTTCTGAGATAATATGTCCAAAATTATGGAATTGTTTTCCATTACGAGAAAACATTTCTACTTTATTTTGTCTAATAATAGTTAAGACGCGCACACCATCTAATTTGATTTCAATTTGCTTTTTTCCTATCATTTTTTTTTCATGATTTGCGCTGTCATGTGCTAGAGGACAAGAAAAAATAGGAATCGCATATTTGGGAAATTTCTTTGCTATCTTGTTGATTGTTTTTTCAGATACACCACATCTAAGATCTTTAATTAAAACTCGTCTATAAAATCCATTCCACTCTTCTTTTGTTGCTGATTCCATAGCCTGAAGAATTGCATCGCGAGCAGCGTGACCAGTAAGTTCTCTTTGAATAAGCTTGTTGGCTAATTCCCTAAAATCTTTCCATAACAAATTTTGACTTTTTTCATTCTCTTTCTCAGGAACAATTTTTACACCAAAAGTTACCAATGGATCTAGCGCCATACGAATACCTTCAAAAAAATCATCTAGACCTTCTTCCATTGCTTCTGAGATGATTTTTTCTTTATCTAATCGACTTGGGTGTAATTCTAATTGATGTATTATTTCTTCTTTAAACAATTCTTTTTGCCTCACAAGAAATGATTAATTTACTTTAGCTATTCTGTCTATTTTCCAATCATTGTCAGTTTTGGCGAAAGTAAAATCTAATGGGAGCTCATCTTGTTTGTCTTCTGATTTTAAATTCAAAGTTATTATGATTTGATCTTCTTGGACTCTAGGTCTTCCAGATTTTAAATTTCTATATTTATTGAGATTTAAACTAGCTAAAAATTTAAGAAAGTCTTGGCGCTTAACATGAGTTTTATAAGTTTTTGTAGTCAACCCATAAGCTGCATCAATTCTGCCAGCAGCTATTTGATCAAAAAACTTTCTTACTAATGGATTAATTCCTCTGGCGCTTATAACTAATTTGACGGCATTAAAAGTCCAAAAGGAAACTAGTACTGCTCCGCCAACTAATAACGCTTTAATTCCGATATCTTTTACTAATGTTGCATCCATAGTTGATTTGAGTTTTGTATTACTTTAAGAAAAGAAATCGTTTTTGATGGCTTTTTTTGTCAAAATAATACTAATTTTAATCCATAATGCCTGTAATTCCTCTTTTACCTTTATTTCATAGATTTAATAGCCAATATTTTGCAAATTCTTTAGCTGTTAATAATCAACCTTTAGTAAAAGTTAGATGGAGCGATAATAGATTAACAACTACTGCTGGTTTTTATAAAAGCAAAAGAATAAATGGTCTAGTAGATTCTGAAATTATCTTATCCAAACCTATTTTGAGTAAATTATCTATTAGTGAAATAAACAGTACTTTATGCCACGAAATGATTCATGCATGGGTAGATAGAATATTAAAAAAGCATGAGATACATGGTCCAAATTTCTTAGCAAAGATGAATGCAATAAATGCGAAAGAGATGAATTTTCAAATTTCTGTAAGGCACTCATTTCCTATTGAAAGGAGGGAATTAAAATATATAGGAACATGTCAAAATTGTGGTGAGAAATTTGTTTATAGGAAAAGAATAAAGAATATTGCATGTAAAAAATGTTGTGTAAATTTCTTTAATGGATCATGGAATAAAAACTGTTTAATTCTGTTTGATTAGAAATATATAAGATGAGTTTTGTTTCTATATTTTGAATTTTTTATTTTTTTAATGTAATTTATATTTGAAAAAGCACAATAATTTATGGATTCAAGGAGAATTAGAAACTTAAGACATGGTTTTGATAGCAATATTGTTGATAAACAAGTTGATAGAATTGTTGAAACTGGTAGACAATTTATTGATGGAGTATCTGGAGCGAGACCAGGTAAACGAAGAAATACAGATTTTCAGGGAATAACAAGTAAGAGTGTTAAAAAAGTAGGAAAATGGGTATCTGACAAAGTAGATTTATTTTTTGATGAAGATAATGATGATTGGTATGATGATGACAATTATTACGATGATAACAGAGATATTAAGACATTTAGTAGAGAATCAAGTCCTTTAAAATCTGCTAAACCGCTTTCAAAAAGACCTTTAGAAGCAATATCTTTAAGGCAACCAAAAAATTTACGAACAACTGAGCAAAAGAAATTACCTTATGGTAAAGAAACTAAAGACGAAGATTGGCCAGATGAAATGGATTTTAAAGTTGAAAGATGGCAAAGATCTTCAGAAAAAGAGAATGATAAACCAAGAGAACAATTAAACCAACAGGGTCAATCCAAATCAAGAAATCTTCCTAGATCAAGAAGAAGAAGAAGAGTATAGATTTGCAAATTTGTTAATTCCAGAAGACCCTAGTAAATTTTCTAAATATGGATTGAAGACTTCTCTAATAATTGTTAGTGGCTTTTTGTCTCGAAAAAATCTATAATTTCTTGACCAGAATGGACCCTTAAAACAAAATTGATCTTCTAACCATTTTGAATTCACAAGTGAAATACGATCAACTTCTCTAAACAACTCTGATCTGTCTTGTGTTAAATTCTTCCAAATTGGTTCTTCTTTGGCTTTTAAATTTTCACTTACTTGTTCTGCATTCCACCAACTTTCAGCCCATGCTAGGTTTTTATTATTGTTTTTAATCCATACTTGTCTTCTAATTAAAGGGCCATTTAACTGATTCAACTCTTTAGGACCATCTTCACTGGATAGAGGATCTAATTGCATTGAAATTAATTTAATTTTTGTTTCTTGATTAGTTAAAAGCTGTAGATGTCTAGTTGGACTTCCATCCCCAAGCAGCATTAATTTCCATGGACCAGATATTTTTGGTAGTGAATTTTTCACTAAAAAAGTTGAGGCTTTTTCTTCCCATAATATTTTTGGTGACTTGAAAAGTTTATTATTCAGTGTTCTGAAAGATTGCTTTTAAGATGATAACTTTTTTTAGTAAAAATTTTTGCTTTTTCTGTTTTTACATCTCTTATTTTTAGCCAAACAAGTAATGCAGTTAAATCAGCTTTGCTAACTCCTGGAATTTGTGAAGCATCACCAAAATTTTTTGGCTTTAGTTTATTCAAATTTTCTCTAGCTTCTAAAGATAATGTATCTATCTTTGCATAATTTATTTCTTGGGACAGAGATTTAGATCTTTGACGATTTATTTGATCAATATTGTTTTTTTGTCTTTTAAGATAACCCTCGTACTTAATATCTATTTCAACAGCTTCCTTTATTGAAGAAGCTAGATCTTTTGCATTCAAATCATATTTAATTAGATCTGAATAATGAAAGTTTGGTCTTTTTAAGAGTTCTTGCAAAGTTGTTGAGCCTTTGATTTTTGATCCTGTGTCTAATGCTATTTTTTTTGCTATTTCATCGGTATTTTTTAAACGGGTGTTTTTTAATCTTAATTTCTCTTCTTCAAGGAATTTGATTTTTTCTTGATAGGCCGACCATCTTTTCTCATCAATTAGCCCTATTTGATAACCTAATGGGGTTAATCTCCTATCTGCATTATCTCCTCTTAGGGTTAATCTATATTCGCTCCTACTTGTAAGAACTCTGTATGGTTCTTTGAGGTCTTTGGTAATTAAATCATTAATCATTGTTCCTATATAGCTGCTTTCTCTAGTAAATATTATTGGATCTCTGTTGTTTAGTTTTCTTGTTGCATTGAGTCCTGCAACTAATCCTTGTGCAGCTGCTTCTTCATAACCAGTAGTTCCATTAATTTGTCCAGCGCTAAATAAATATTCAATTTCTTTTGTTTCGAGTGATCTTTGTAGCTGGGTTGCAGGAATATATTCATACTCCACAGCATATGCTGGCCGTAACATTTTACATTCAGTTAATCCAGGTAAGGTTCTTAAAAGTTCTAATTGAATATTTTCGGGCAAACCTGTAGAAAATCCTTGAACATATATTTCAGGGGTATTAATTCCTTCTGGTTCTAAGAAAATTTGATGTGATTCTTTATCAGCAAATTTAACTATTTTATCTTCAATAGATGGACAATATCTAGGCCCCTTACTTTCAATAAAACCACCGTAAATGGGAGTTAAATGTAAATTATCTCGAATTAGTTGATGTGTTTTAGAAGTTGTTCTTGTGATGTGACAACTAACTTGGGGCATATTATTTTTGATATCTGGGTCAAACGAAAAATATTTATCAGCTGCTGTACTAGGTTGAATATCTAATTCATCAAAAATGATACTTTTTTTATCAACTCTTGCTGGGGTGCCTGTTTTTAAACGTTCTGTTTTGATCCCAATTTCGTGTAAGTTTTGAGTAAGACCCTTTGCTGCTTGTTCACCAGATCTGCCAGCTGACATTGATTTATTTCCTATCCATATTCTGCCTTCTAAAAAAGTGCCAGCTGTGATAATAACTGATCTCGCTGAATAATAACTACCAAAGAAAGTTTTTACACCCTTGATTTGTTTTTGTATATTTTTTTTTGAGTTAACTCCAATTACTTCAGTTTTTGCAATATCAATTTCAGTAATCATTGCTTCTTTTAAAGATAAATTATCTGTATTTTGTAGTATTTCGATCATTCTTTTTGAGTATTCTCTTTTATCCGTTTGAGCTCTTAATGCCCATACAGCTGGTCCTCTACTGGCATTTAATATCCGTTTTTGTATCGCTGTCTCATCAGCTAATTTTCCAATAATTCCTCCTAATGCATCCACTTCATGCACTAACTGACTTTTTGCTGGCCCGCCAACTGCAGGGTTACAAGGTTGCCAGGCAATTCTATCTAAATTGATTGTAAATAAGGCTGTTGAAAATCCTAATTTTGCTGTTGTTATGGCTGCTTCGCATCCTGCATGTCCTCCTCCAATAACGATGATGTCAAAAGATTCATTTGGCGATTGATGATCTTGCATTTGAGGATAGATTTAATTAGCTAAATTCTTAAATCTCGTAAATTGAGGTTCAAATAATAATTTAACAGTTCCTACGGGCCCATTTCTATGTTTAGTGACAATAATCTCTGTTATACCTCTATCTTCAGTCTCTGGATTATAGTATTCATCTCTATAAATCATTAACACTAAATCTGCGTCTTGTTCAATAGAACCTGATTCTCTTAGATCGCTTAACATTGGTCTTTTGTTTGTTCTAGACTCTACTCCTCTACTAAGTTGAGATAAGGCAACCACTGGTACTTTTAATTCTCTGGCCATGCTTTTAAGACCTCTTGTTATCCGTGAAAGTTCTTGCACTCTATTATCAGGAGTTGTTCCTTCCATCAATTGGAGGTAATCAATCACAATTAATCCAAGTTCTTTTTTTTGCTCAGCTATTAATCTTCTACATAAAGATCTCATCTCTAAGACACTTAAATTAGGTTTGTCATCTATAAATATTGGTAGTTGACCCAATGAATTGATACCTTCTCCAAGTAAAGGCCATTCATCTTGTTGTAATCTTCCTGTTCTTAGCCTGCCACTTTCGATTCCAACTTCCATCGAAAGTAATCTATATGTCAACTGTTCTTTACTCATTTCAAGGCTAAATACGCACACAGGTAAATCTTGAGATTGTGCAACATTCTTCGCTAGATTCAGAACTATTGAAGTTTTACCCATTGAAGGTCTTCCAGCAACGATTATTAAATCACTTCTTTGAAAGCCTTGAGTCATTGCATCAAGGTCGTAAAAATTTACGGGAATTCCAGCTACTGAAGTACCTAATGATCTAGATTCTATTTCATTGAAAGTGCTTGTCAGGATTTCAGCTGCTTGAGTTAGACCTTTTGAAGGTTTTTCTTGACTTATTTCAAATATTTTCTGTTCCGCTTGATCTAAAATTTCATTAGTATCTTGAGTCTGATCAAAACCTAGTTGAACCACTTCATTTCCAGATCTGATAAGTTGCCTTCTCATGAATTTGTCGTTAATTAAATTTGCAACTTGTTCTATGGAAGCTGTAGAGGATACATTTTCCACTAGCTCTACTAATTTGTTGTTCCCTCCAATTTTTTCTAGTGATCCATTATCTTCTAACCAAGCACTCATTGATGTTAAATCAGTTGGTTTCCCTTGGCTATGCAACATTAATGCTGTTTTATAAATCTCTTGATGAGCATTGATATAAAAAGCTTCAGGCTTAATTAAGTCTGCAATTCTGCCGATGGCGTCTGGGTCAAGGAGTATTCCACCAAGAACAGCTTCCTCCGCTTGAATGTTTTGAGGAGGTACTAATCCAGCATTTGCACTATTAAAGTCTTTTTTAAAGTTTTTATTTTGTCCATTATTTGGAAAAGGTACTGAAACCATATCTTTAATTGCTTAGATATATACTCTGGCTACTTTTCAAAATAATGCAACAAATTGCTTAACTTGTTACTTCAATATTTACTTCTGCATTTACTTCTTGATGTAATTTAATTTTTGCAGTAAAGGAACCTAAATTATGAATATCAGGAACTGTGATGTTTCTTCTATCAATTTCTTTTTTGGTTGCTTTTTCTATTGCTTCGGCAACATCCCCATTGGTCACTGTTCCAAACAGTACACCATCTTCACCAACCTGTTTTTTAATAGTAAATCTCCCTATTGTTGATAATGCAGTTTGAAAATCTACCGCTTCTTGCTTTAATTTGTCAGCAGCAATTTTTTCTTTTTCTTTTTTCCTTTCAATTTGTTTAAGAACAGTTGGTGTTACATTCATTGCCTTGCCATAAGGTAATAGAAAATTTCTTGCATATCCAGGCGCTACTTCAACTAGGTCTCCCTCTTTGCCAAGCGATGCGATTGATTCAGTTAATGCGACTTGTACTCTTTTAGCCATGAAAATATTTAACAATATATTTAATAATAAGACCTAGAGGGTAACTTTATTTTTTTTGCAAGACCTAATTTTGCAAGAATCTTAATATGTTCCCAAGTTATATCTATTTGACCTCTAAATAATCCTTGTTTTGCCGAGTTAGGAAATGCATGATGATTATTATGCCAACCCTCTCCAAATGTTAATGCAGCAACCCAGGCATTGTTTTTGGAAGAATCACCACTTTCAAAAGGCGCTTTACCCCAACAATGTGTTGCCGAGTTTACTAGCCAAGTTACGTGATAAACAACCACAAGTCTCAATGGAATTCCCCAAAGGACTAGCGCCCAACCTCCAACTCCTAATTTTTGACCTATTGCATATAAAGAGAGTCCAATAGGAATTTGTAAAAATAAAAAATATTTATTTAGAAATCTATAGTATGGATCTTTAATTAAATCTGCACTTAGTTTTGGAACAGTTTTGAGTGCTTCAACGTCTTTAAACATCCAACCCATATGACTCCACCAAAACCCCTTTTTACTATTGTGATGATCTACTTCAGTATCTGAAAAAGAGTGGTGATGCCTATGTAAACCTACCCAATCTATTGGTCCATGCTGGCAACTTATAGCTCCACAGGTAGCAAAAAATCTTTCTAACCATCTTGGAACAATGAACGATCTGTGTGATAACAATCTGTGATATCCAAGAGTGACTCCTAAACAAGCAGTTACCCAGTAAAAAAATAATAATGATACTACTGCAGGGAGACTCCAAAATTTTGGTTGTATAGCTACAAGAGAAAGAATATGAATTGCAACCATGAAAACTATTGTTCCCCAGGTTTTATGAAGTCTTGGAGGATATCTTTTTGAATGGCTGGAAGGTTCCAGTAATCTTTCTGAGAGTTCTATAACTTTTTCAGCTGGAACAGGTTTTTTTAATTTTGCTGTTTCTTGGAAGATTACTGAATTCATGATATTGAAATACTATTTTCAAAATTACCGATATGTAATATTATCATACTATACTATTGATAAGTTTAATTATCTGTGAGTCTAGGATATCGCGATAAATTATCTAGAGGTCGAAGGGCTATGGCTCATTTGATACACCTCTGGCATGAAAGAAATGGATGGTCACACAGAGTTTTGCCATTACTTTCTGAAGTTCTTGATTTAGGTAGAGTTCACAATTCGCAAATTTCTAATCTTAGGAATGGGAAGTTATCTTCGCCAGGCCCTGAAGTTTTTCTTGCTTTAGCTCAAGTTAATACGATTCTTGATCAAGGCATAGAAAAAATCAGGGATCGTTTTGAAAATGATTACCCAGAGTTATGGAAATCTTTGGAAGAGTCTGCATTACCCCTCAAAAATGATTCTGGTAAGCCATTGACGGCCGGGGAGTTATTCGAGATATTTTCAGGATTAAAATCTCTACCTTCATCGTTTGACTGGTACATAGAAGATGAAGAAGCTTCTGCTTTAAGTGATGCTCTTTCAGTGCATTTTTGTCAGAATAAGGCTTGGAGATCATGTAAAATCCAGGTAATGGAAGCCTATGCTGTCAATAAATCTTCCCGTAGAGAACGTTTTGCTGAGGTAATAGCAGGAATTAGAGATTATACGGCAGAAGAATTAGATGGAGAACTACTTGATTTATATGAGGCTTCAAAAAAACTTTCTTATTTTCAGGGTAGGGGACCTAATGCTTTCCTAGCAGAATTAAGAAATTTAGCTTCTGAAAAATAACATGAGTTTTCATAATAAATGATATTAAACAATAACCTAAAACTGGCTGAAAACGCTGTTCTTTCTGTTGAAGAGAGTTTAAGTAAAGTTTTCCAAGAAAGGTCCAATCAGGTTTTCCAGAAATTAGAAAATATTTTGACAATTTTTAAGGAAGAAAAAGTTTCTACTAGTCATTTCAATCAATCTTCTGGTAGTGGTCATGATGATATATCTAGAGAAAAAATTGATGCGGTTTTTGCAAGATTGTTTCTTGCTGAAAAGGCAGCTGTGAGGATGCAATTTGTAAGTGGAACGCATGCAATAAGTTCTGTCTTATTTGGAATTCTTAGACCTGGAGATGTAATGTTATCTCTTACAGGACAACCATATGACACGTTAGAAGAAGTCATAGGAATAAGGGGAGGAGGAAAAGGCTCACTTAAAAATTTTGAGATTGAATATAAGCAAATAAATATCTGCGAGAATTTTGATTCTTTTGAAGAAAAAATTGTTCATTCTTTTAAACAAAATTCATGTAAATTAGTATTCATACAAAAAAGTTGTGGATATAGTTGGAGAAAATCCCTCACGAATCATCAGATAGAGAAAATTTGTAGTCTCATTCATTCTCTTGATCCTAACTGTATATGTTTTGTTGATAACTGTTATGGAGAGCTTGTTGAAGATAGTGAACCAATTTCTAAAGGGGCAAATATAATTGCTGGATCATTGATTAAAAATTTGGGAGGAACAATTGTTCCTACTGGTGGGTACGTTGCAGGAGATGCAGAGTTGGTCGAGATGGCATGTTCTAGATTAACCTCCCCAGGTATTGGTTCTTCTGCAGGAATAAATTTTGGACTAGGAAGATTAATTTTGCAGGGTTTGTTTTTAGCACCACAAATTGTTCACGAATCACTTAAAGGTGCTGATATGGTTGCAGCAGTTTTTAAAAATTTGGGATTCAAGGTTTTACCAGAGCCAGCAACTTATAGATCTGATCTTATTCAGTCAGTAAGATTGAATAATCCTGATTTGGTACAAAAAGTTTGTCAATCTTTTCAAAATTCTTCACCAGTAGATTCTTTTCTGAATGTTGTTCCATCATCAATGGATGGATATGATTCAAAATTATTAATGGCAGGAGGTACATTTATTGAGGGTAGTACAAGTGAATTTTCTGCTGATGCTCCCCTAAGAGATCCCTACAATATTTTTGTTCAAGGTGGTTCTCACATAGCTCACATCAAAATTGCATTAATTCGATTATTATCTGAATTATTAGAGGAAAAATTAATTTCAAAGGATTCTCTACTTCCTTTATCTACTTAATCATGTCTTACCAGTTTCCAGACAACCTCCACTATGCTGATACTCATGAATATGTTTTGGAAGAAAACGGACTATTAAAAATTGGAGTTAGTGAATTTGCTATTGATCAATTAGGAGATATTGTTTTTGTTGAGTTAGCTGATCAAGGGGCGACTTTAGAGAAAGGTGAGACTTTTGGAACAATTGAATCAGTTAAGGCCGTTGAGGAAGTCTATTTGCCTTTTTCAGGGGAAATAGTATCTGTAAATGAAAGTGTTATTGAGAACCCTGAGCTTTTACAGAATGATCCGATCGGAGAAGGTTGGTTAGTCATTTTGAAACCAGAATCAAAAGCATCAATTGCTGATTTGATGACTTCTGAGGAATATCAATCAAAGGTTGTACCAAAATAAAGCAAACTTTCTAAAAAGAGCTATTTTAAAGAAAAATATTTTAATATGACATCCAAATTTGGGTCCGATTTGTTTATAGATAGGCATCTTGGATTAGGAGATAATGATGAAAGAATTATGCTGAATAAGCTTGGTTTTAATAATATTGATCAATTTATAAATCAAGTTATTCCTGAAGATATTCAGCTTAACGATAAATCTTCAGAAATATTGCCCCAAGGTTGTTCAGAAATTGAGGCTTTAAATGAATTAGAAGAGATTGCGAAGAAGAATACCAAAATGAGATCACTCATAGGCCTTGGTTACTATGACAATCACATGCCTAAAGTAATTCAAAGACATGTTCTCGAAAATCCTAGGTGGTACACATCTTATACTCCATATCAAGCAGAAATTGCACAAGGAAGATTAGAAGCTTTATTTAATTTTCAGACTATTGTTTGTGAACTAACAGGATTCCCTGTCGCCAACTCATCTTTATTAGATGAGGGCACTGCTGCTGCAGAAGCTATGGCCATGAGTTTTGCCGCAAGAAAAAATAAATCTTCAAAAGTGTACTTAGTGGAATCAAATGTTTTTGATCATACTTTTAATGTTCTACAAACCAGAGCAAAACCTCTGGGAATATCCTTAAAACGCTTTACTCAAAGCAACCTTCCTAATCATGATGATGTCTTTGGAATTTTGTTGCAATTACCCGGTAAAAATGGCGAATTATTTGATCCCACATTTTTAATATCCCAAGCACATAGATCAGAAATTATTGTATCGGCTTGTATTGATCCACTGGCACAAGTTTTAATTAAACCAATTTCTGAATTTGGTGTTGATGTAGCAGTGGGTAGTATGCAAAGATTTGGTGTTCCAATGGGTTTTGGTGGCCCCCATGCAGCATATTTTGCATGTAGCGAAAAATATAAAAGGCTTATACCTGGAAGAATTGTTGGGCAAACTCTCTCTAAAAATGGCGAAAAGTCTTTAAGACTAGCATTGCAAACAAGAGAGCAACATATTAGAAGGGAGAAGGCCACTAGTAATATTTGTACTGCTCAATCTTTATTAGCCATAATTTCTTCTTTTTATGCTATTTATCATGGCCCCTATGGATTAACTCAAATTGCTAAGAGATTAGTGGAGTTGAGAATAAATTTAGAATCATGTTTGGTTGATTTAGGTTTTGATATACCTGATGGGATTAGATTTGATAGTGTTGATGTTTATTCTGAGCATTCTCAAAAGATCCATAATGAAGCGTTAAAAAATGGCTATAACTTTAGAATTTTGCCCTTGGGATCAACTATTGAAGATTCAACTGGCTTTGGGATCTCTTTAGATGAGCTTAGTAATGAAAAAGAAATCAAAGATATTTTGACTTTCATAGCAAACCTCATAGAAAAAAAAGAAGATTTAGAGCATATAAAATTTGATAAAGGATTTCATCTTGCAAATATAGCTTTGAGATCCAGTGAATGGATGCAGCAAGATATATTCACAAATTATCAAAGTGAAACTGAATTAATGAGATATATATTCCGACTTGCTGAAAAAGATTTTTCTTTGGTAGATGGAATGATGCCATTAGGAAGCTGTACCATGAAGTTAAATTCTGCAGCAGAGTTAAATCCAGTCTCTTGGGCTAATTTATCTTCTATTCATCCTTTTTCTCCGCCAGATCAAACTAAGGGCTATTCAAAAATAATATCTGACCTAGAAAAATGGATAAGTGATATTGTTGGTTTAAAATCAGTTTCTTTTCAACCAAATGCAGGCTCCCAAGGAGAGTTTGCAGGTTTATTGGCAATAAATTCTTATTTTGAATCAAAAGGCGAACTTTTAAGAAAAAAATGTTTAATTCCTAAAAGTGCTCATGGAACCAACCCTGCTAGTGCAGTTATGGCAGGTTTTGATGTTTTAACTGTTGAATGTGATGACGAAGGAAATATTGATTTTCAAGATTTGTCGATCAAGGTCAAGAAATTTGATAACCAAATCGGGGCTCTTATGTTGACCTATCCCTCGACTCATGGAGTTTTTGAATTACATATTAGAAAGATATGTGAATTAATTCACTCTGTTGGAGGATTTGTCTATTTAGATGGAGCAAATTTGAACGCTCAGGTTGGATTATGCAAGCCCGGGAATTATGGTGTTGATGTTTGTCATTTGAATTTACATAAAACATTCTGCATTCCACATGGCGGCGGTGGTCCAGGAGTAGGTCCAGTAGCTGCATCAGAAACTTTAAGCCCATTTCTTCCTACTCATTCTTTAATGGATAATAATTTTTTTAATAGTTCCAATTACGTATCTTCTGCCAAGCATGGGAGTGCAAGTATTCTTCCAATAAGTTGGATGTATATAAAAATGGCTGGCCTTAGTGGTTTAAGGAAAGCAACGTCGCATGCAATTTTATCTGCAAATTATATTGCTCATTCTTTAAAGCATAAATTTAAGATTCTTTATAAAGGAAAAAATAATTTTGTCGCACATGAATGTATTTTAGATTTTAGAGATTTAAAATCCAAAACCGGTTTGAGTGTAAATGATTTAGCTAAAAGATTAATAGATTATAGTTTTCATGCCCCAACTATAAGTTGGCCTGTTACAGAGACCATAATGATAGAGCCTACTGAAAGTGAAGGTTTGGCAGAATTAGATAGATTTTGTGAGGCTATGCTATTGATCGGAGAAGAAATCAGTGAAATAGAAAATAATATTGAATTAAAAAATAATAATGTCATAAGTAATGCTCCCCATACGTTGCAAGAGTTGATTTCTGATAATTGGCATCATCCTTATTCAAAAGAAAAAGCTTCTTTTCCTTATAAAACCCCAACATCTATTAAGTTTTGGTCCACTGTTTCTAGGATTAATAATGCATATGGTGATCGCAATTTAATTTGTTCTTGTAATGTAAATCAAGGAGAGACGTTAGAAGAAAAAAAATGTGCTTAAATGACTAGCGTCCTTTAAATAATTTGGTTATTATCAGTGTGTATAAAAATTTAATATTTTCTTAAAGAAATTATTTAAATTTTTTTATTAATATATTCAGGCATCAAATTTTTTGGGGTATTTGAAGCTATGACCAAAGATTTTCAATCTGGTAATGTTAAACACTTGCCAATTAAAAACGTAGACTTACCAAAATTTGTCAATAATTTTTCACGAGAAAATTCAAATATTTGTCCTATTGAGGGAACTAATGTAATAAGAGTACCTTTTGGTAAAAAATTCTCAAAGAAAAAAAGGCCTGAAAAGAATCAAAATATTGCTACTCTAATCCTTCCTTTAAGCTCGTATAGTAATCCTACGCCTCCACACGTTGCATAATTTAGATTAAGTTTAATCTATTTCTTTGAGAGTATCTGAATAATAATTTTGTAGTTGTAACGTTGCTTGATTCCAATCCCATTTTTCTGCTTCGTTTCTTGCCTCTTGTCTCATAACTTCTCTTTTATCTTCATTTTTTAGAATTTTTTTTGTCGCTTCAATTAAGCTTTTTTCCCCATTATCTGTTGCATCAGGATCATATAAACAGCCATTCACACCATCACTGATTATATCTGGAATTCCTCCCTTGTTGGCTCCAATCACTGGACATCCTGCTGCCATTGCTTCTAATAAAACTAATCCAAGTGTTTCTGTACTTGAGGGAAATAAAAATATATCTCCAGAGGCATAAGCGCTAGCAAGTTCATCGCCAGATAAATATCCTATGAAATTAGTTTTGGTATTTTCGAAGATTTTTTCAAGCTGTTTTCTATATGGTCCGTCACCTACAAGTGCTAGGCATGCATTAGGAATACTCTCTAAGACTGGTTTTATTCTCTCAATTTGCTTTTCTGCTGATAATCTTCCAACATAAATTAATAGGTATTTAGCATCTTTATATTTTCCAAATAATTTTTTTCTCATTTTATCACTTCTCAAATCTGGTCGGAAACTGTAAGTATCTACTCCTCTTTGCCATAGAGCAGTCCTTTGTATACCTTTTTCTTTCAACTCATTTACCATAGCTGTGGAGGTACATAAATTTAACAAGGCTTGATTATGTGCTGCTTTAAGTAATTCCCACAAAAGTGGCTCTAACATACCCATACCGTAGTGTTCAAGATATTTAGGAAGATGAGTATGGTAGCTTGCAATTAAAGGAATATTATTAGTTTTTGCCAACCAAATACCACCTAAGCCCAGTACAGCTGGATTAACAACATGTATTAAATCTGGTTTGAATTTTTCTAACTTATCTGAAACTGCAGGACCTGGTAGACCAAGCTTCAATTCTGGGTATAAGGGTAATGGCATAGCAGCAACTCCAACTACAGTTGCGCCCATATATGATTCTGGACATCCCTCGGGACAAAAAACTATAACTTCATCACCATTTTTTATTAAAAATTCAATAGTTTTAGTAAGTCTTGTTACTATTCCGTCAACTTTAGGTAAAAAAGTTTCAGTAAACAACGCAATTTTCACTTTCTTAAGGTAATTATTTCAGAAATTTTAATTAGTCTTGATGGCCTCAGCTTGTTTTTTAGTCCAGGATGAAACACAAGGTATGCGTTTTAAATCACATCTATGAGAGAATTTTTTGGCAACTTCAACAACTTCTTCTAATAAGCCATTATCAAGAGTTGTTGGGTTTAAGCCTAATTCTATAAAGCATTTATTATCAACAATTAAATCATTTTCAACTGCTTCGTTCCTTGGATTTGGTAAATAATTGATATCAGTCCCTGTTAGAGATGCAACTTTTTTTGCAAGTTCTCCAACTTGATGACTTTCTGTCATTTGATTAAAGATTTTGACTCTCTCGCCAGATTTTGGAGGATTCTCAAGAGCAAGTTGTACACATCTTACCGAATCTTTTATATGTATAAATGCTCTTGTTTGCCCTCCTGTTCCATGAACACTTAATGGATATCCAATGGCAGCTTGCATTAGAAATCGGTTTAGAACAGTTCCATAATCTCCGTCATAGTCAAATCTGTTTGTCAATCTAGGATCTTTCAAAGTCGCTTCTGTATTTGTGCCCCAAACAATACCTTGATGCAGATCAGTTATTCTTACAAGATCATTTTTGTTGTAGTAAAGAAATAATAATTGATCTAAAGTTTTAGTCATATGGTAAACACTACCAGGACTTGCAGGGTGTAATATTTCTTCTTCAAAGCGGCTTCCATCTGGTTGCGGAACTTCAACTTTTAAATATCCTTCTGGAATAGTTGCACCCCTATGTGATCCATATCCGTATACTCCCATTGTTCCTAAATGAACTACATGAATATCTAAATTACTTTCTACGATTGCAGCAAGCAGGTTGTGTGTGCCATTAACATTATTATCTACCGTATATCTTTTGGTAAAACTCGATTTCATCGAGTAAGGTGCTGCTCTTTGTTCAGCAAAATGGATAACTGAATCTGGTTTTTCTTCAATAAGCAAATTTAGTAATTTTTGATATTGTTTAGAGATATCCATATTAAGAAATCTCATAGGTTTACCTCCAATCTCTTCCCATGCAGAAAGTCTTTCTGTAATTGAGGCAATCGGAGTTAAAGATTCTACTTCTAGATCAATATCTATTTTTCTACGACTTAAATTGTCGACAATAATTACATCATGATTTTGATCTGCTAAATTCACCGCACAAGGCCAACCGCAAAAACCATCTCCACCTAGAACAATAACTTTCACTCAGAACTCCAGAATTAAAAGATTCATAATATATTTATTAAATTACTACAGTGTGCTTCCAATTTGCGAAAAAACATTGTAAATAGTTTCAAATCTTTTTTCTTAATAGGATAAATTTGATCAAATATTAAATTTTACTCTCATTTATATTTTGTTTAACTTTAGATAATTAGATAGAGATACTTGTTTCTGGTGAACTTGCTATTGCAAAGTCTTGTTTTTTAATTCTTCCTGCAAGAAAAGCTTGCCTTCCAGCTTTTACGCCATAATTGATTGCTTGAGCCATGAGAGGCGGATTTACAGCTTGTGCGATTGCACTATTGATTAAGACACCATCAGCTCCAAGTTCCATAGCTTGAGAAGCTTCACTAGGCACACCAATTCCTGCGTCAATTATCACTGGTACTTTGGCATTCTCAATAATTATCGCTATGTTTGATAAATTTAATAAACCCTGTCCAGAGCCAATAGGCGAGCCTAATGGCATTACAGTTGCACAACCTACTTCTTCTAGTCTTTTTGCAAGCAGAGGATCTGCATTTATATAGGGCAGTACAGCAAAACCCTTTTTAATTAAAACTTCAGCCGCTTTGAGAGTTTCTATTGGATCTGGTAGCAAATACTTTTTATCAGGAATCACTTCCAACTTGATAAAATTATTTTCTTCTTGACCTGATAATTTTGCAAGCTCTCTTCCTAAAATTGCTATTCTGACTGCCTCATCCGCATTTACACAACCAGCTGTATTAGGAAGCATCCAGTATTTTCTCCAGTTAATTTTTTCGAGTAAATTTTCTCCAGTCTGATCATTTTTAATTCTTCTAACAGCAACGGTTATAATTTCTGTTTCCGACTTTGACAAACTTTCTACCATCGATTGTGTAGATTTGTATTTACCAGTGCCTACCATTAATCTACTGGAAAATTGTTTTCCTCCAATTAATAAAGATGAATAATTTTCCATATTTTAGAATCCCTTATCGTTTATACCTTTGTAAGGTTTGTAATTATTTCTTTTTTCTAACTCCTTACTTTTTTTTATTGCTGTTTTGTTTTTTGGGTCTATCAATAAAACCTTTTGATAAGTTGCATATGCCAAGTCATATTCCAATAAACGCTGATGTGCTGATGCGAGATTATTAAGGGCTATAGGATATTCTGGAAGTGATTTTATTGCGGAGTTATAGTGTTGAATTGCTTTTTTAAATTGATTTTGAGCAGCATAAGAAAATCCTAAAGCATTATTTATTATGGCTTTGGCTTCATCAGGTTCATTTTCATAATTTTCAATTGCTTTTAAAAAAGTCTTTGTTGCTTCAGAGTATAATCTTTTCTTGATCTGAATAGACCCAAATTCATATAATTCTGTAGCTTGAGTTAGAGAATCTAAACCTTTCTGCTCGAATTTTACTAAATTTAATTCTTCACTTCTTGTTTTTAGAAATTGTCTGAATACAACAATAGAAATAATTATTAGAACTACAAAAAGAATTATTAAATAGGATTGAAAGGAAGAAATTTCCATTATTGATAATTACTTTTTATGATTATATTCTTTTTTTCTAATTGCTAACGGAAGAAACTATTTTTTCAAAACATTTAGGATCGTGTAAGGCTAATTGAGCAAGCATTTTTCTATTAATGATAATCTCGGCATTTTTCATGCCATTTATTAACTTGCTATAGTTCGTTCCATTTATTCTGGCTGAAGCATTAATTCTAGAAATCCAAAGTCTTCTAAAATCTCTTTTTCTTCTTCTTCTATCTCTGTAAGCATTACAAAGAGCTTTCATTACTCTTTGATTTGCTGTCCTGAAAAGATTTTTGTTTCCGCCTCTAAACCCTTTTGCAAGATTTAAGATTTTGTTTCTTCTTTTTCTGGCTATATTGCCTCTTTTTACACGTGCCATGACTTACTAAGAAAAATAGGTTAACAATTTATGCGTAAGGAATCATTAATTTTACATTATCGGCATCTCTTTCATCAACTACGGCTTTTGTTGAAAGATGTCTTTTTAATTTTGAGCTTTTATGATCAAGTAAATGATTATGGAAGGCTCTTCTTCTCATGAATTTACCCGTTGCAGTAGCTTTAAATCTTTTAGCAGCTGATTTACGAGTTTTGAGTTTAGACATTTAAGTCAAATGTGTTTAATTAAGATAATCTAAACCTTTATATGCATTGGTGCAAATTAAAGTTTTTAATTGATAAGGAAGTTGCTACTTATGAAACGTAAATTTATTTTTTTAAATTTATTTTTTGGCTGTATTTCGCTTTTAATAATTAACACTAAATTTTGTTCTTCTGTCGTTGCAGAAGAATCTCTAAAGGTTGAACTTAATACAGCCATTAAAAAAGGAAAATTTTTAATTGGTTTAAGGCAATATCTTGGCGGGGAAAATGATAGTTTTTCTGAGAGAAAGAATATCAATTTTATAACTGATAAAGGTTTTTTAAACTTGCAGTCTTCAAACGGTATCAAACATAAATCAAAACAGATTAATATTGCTTGGAGGGACACACCCATCAAAAATCCAAAAAAAATTGAAAGAATTGTTTTTGGCCCTTTTGCAAGCTATGAATCAGCAAAAAAGCAAGCAGATCAACTAAAAGATAAAGGGTTTGAGACTACTGTTGCTTACCCTGAAAATTGGGAGGTATGGATTCCATTTGAAGATGATCTGCCAGATTTGGAATTGCAATATAAGATTTTTAGCAAAATAAAAAATATTCAAATTACCCCTTTTCTTACTAGCGATTATAGTTTTATGCAACTCGAAGGACCTATTCATATTTATGCTGATGAGGAAATAAAAATAAATAATGTTAATTTTGGCAAAAATTTTTATTTAATACAAGATTCATATGGAACTTGGACATTAATTCAAGAAATTAAGTTTGATGATTATTTGAAAGGTGTGTTGCCACACGAAATTGGACCAAGTTCTCCTCTAGAAGCACTCAAGGCACAAGCAGTTATTGCAAGAACTTGGGGAATTTTTAATTCTCATAGATTTCATATGGATAAATATCATTTATGTATAAGCACTCAATGCCAAGTATACAAGCCCCCTAAAATTACAAATGAAAAAGTACAAAAGGCTATAGACGCAACTTCAAATTTAATTCTCACATATGAAAATCAACCAATAAATGCTTTTTATCATGGTTCTAATGGTGGAGTATCTGCTACAGCGGGCGAGTCTTGGCAAATGCAGGATTATTCTTACTTTAATTCCTTCATAGATTGTTCTGAATCATTCAATAAAATTTTTAAACTTCCAATTCTAAGTGAGTCTGAATTAAATAATTTTTTAGATTTTGCTACAGAACAGTTTTATGGGAGTAATCACTCTCTTTTTCGCTGGAATAAGAAAATTTCTAGTCTTAAAATTAAAGACAAGTTAATTAAAAACAAACTTATAAATATTAATGAACATGTTTTGGAGTTAAATGCTATTGAAAGAGGTGCAAGTGGCAGAGTGACAAAATTAGAAATACGGACGACCAAAATTAATAAATCTATTGTTTTAGTTAAAGATGATATTCGACGGGTATTGAGTTTTATACCTAGTAATTTATTTACTATTAATAAATTAAGTGATGATTTATGGCTTTTGAGAGGAGGAGGCTTCGGTCATGGTGTAGGTTTATCACAGTCAGGAGCAATTGAAATGGCTGAATTAGGATCCTCTTATGAACAAATATTGAATCATTACTATCGAGGTGCAAAACTTGAAAAAATTGAGATATTGTCTCAATGAGAATTAAATAATTAGCAAGTTACTTTTATGAGTAAGGGTTTTTATAAAAATCGAAGATTGAAGTCGTTTATATTTCTTACTGCTTGCTTTTTAGTAGCTTTTATTCCTCATGTTTACAATATCCGATGGTTATTTTACTTTATATTGACTCTTTCTTTCGTGATTGCTTTTTACGGTTTATTAGTTATTTCTAGAAATTTCAAAAGGAACAAAGTTTCAAATACTATGAGCATTCGAGCTGGTAATAAAGAGTTACCTGTGCTTGATATTTTAGTCGCAGCTAGAGATGAAGAAAATGTTATCGCAAGATTAGTGGAAAGGTTATTTAATTTAGATTATCCAAGAAATAAATTAAATATTTACATAATCGATGATGGCAGTTCAGATAAAACGCCTTTAATTTTAGATCGATTATCCAGACAATTTGACAAGCTAAAAGTAGTAAGTCGTTCTCCAAACGCAGGAGGCGGGAAATCAGGAGCTTTAAATTATGCGTTGAAGTTTACTCACGGTGAATGGTTGTTAGTTTTGGATGCTGATGCTCAACTAAAAAACGATTCTTTGATAAGGTTATTTAGTTTTGTAGAAGAGGGAGATTGGTCTGCGGTTCAATTAAGAAAATCAGTAACAAATGTAGGTAGGAATTTTTTAACTTCCTGTCAGTCAATGGAGATGGCTATGGACGCAATCTTTCAATATGGCAGGTTATCAGTTGCTGGAGTCTCTGAATTAAGGGGAAATGGTCAATTAATTAAAAAAGATACATTGTTGGCATGCGGTTCCTTTAATGAAGACACAGTTACGGATGATCTGGATTTAAGTTTAAGATTATTATTATCCAAATCAAGGATTGGAATCTTATGGGATCCTCCAGTCATGGAAGAAGCAGTTGAGAATTTCAATGCTTTATTAGCACAAAGGCAAAGATGGGCAGAGGGCGGCTTGCAAAGATTCTTTGATTATGGGGATCAATTAGTTTCGAATAAAATTGATTATTTGCAGAAATTTGATTTAACTTATTTCTTCATCTTGCAATATGCACTGCCAATCGTTTCTATTTTTGATTTAATTCTCAGTATCGCTTTATTAGATTCACCAGTTTTCTGGCCTATTTCATTCATAGCTTTTATGTTATCTGGAATTGCTTTTTGGTACGGTTCTTCTTGCAAAAGCGAAGTTCCTGTATTGCTCAAAGGAAATTTTTTGATGATATTTGTATCGGTTTTTTATTTATCACATTGGTTTCTAGTAATCCCTTGGGTAACAATAAAAATGTCTATTTTCCCAAAAAAGATTCTTTGGCGAAAAACTCTGCATACTGGAGTTTAATTTATTCATTGAGTTCTATAATTTCTCCATTAAAAAACTTTGCTAAATTTTGTGAACTATCATCATAAGTTTCCTCTTTAGATCTTTTTGTTGCAAAATTAGTTTTTGATTTTATTTCTTGTATTGGTTTCAGATTCTTTAATTCATTTTTGGGTTTATCTGGTGAGTTTGTTTGGTTATCTTTGGTTAATTGTTTGGTAGAAAAATTAAGTATTATTTGATCTCCAAATATTTTTTTTACTGTATTTTCAATTATAACTTTTCTGCTTTTGATCATATTTGCCCAGTTTGGAGATAATGCAATTGTAATTTGCTCAGAATCAAAACTTTCAAGGTTGGCTTGTTGTGAAAGTAACATTCTTGTGGATGGTAACTCTAATTTGGAAAGAATTAATTCCCATTGATCTTTTAAACTATTTGGCCCAGGATCATTGTGGCTATGATCAGAAATATTGCCCAGAATTTCTTTACCATGACCCTTAAGATCTTCTAATTTTTCGTCTTTTTTTATAATCAATTCCTCGCCACTTATATGCTCTTTGATGCTTGGTTTTTGAATTTCATTAGAAATATTTTCTGTATTAATTATTTTCTTGTTTTTTATGCTTTCATGCTTCTCTTCAGTCGCATTATTTGACTTTTCTTGTTTATTTTGAAAATTATTTATCTCTTGATTACCTAGAAGACCAGTTAAATGTATTTCAAACCAAAGCCTTGGATTATCACTTGTTTTGATCTGATATTCAATATTTCTAAGATGATTATGCCAATGAATTATTGTTGCTTTATTTATTGTTTTAGAGATTTTATCCAATTCATCTTGAAATTCATCAGACGTATAATAAAGATCTGAATATTTATTATTTGTAGTGTGGAGTAGTAAATCTCTTGTTATGTTCAATAATCCAATAATTATTTGATGTGGTTCGTTCCCCGCATCATATAATTTGTTGCAGGTGATTATTAATGACTCTGGATTATTATCAATTAATGATTTAATTAGATTTGTTAATTCAATCTCTGATACTTCTCCTAGCAAGTCTTGAATATTTTTAATTGTTATACCGTCTGGTAGAAGATTAAGTTGTTCAAGGAGGCTTTGTGCATCTCTCATTCCTCCATTAGATCTTTTTGCAATCATTTTTAATGCTTGCACTTCATACTTAATGGATTCTTTTTCTGCTATTTCTGATAAATGTTGAACAATGTCTTGAGGGCTTATTCTTCTAAAATCAAACTTCTGACATCTACTTTGTATTGTATTTAATACTCTCTCTGGATTTGTAGTCGCAAGGATAAATACAACTCTGGAAGGCGGTTCTTCAATAGTTTTTAGTAAAGCATTTGAAGCTGCTGTTGATAACATATGACATTCATCAATAACATATACTTTCCATCTCGCTTGAGTAGGTGCAAATTTCGCTCGTTCTATAATTTCTCTTATATTTTCAACTCCAGTATTTGATGCTGCATCAATCTCAATAATATCTAGAGCGTTTCCATCTGTAATTTGTCTACATAAGTCACATTTACCACAAGGACTGATTGTTGGTTGTTCGAATGCTTGGCAGTTTAAAGATTTCGCAAATATTCTCGCGCTTGATGTTTTTCCAGTGCCTCTTGGTCCATTAAAAAGATATGCAGGAGCAATTCTTTTTGTTAATATTGATTGTTTTAGAGTAATAGATATAAAATTTTGGCCAACCAGTTCGTCTAGTTTGTTTGGTCTGTATTTTTGATGAAAAGGCTTATGTATATTAGGCATTTATTCTTCATTAATTAGAACAATTAGGTTTTAAATTGTAACAATTAAACTCTACTTTTTAAGCAGACTCTTTAATGATTCTTGTTGATCCTGAAGGTAGTTTAACAATTTTGGATGAAAATAAATTATCTACCATTTTTTTTGTAATTGTGTATTCTTTTACGTTTTCTTCAGAAGGCAAAGTGTACATTATGTCTAGCATTAGTTCCTCAATGATTGATCTTAATGCTCTTGCACCTGTTTTTCTTTTATATGCTTCATTCGCTATTGCTTCAACAGAATCAGGCTCAAATTTTAATTCAACATTATCCATACTTAGTAAAGTTTTGAATTGCTTTACTAATGCATCTCTTGGTTGAGTAAGAATAGATTCTAAAGTTTCTTTAGTCAGACGATCTAATACAGCACAAACAGGAATTCTTCCAATAAATTCTGGAATTAGTCCATACTTAACTAAATCATCTAACTCTAAATTTTTCAGGGAATCTCTTGGGTCTTTTATTGTTTTTGTATTAATTTTATTTTGATCTGAATTAGTGGTAAATCCTATTGAGTTTTTACCCATACGCTTTTGAACAATATCCTCTAACCCTATAAAAGCTCCCCCGCAAATAAATAAAATTTGACTCGTATCAATTTGGATGCAGTCATGATAAGGGTGTTTTCTACCTCCTTGCGGTGGGACATTAGCAATTGTTCCTTCAAGCATTTTTAATAATGCTTGCTGTACTCCTTCACCAGAGACATCTCTAGTAATTGAAGGATTCTCGCTTTTTCTGGCAATTTTATCTATTTCATCTATATAAATAATTCCTTTTTGAGCTAGCTCTACATTCATTTCTGATTTTTGTAGAAGTCTTAAAAGTATATTTTCAACATCTTCTCCAACATATCCAGCTTCTGTCAAAGTTGTTGCATCAGCTACTGCAAAAGGAACATCTAGAAACTCAGCTAAAGTTTGTGCTAATAATGTTTTTCCGCTTCCAGTTGGCCCGATGAGTAAAATGTTTGATTTCTGTAATTTCGTTGCTTGTGAATCTTTTGCATTGCTATTTTTACTTTCTTCTTTAACTTTCCAAGCTAATCTTTTGTAGTGGTTATATACGGCCACTGATAATATTTTCTTTGCAGATTCTTGTCCAACGACTTGATTATCAAGAAAACTTTTAATTTCTAATGGTTTAGGAATTGAGTTTAATTCTAAAGGAATAGATTTTTTGGGATTATCAGTTGGTAATTTCTTTTTGACTTGCGGGGAGTTGTTTGTGTTCGCTTGATTATCAAGTAGTTCTTCGTCGAGAATTTCATTACAAAGATCTATGCACTCATCACAGATATAAACCCCAGGACCAGCTATGAGCTTTCTAACTTGGTCTTGTGATTTCCCACAAAATGAACATTTAAGATGGGCGTCGAATTTAGCCATCGATTATAAATTCTAAAGTAAAGGAGTTAAATATTACCTATTTACTAGGATTGCTTATAAACATCGATTCGTCATCATTTTCTTAAAATATAATTGTCGCTTGTCACTTTTTGATAACTTTATCGATTAATCCATATTCAACTGCTTCTGAGGGAGATAAGAAGTAATCTCTTTCCGTATCTTCATTAATCTTTTTTAAAGGTTGACCAGTATGTTCTGCCAAAAGTGAATTTAATGTCTTCTTGAGAAAAAGTATTTCTTTAGCTTGTATTTCAATTTCTACTGCTTGACCTTGTGCACCTCCAAGAGGCTGATGAATCATTATCCTAGAATTAGGCAAAGCCAATCTTTTCCCCTTTGTTCCCCCAGAAAGTAGAAATGCACCCATACTTGCAGCCACTCCAAAGCATATTGTCACTACATCAGGTGATATTTGTTGCATAGTATCGTATATAGCCATTCCTGCTGTTACTGAGCCTCCAGGAGAGTTGATATATATTTGGATGTCTTTTTCGGGATCTTCAGCTTCAAGAAATAATAATTGTGCAACAAGAGAGTCAGATACTTGATCATTAATACCAGTACCTAAAAAAATTATTCTTTCCCTTAATAGCCTTGAATAAATATCAAAAGCTCTTTCTCCTCTACCAGATTGTTCTATGACCGTAGGAACAGCGGCACTAGTTTTATGAATGCTTTCGTAAGAACTTATTGAGCTTTGGATTAAATGTTTTTTTTCTGAATTCACAGATTAATATTCGTCTACTAGTTAATTTAAGAGGTTTTTGGGTAATTAGTTAGAAATTTTATAAATTATTTTTTTTCTTTTTTATTTTGAGTTTTTGTTTTTTTTGTCGCAGTTTTTGTAGCTTTTGTTGTTTTTGTCGTAGTTTTTGTAGCTTTTGTTGTTTTGGTCGCAGTTTTTGTAGCTTTTGTTGTTTTGGTAGCTTTAGAAGTTTTTGTAGTTTTTTCTTTTACTTCGGAATTTTCTTCAAGCCAAATTATTAATTTTTCTTTGAGTAAATCGTTACTTATTACTTCTGTTAATTTTTTAATATCTATTTGTTTTGATGATTGAGAGATTGCATCTTCATAATCTTTCATTTTTAAATCAATTTCATCTTTTTCAACTGTTATGTTTTCTTCTTCAGCTAATGCTTTTAGAGCTAAATTTCTTTGAACATTTTTTTCAGCCTGAGGCCTTGTTGACTCTGCTAATGACTTCACTAATTCCGGAGTGAAAGTAGATTTCACATCAAGACCTTGTTGAGCAAATCTTTGCGCGGTTTGTTCAATATTATTCCTTACTTCTATATCAATCATAGATTTTGGAATTTCAGCAACCAATTCGTTTGTTAAAGCATCTAATAAAGCTTCAATTTTGATATCTTTTTGAGTTTTTTCAAAATTGTCTTTAAGTTGCTTTTCAATATCTTTCTTTAACTCTTTTAATGATTCTTTGTTGCCAGATTGTTTTGCAAAATCGTCATTAAGTTCAGGTAATTCTTTTTCCTTAAGATCCTTAAGATTTACTTCAAAGATAGCCTCTTTGCCTCTTGAATCCTTATGAGAATAATCTTCAGGAAATTTAAGGTTAAGTGTTTTAGTATCGCCAATTTTCATCTTTACGATTCCCTCAACGAAACCTGGAATCATTTTGTTCTTTTCTAACTCAAGATCCATTGATTCACTTGTCCCACCATCAATCTCTTTACCAGAATCTTTATATTTTCCTTTGAAACTAACTACAGCAATATCCCCTAATTTGGCTGCTCTATTGGTTACTGGAATAATATTTGCAAACTGACTTCTAGATTTTTCTAGGGCTTCATCTACTGACTTAGGATCAAACTTAGTTTTTGAGATGTCAACACTAAGTCCTTTGGATTTTTTGAGTTTTAATTCGGGGGCAATATCAGTTTGAAGAGTAACCTTAAGTGATTTGTCAGGACTAAATTTTGCAAGTAAAGATTCAAAGCCATCTACCAATTCTGGCTCACTTAATGGCTCTATAGATTTTATTTTTAATGCTTCTTGCCATGATTTATCAATGATTTTTTCTAGAGCAGAAGCATGTAATTGTGTGATGCCAATTCTTTGAATTAAAACTTGTTTAGGAATTTTACCAAGTCTAAATCCTGGAATTTTAGCCGAACGACTGATAGTACTGATTGTCTCATTAACACACGATTTGCATGTCTCAGATGGTATTTCTAATTCAAATGAAATTCTACTTTGAGGCAGAGGAGTTGTTTTGACTATTAATGCTTCTTTAGCCATGTTTTTTGTAATTATTACTATAAACCGAATCTTAATTATTTCACATTATGTGATTTCCTTGAAAGTTAATTTTTTGATAAAGTAAAAAAAATAGTCAATCTATTCATAAAAATCATTTTCAAAGTGTGAGAAAATCTCCGTTTTTGCCTAATAGGCCATTAAAAGTTGCTGTTTTAGGATCTTCAGGTGCTGTGGGATCTGAATTACTCAAAATTCTTGAACAACGTGATTTCCCAATTTCAGAATTGGTCTTGCTTTCATCAGAGCGGTCAGAAGGAAAAAAAATTATTTGGAAAGGTGAAGAATTAGTTACAAAAAAAACAACTAAGGAAGAATTTCTAAATCTTGATTTAGTTTTAGCTTCAGCGGGTGGAAGTATTTCAAAAAAATGGTTGTCTACCATAATGGAGCAAAATGCTTTATTGATAGATAATTCCAGTGCGTTTAGATTAGATAAGAACGTACCTCTTGTAGTTCCTGAAGTTAATGCTAGTGATGCACTCAATCATGATGGAGTAATAGCGAATCCAAACTGCACTACCATTTTGTTGTCATTAGTTTTAGCTCCGTTAAATAAACTTTCGACTATTCAAAGAGTTATTGTCTCAACATATCAATCTGTAAGTGGTGCAGGCCAATTGGCGATGGAGGAACTAAAACTTTTAACTGAACAATATCTTCAGGGTAATCTTCAAAAAAGTGAAGTTTTGCCATACTCCCTGGCTTTTAATTTGTTTTTACATAATTCACCCATGCTTGCTAATAATTACTGCGAAGAAGAGATGAAAATGGTTAATGAGACGAGGAAAATATTAAATATTGCTGATTTAAAGCTTTCTGCTACATGTGTTCGAGTCCCAGTACTGAGAGCACATTCTGAAGCTATAAATATTGAATTTGCTGATGTAGTTGGACCTAAAGATGCTCTCGAACAATTAAAAAAATCACCTGGAATTGAAATTATTGAGGATTACAAAAATAATAGATTTCCTATGCCAAATGACGTTATGGGAAGGGATAATGTTGCTGTTGGCAGGTTAAGAACTGATATCAGTCAGCCTAATGGATTAGAATTATGGTTATGTGGAGATCAAATAAGAAAAGGAGCAGCTCTTAATGCTGTTCAAATAGCTGAGTTATTAATTCCAAAAAAATGATTAAAGACAAAACTAAGTGTACTAATCCATTATTTGGAAGAATATTGACTGCAATGGTTACTCCATTTACTGAAAATGGAGATGTAGATTATGAACTAGCTATAAAACTCTCAAATTTTCTTTTTGAGAACGGTTCTGATGGCATTGTGCTTTGTGGTACTACTGGCGAATCCCCTACCCTTTCATGGGAGGAACAACATGATTTGTTTATTGCAGTAAAAGGATCTTTGGATTCGAGCTGTAAAGTAATAGTTGGTACTGGTAGTAATTGTACAAGCGAGGCTGTAGAAGCTACACAAAAAGCCTACTTATCTGGGGCTGACGGTGCTTTGGTTGTTGTTCCATATTACAATAAGCCACCTCAAGAAGGTCTTTATAAACATTTCAGTTTCATTGCTAATTCTGCAAAGGATTTGCCTATAATGCTTTACAACATACCTGGAAGGACAGGTTGCAATTTATTACCTGATACTGTGAAGAAACTTATGGATTGTTCCAATATTCTCAGTATTAAAGCGGCAAGCGGTAGAATAGAAGAAGTAACAGAACTACGAGCTATTTGTGGCTCTGAACTCTCTGTATATAGTGGCGACGATTCATTGTTGCTTCCAATGTTATCTGTGGGTGCTGTAGGAGTTGTAAGTGTTGCAAGTCATTTAGTTGGCTTGCAATTGAAAGAGATGATTGAATCCTTTCAAAGTGGAAAAGTATCCGATGCGCTTGCTATTCATGAAAAACTTCAGCCTCTTTTTAAGGCACTTTTTATGACTACTAATCCCATTCCAATAAAGGCTGCTTTAGAGCTGTCTGGATGGAATGTAGGTAATCCAAGAAGTCCTTTGTCACCATTAACTGCGGACATGAAAAAGCAACTATCTTTTATCCTGAAATCCTTATAATAAGGATTATATTTAACTTGATAATTAAATTTAAATAAACCTTATTTGATTACAAGCAGGCCTTCATAAATTTCAAAATTATGCAATTAAGTACCAATTCAACTGTAAATAGATCTACCAACGCTTCATCAAGATCTAAAAGTAATTCCCCAGCTTTAAGAGTAATACCTCTTGGAGGATTACATGAAATTGGAAAAAACACTTGTGTTTTTGAATACGGTGATGAACTGATGCTTGTTGACGCTGGTCTTGCTTTCCCATCTGATGGAATGCATGGTGTGAATGTTGTTATGCCTGATACAACTTTTTTAAGAGAAAATCAAAGAAGAATTAAAGGTATGATTGTAACTCATGGTCATGAAGATCATATTGGAGGTATTTCTCATCATCTAAAGCATTTTAATATTCCAATTATTTATGGCCCTAGGCTAGCCATGTCAATGCTGAGGGGAAAGATGGAGGAGGCAGGAGTATCCGATAGAACGACTATACAAACTGTGAATCCAAGGGATGTGGTTAAGGTTGGCCAACATTTTTCAGTTGAATTTATTCGAAATACACATTCAATTTGTGATAGTTTTTCGTTGGCAGTTACTACTCCTGTTGGAACAATTATTTTCACGGGCGATTTTAAATTTGATCATATGCCAATAGATGGTGAGCAATTTGATATTGAGAGAATGGCTTATTACGGGGAGAAAGGTGTTTTATGTATGTTTAGCGACTCTACTAATGCTGAAGTCCCTGGTTTTTGTCCGTCGGAAAAAACTATTTATCCATCTTTAGAAAAACATATTGCTGAAGCAAAAGAACGCGTAATTATTACCACTTTTGCAAGCTCTGTCCATAGAGTAACAATGTGTTTGGAACTAGCTATGAAACATGGCAGAAAGGTTGGTTTGTTAGGTAGATCAATGATTAATGTTATTGCTAAGGCGAGAGATATTGGTTATATGAAATGTCCTGATGATCTTTTTGTTCCGATAAAACAAATTAGAGACTTACCGGATAGAGAGACTTTACTATTAATGACTGGAAGTCAAGGAGAGCCCCTAGCAGCGTTAAGTAGAATATCTCGTGGTGAACATCAGCATGTCCGTCTGAAGACTACTGATACGGTGATATTTTCAGCGAGTCCAATTCCTGGCAATACTATTTCTGTGGTTAATACAATAGATAGATTAATGAAACTTGGAGCAAAAGTTGTTTATGGCAAGGGAGAAAATATACATGTTTCTGGGCATGGTTTTCAAGAGGATCAAAAGTTAATGTTGGCCCTCGCTAAACCTAAGTTTTTTGTCCCAGTTCATGGAGAACATAGGATGCTTGTTTGTCATGGCAAGAGCGCACAAACTATGGGAGTTCCAAAGGATAACATCTTAATCATTGAAAATGGAGATGTAGTTGAGTTGACATCTAATTCTATTCAAAAAGGTGATCCTGTAAAAGCAGGAGTTGAATTACTTGATAACTCACGTAATGGAATAGTAGATGCTCGAGTTTTAAAAGAAAGGCAGCAATTAGCTGTGGATGGTGTGGTAACAGTTTTAGCTCCTATTAGTACAGATGGGAAGATGGTTGCGCCTCCCAGAGTTAATTTAAGAGGAGTTATCACTACTGCAGAACCAAGAAAAATGTCTATGTGGACAGAACGTGAAATTAGCTGGGTCTTAGAAAATAGATGGAAACAATTATCTAGACAAACTGGGCCGAATAATTTTGAAGTAGATTGGATTGGTGTACAAAGAGAAATTGAACATGGCTTATCGAGAAGAATGAGAAGAGAGTTACAAGTTGAGCCACTTATTTTGTGTTTAGTTCAACCTGCCCCAAGTGGAACTCGTGCTTATGTTCCAAAGATTACCGAAGAGCAAAATTTTTCTCAAAGAAATAGAAATAATCATAATTTCCAAAAGAAATCAAACAATAATCATTCAAATAGTTCAAATAACACGCAAAATACCCAAAAAAGTCCAAAAGTTTCACAGAATCCATCAGCTGATACTGCTAAAGAAGATTCATTTGAAGGTAGAACAAGAAGAAGAAGATCTGCTGTCACCTCTTAACTTTTTTCAAAATTTACATAGTTTTTATTCCAAACAATTTTCAAAAACTCTTGCAAGTGAATTTGACCTTTATTTTTTTCATAAATTGAAGTTGCTAATTTTGCCAGATTTTTAGAACTATATTGCTTTATAGATATTTCTTTTAAAAATCTATTTAAGATTGTGCACCGCGCTTCAATACACATACTATTTAAGAGACTCCTTTTGATACCTTTCACGTCTTGACAATATAAGTATGCGAGTTCACTAAGATCATTCCGTTCATTATTATAGTTGCTCATTTTTTGGGAAAAATTATTTATCCTTTCTGAACAACCAGGATAGATGCCCTCTAATGTAGGAATAATTTTTTTTCTTACTAAATTTCTTTTTAATTTAAGATCTGAATTTGTTGGGTCTTCCCAGACTGGGATATTCATATCATTACAGAATTTTTTTGTGTCTTCTCTACTAAAAATTAATAATGGCCTTATTAAAAAAAATTGATTTCCTATTAATTTTTTGCTTGCAATATTACTGAGACCTGCAAAATTGCTACCTCGAGATAAATTTAGGATAAATGTTTCTGCGTTATCACTACTAGTATGACCAGTTAATAAATAAACATTGTTTTTTGGCTGGTTCTTGTTTAATAAAGTTTTGGCTCTTTCACATAATTTTTTATATCTCCATTCTCTTGCTTTTTCTTCTGAAAAAATATCTTCTTTATTTGCCTTATCAAAATAGAATGAAATATTTTTATCTTTGCAATAACTTTTTAATTCAAAAGCATATAGTGAGGATTTTTCGTGCCACTGATGATCACCATGCCAAACACTAATAGACCAACTATGATTTTTTTTTAGGTCATCAATTAGGGTTAATAAGGCCATGGAGTCTTGTCCCCCGGAAACACTGATTAAAATATTTGATCCTTTGGGAATTAATGTTTTTTTGCTAAGAATCTCCTTATGAAGCAGATGATGCCATGATGACCAATTTTTCTGAGTTAAATCTCTATCAGACATTTTGTGTTGCTCAGATAATATTTTTTAAAAAATGCACTGTTTTACTAAAACAATGTCACAATCAGGTAATAAATTCATTAAGTAAATGAGTCTGATTAATCTTTTGCCACAAAAAATTAAAGAAGAGTTAAGAAGTAAATCTTTACTCAAAGTTATTTCAGGATTGAATAATTTTGATGTTGAATCTGTGAAAACAATTGTTGAGGCTGCTTCATTAGGAGGTGCTGATCTTGTCGATATTGCTTGTAAACCTGAACTCGTTGATTTAGCACTTAAGAATTCTTCATTAGTCGTATGTGTGAGTTCAGTAGTGCCAAGATTGTTTCAAGATTCTGTAAAAGCAGGAGCATCATTAATTGAGATAGGAAATTATGATACTTTTTATGAAAAAGGCATTAATTTTTCAGATGAAAAAGTTTTAAACATTACTAAAGAGACGAGGGATTTATTGCCTAATGTTCCTTTATCAGTAACTGTTCCTCATACTATGCCAATTGATAAACAAGTTGATCTTGCTATGAAGTTAGTGGAAGAAGGTGTTGATATTATTCAAACAGAAGGTGGTACGAGTTCTACTCCTTACTCTCCAGGAATTCAAGGCTTTTTTGAGAAATCAGTACCAACTCTTGCAGCTACCTATGCTATTCATCAAGAATTTAAGAAACAATCTCTGAATATACCAATCATGAGTGCCTCTGGATTAAGCCAAGTAACTTGTCCACTAGCAATATCCTCGGGAGCATCAGCAGTTGGCGTTGGATCTGCAGTTAATAAATTAGATGATTTAATATCAATGATTGCGGTTGTTAGGGGCTTAAAAGAATCTTTGAAAAATTCAATAATTGGAGAAAAAATTTCTTAATATAGCAATATCCTTTAGCTACTAGCTTGATGAACAACTATAAGCTTCAGGCTCCTTACGAACCAAATGGAGATCAACCAGAAGCTATTCAAAAATTAGTTAAAGGTGTAAATAGTGGTAAAGAGTTTCAGACTCTTTTAGGAGCGACTGGAACTGGTAAAACATTTACTATTGCAAATGTAATCCAACAAACAGGAAGGCCAGCTCTTGTTTTGGCTCATAACAAAACGTTAGCTGCACAACTATGTAATGAATTAAGGCAGTTTTTTCCAAAAAATGCTGTTGAGTACTTTATTTCTTACTACGATTATTATCAACCTGAAGCTTATGTCCCTGTAAGTGATACGTATATAGCCAAAACTGCTTCAATTAATGAAGAAATAGATATGCTCAGGCATTCTGCAACACGCTCATTATTTGAGAGAAAAGATGTAATTGTTGTAGCCTCAATAAGTTGTATTTATGGTCTTGGTATACCAAGTGAGTATTTAAAAGCTGCAGTTAAATTTGAAGTTGGAAAATCAATAAATCTACGTTCTTCTTTGAGGTCGCTCGTTGAAAATCAATATACTAGAAATGATATTGAAATTACTAGAGGTAGATTCAGAATCAAAGGTGATGTTTTAGAAATCGGTCCAGCTTATGAAGATAGATTAATAAGAATCGAATTATTTGGTGATGAAGTCGAGGCTATTAGATATGTTGACCCTACTACGGGAGAAATACTTGAAAGTTTGGAACAAGTCAGCGTTTACCCAGCGAAGCATTTTGTGACTCCAAAAGAAAGACTTGAAAGTGCAATAAGTGCAATCAGAAGTGAATTAAAAAAACAACTCGATAAATTTACATACGAAGGAAAATTATTAGAGGCTCAACGTCTAGAACAACGCACAAAATATGATTTAGAAATGCTTAAAGAGGTTGGTTATTGTAATGGAGTTGAGAATTATGCTCGTCATTTATCAGGCAGGGAGGAAGGTTCACCTCCAGAATGTTTAATAGATTACTTTCCTAAAGATTGGTTGTTGGTTGTCGATGAGAGTCATGTAACATGTCCTCAACTTCATGCGATGTACAACGGTGATCAATCTCGAAAAAAAGTTTTAATAGATCATGGTTTTAGATTGCCAAGTGCTGCAGATAATAGACCTTTAAAATGTGAAGAGTTTTGGGAAAAATCAAAACAGACAGTATTTATAAGCGCAACTCCCGGACAATGGGAATTAGATCAATGTGATGGTGAATTTATTGAGCAAGTTATTAGACCAACTGGGGTATTAGACCCTTTAATTGATGTAAGACCTAGTGAGGGCCAAATAGAAGATCTATTATCTGAAATAAGAATTAGAGCTGAAAAGAATCAAAGAGTGCTAGTGACAACACTTACTAAGAGAATGGCTGAAGATCTAACTGATTTTTTATCTGAAAATAAAGTAAGAGTTAGATATTTGCATTCCGAAATCCATTCAATTGAAAGAATTGAAATTATTCAAGACCTTAGAATGGGCGAATATGATGTTTTGGTAGGAGTTAATTTATTAAGAGAGGGACTAGATCTTCCAGAAGTATCCTTAGTCGCCATTTTAGATGCTGATAAAGAAGGTTTTCTTAGGGCAGAAAGGTCATTGATTCAAACAATAGGAAGAGCTGCAAGACATGTTGAAGGTGTTGCGTTGCTTTATGCAGATAACTTCACAGATTCAATGAAAAGAGCAATATCTGAAACTGAAAGAAGAAGAACTATTCAAAAAAAATATAACCAAGTCAATGGTATTACTCCAAAACCTGCAGGTAAAAAAATAGAAAATTCAATATTATCTTTTCTAGAACTTTCCAGAAAATTAGATGCTGGTGGTTTATCTAAAGATTTAATAAATATAGTTAATAACAAAACTGACGCAATTCTCAATGCTAGCGATAATCAATGTTTAATCGAAGAATTGCCTGGCTTAATAGAAAAGTTAGAAATTCAAATGAAAGATGCTGCAAAAGAGTTAAATTTTGAAGAAGCAGCAAATTTGAGGGATAGAATCAAAAAATTAAGACAAAAATTGGCAAGAAATTACTAAAAAGAACTTATTTCTCTAATTCGAAATGATTATGAATCGCATTAACTGCTTTGTCACAATCTTTTTCTAAGACAATACATGAAGTCCTAATTTCACTAGTGGCAATCATTTCAATATTGATATTTTGGTCAGCCAGTGCTCTAAATATTTTTCCAGCCGTTCCAACCTGAAATGCCATTCCTGCCCCAACAGTACTTACTTTGGCTATCGCAGGGCCATCTTCAATGTATGAACCAGGTAATTTCTTTGTTAGGGCCTCAAAAACTAAGTTAGCTTTTTCTCTATCTTGCTTATTCATTGTAAGACTAATATCCTTAGTTTTTAAAGAGGAAATTCTTTCAGACTGCACGATCGTATCGAAAAGTAAATTATTTTCAGCTAATGCTAAACATATCGATGCTGCTACACCTGGACGATCAGGCAGTTTTCGAAAACTTATTTGAACTTGGTTTTTATCTAATGCAATTCCTCTTACTTCAGGTTGATCTTGTTTTTCGTTGATTGGATTAACAAATATTTGTGTATCGGATAACTTAAATTTCTCAGCAACAAATCTAATAGCTTTTGGAATATTATTTATTTCAATTACGCAGCTGACTTTAATTTCACTAGTAGCTATTAACCTGACATTTATATTCGCTTGAGATAAAGTATCAAATAAATCAGCTGAAACACTTGGTCTACCCATAATGCCTGCTCCTTGAATACTCAATTTAGTCATGTTTGTTTTTAGATTGTATTTTCCTCCTAATTGACTAGTTATAAGTTCACATTGTTCTGCAGTTTTTTTAACTTCTAATTCACTAACAGTAAATGTAATATCGTTATTATTTCCATCATTTGTCGCTTGTATGATTAAATCTACATTAATACTTGCTTCTGATAGTTTTTCAAATATTTGTGCAGCAATCCCAGGCCTATCAGGAATATTCGAGAGACTGAATACTGCTTGGTTTTCTAATACTTCAAGACTATTGACCGTTTTTGTTAATTCTAAGCTTCCTCTTTTTAGTGGGAGAGGTTGGATTTGACTTTCTAGGAGAGTCCCACGTGAGTCACTGTGGCTTGATTTGACGCACAATTTAATTCCATAATTGCGAGCAATTTCTACTGCTCTTGGATGGAGAACTGAAGCACCGACGCTTGCAAGTTCAAGCATTTCCTCACAGCTAATTTTATCTAAGAGTTTTGCATTAGGAACAATTCTTGGATCAGTAGTAAGAACCCCTGGAACGTCTGTATAAATTTCGCAAGTTTCAGCTCCTAAAGCTGTTGATAAAGCTACTGCAGAGGTATCTGAACCACCTCTACCCAAAGTTGTAATTTCCATTGATCCCGTATGACTTAATGTTGTTCCTTGAAATCCAGCCACTACAACTACAAAACCCTGATTTATATAATTGTGGATTCTTTCTGTTTTAATATCCAGAATTCTTGCTTTCCCATGTATTGATTCTGTAATAATTCCAACCTGGCTACCGGTCATTGAAATTGCAGGTATTCCGTATTCGTTTAATGCCATTGAGAGAAGAGCTATGGTTACTTGCTCTCCAGTTGAGAGAAGCATATCCAATTCTCTTCGATTAGGATTTTTACTAATTGATTCCGCTAAACAATTTAAATCATCTGTGGTTTGCCCCATTGCAGAGACAACTACGACAATTTCGTTTCCTACTTCTTTACTTTGACAAATGCTACTTGCAATATTTTGAATTTTTTTAATATCACCGACAGAAGTACCGCCAAATTTTTTTACTAGTAAAGCCATATTTAAATCATAATGTAAATTTTTAAACTTATAATTTGGTTAACTTAAATTAATTAAATTCTCGGTAAAAACATTTATAGGATTATGACCTTGTTTTAGGGATGTTTCAATATCTAATAATTTACTCATTAAATTAATTAAATATTCTTGCGATATATTTTTTACTTTTCTTCGAATAAAAAAAATTCTTTTTTGATTAGAAATGCCTGCAAGATTACAAATCTTTTCAGCATTTTCATTTCCTGAATTAACTGCTAATTTTATAATGGTATGAATTCTGATTTGACTAATTAAACCTGCATTTAGTCTTAAAGCAGGTTCTCCTTTCTGTAAGGAATAATTTATTTCAATGAGGCTTTCATTAATATTTTTTTGTAAGAGAAAATCAATGATTTTGAAAATGTTGGATTGATGATCACTAAATATTTTTTTTACATCAATACTTTTAAGAAACAGTTGTGAATTTGAATTACTTGCTACTGCAGAAAGGTATGTTTTTGCTTTAGCTAATTCATTTATTAGTTTAAAACTATCATTCCCAACAGAATCAATAATTAATTCAGCTGCATTTTTATCAATTTTGATATTCATTTCATTCGCTGCATCTTCTAAAAATCTTTTTTGTCCCTCATAGTCCCAGATTTCTGGTAAAGAAAATGATTTTTCTTTGGCTAAATTATTTTTGATAAGTTTTTGTAAAAATTTAGTACTCTTAAGTCTTGAGTCTGGTTTTTTTGTATTTTGTAAAATCAAATAAGTATTTTGGGGTATATTGTCATGAATTTTTTCAAATTTAGTTCTTAGATCCTCATTTTTTGAAGTAAAAATTGGATTATTTTTCAATGCAACTATTCTGTATCCAGCTCCAAAAGGAGGTGTAAGCACTTCATCAAAAGCTTTATTAACTTGCTCATCATCATCTCCATTTAAATTAGTTACGTTTATTTCTTTCCATTCTTTGGATACCTCTTTATCAATTAAGTTTTGAATAAATGTATTTTGAGCATTTAGATCATTACCCCATAATATTTGTATTGGCATAATCGCTCAATAAAAATCATATATTAACTATGATTACTTTTAACACAAATTAAATTTAATGGTAATTGATCATCCAATTTTTTTGGAAAGCATCAGATTTATAAGATCTCATTTAGGAGCTAATGATCTAAATTATTTGGAAAAAAAGGTTTTAGAAAGATTAGTTCATACTTCAGGAGATTTTTCAGTTCAAAATCTTATAGAATTTAGTGAAGGTGCTTGCGAAAAGGGACTTAAGGCCCTAAAAAAGGGTGCTCCAATATTAACGGATACCGATATGGCAGCAGCAGCTATAAAATCAATGGCAGAAAATACTACTAGGAATAAAGTGTTTTCTGCGAGAATGTGGTTTGAAGATAATAATCATTCCCAATTAACTAAAACTGCATATGGATTAAGTGAAGGTTGGAAGGAGTTATCTGTCAGAAATTCTGGCATGAAATCACCTATTGTAGTAATTGGAAGTTCGCCAACGGCTTTAACATATTTAATTGATATCTTAAAGAATGCAAAAGATTTACCTAGTTTAATTATTGGAATGCCAGTTGGATTTATAGGCGTAGAAAAAAGCAAACACAAATTGCTTTCCACCGATCTGCCTAGAATCGTTTTAAATTCAACTAGAGGAGGTGCTGCGATGGCAGCTGCTGCGGTTAATGCTTTGTTGAGGGAATCTATTTAAAAAGTATTTATATTATAAAAATTTCAACAATTTAATCAATATTATTATTAATTTTATTATTTTCTTCTAAAGAGGTTAAAACTGATTTAGCTTTTTCTATAACTTCTCTTGGGACTCCTGCTAATTTAGCTGCTTCTATTCCATAACTTTTATTTGAACCTCCTTTTTCAATCTTGTGGGTAAAAATCAGCTGATCGTTATTTTGCTCTACTAAAACTTGAAAATTTTCTATATTCTTATTTGAATTTTTTAAATAATTTAGTTCATGATAGTGAGTAGCAAAAATAGTGTTACATTTAATTTTTTTTGCAAGATATTCACTTACCGACCAAGCTATTGAAAGGCCATCAAAAGTAGAGGTCCCTCTACCTATTTCATCAAGTAATACAAGTGAGCTAGAAGTTGCCTGATTTAGAATTGATGCAGTTTCAGACATTTCTACCATAAATGTTGATTGTCCCGAGGATTGATCATCAACTGCTCCAATTCTTGTAAAAATCCTATCTGAAATCTTGATTTCAGCTTTATTTGCAGGGACAAAGCTACCAATCTGTGCAAGGATTTGTATTAAACCAATTTGCCTTATAAAGCAACTTTTCCCACTTGCATTGGGACCAGTTAATATGATTAATTTCTGATTATCATTAAAATAAATATCATTCGCTATAAACTTTTTTTCATTTAATAGTTGCTCAACTATTGGATTTCTTCCGGCAATAATTTTTGTACTATTTTTTGTAAGTGAATCATTGTTTGGAATTAAAGCAGGTTTTATAAAATTGTTTTCTACTGCAGTAATTGATAACCCAAGCAATGCATCAAGAGATGCTATAGATTTAGCAATTGATCTGATTTGCTTTGTTTTTGTAGCAACAATATTTCTTAATTCGCAAAAAATTTCATATTCCCTTGATGAAGCTCGATTTTTTATTTGGAAAATTTTATTTTCTTTATTTTTAATTTCTGAAGTAACATACCTTTCTTCATTAGTAAGGGTTTGCCTTTTGATCCAATGTTGTGGAGCTAAATTAACTTTTGACTTATTTATAGATATGTAGTAACCAAAATTTTTATGAAATTGAATTTTAAGGTTTGCAATTTTACTCATTTTTCTCTCTTTTATTTCTTCCTTATTTAGCCACTCAGAGTAATCATCCATTAAATTTCGTAAACCGTCTAATATATTGTCAACTCCATCGTGGATGATGCCTCCTTCACTTATATTAAGAGGAGGATTTTCTATTAGTTGAAAACTAATAGTATCAGCTAATTCTAATAGTTCTTCATCAATATTTTTTAATTGATCAGTCCAATCTGGTAGCTCATATTTAAATAATTCAATGATGGATTTTAGTCTAGGCAATTTTTTTAAACCTTCCGCTATTGCAATTAAGTCTCTAGGACTTGCATGACCTGCGCAAGCTCTTCCTGCAAGCCTTTCTAAATCCCCCATTGCTCTGAGTAAATTCTGGGTATCTATACGTACTTGTTTCGATTCAAGAAAGTTTGAAATTATATTTTGTCTTTTATAAATTTCATTAACCTTTAATAGAGGGGCATCTATCCATCTTCTTAAACACCTGGCACCCATGCAGGTATACGTTCTATCAATACTCCATAGTAGTGAACCTACATAATTGTTTTCTCGTTGTGTATTTTTTATTTCTAAATTTTTTTGAGTTTGATAATCAATAATTAGTTTGTTGTGACAAAATTGAATTTGTGGAAAGTCTAATGAGATTTTTACAGAAGAATCCTTATCTAAATTTGAAGGATTAATTTTTTCTAAATAATTTAATAAACCTCCAAGTGATCTAGTTGCATTGCTTAAATTTTTAAGTCCTATTCCTTCTAGGTTTAAAATTTGGAAATATTTTTTTATTAGATAATTTGCTTCATTAATGCCGAACGTAGTCTCTTGTGAAACAGTATATGTGATTTGACTATTTCCTTTAATTAATAAATTTCTTATATCATTGCTTCCTACAACGATTTCTGAAGAATCTAATTTAGTAATTTCATCAAATAGTTTAGAAAGTGATTGACCTTCCATAGTGATTAATTCTCCTGTGCTTACATCAGCTTTTGATATACCCCATTCATAAGATTCATTTGATTTTTCTTCTGAAACGTAAATAGCAGTAATCCAATTATTTTGTTTTGCTATTAACATGCCCTCTTCAATGACGGTTCCAGGAGTGATTATTCTTGTTATTCCTCTTTTAATTGGAGTCCCGTAACTGCCAGAACTTTTTTCTAATTGATCGCATATAACTACAGAATAATTTTTTTTAATTAAATCAGCACAGTATCTTTCCATTGCATGGTAAGGAACCCCTGCCATCGGGATCTTACCAATTTCTTTGCCAGCATCTTTACTGGTTAGTGTTATTTCTAAAAGGTTAGATATTAATACAGCGTCCTCAAAAAAACATTCAAAAAAATCTCCTAATCTATACAGCAATAACCTATCTTTATTTTCCTCTTTTAGAGTTACATAATGCTTCATTACAGGAGTTAATTTCAGTTTTGAGACTGTTTTGTAACTATAAGACTCTTCATTGATGCAAACATTTTTGTTCTTTGAAATTAAATCAGTCTTGAATTTATTGATTAAATTAGTTGAATTTTTTCTTTGTCTAGGTCTTTTTTGCGATTCTTTTTTTAAATCTTCCCAAGATAAATCTTCTGGAATTTTTGTTATTGCTTTTTGCTCATTATTTTCATTTTCAATAGCAAATAAATTCTTTTGAATTATCGTATCTTCTTGCATACTTTTTAAATTCCTAAATTGATATTAGGTAAAAAATTTGCTTTTGCATTTTAAAGTAGCTAAAAGTATGTAAATTTTCTCCAAAAAAAATCACTTTCGTGAGAATATAGTATTTATAATTATTAAAAATTCAAGACTGAATCATGCAGGCAGTAAACTTTTTCTTCATAAATGCTCTTTTATTTGCATCATTAATAGCAGTAGTGGGAGTACCATATTTCTATATGACACAGTCTGATCCATCTGATAGACGTAATCCAGAGATTAAGAAAGTTGAAATAATTGGAGGAGTTTGGTTCCATTTAGTATTGATTGAGGGTGTTATTGCTAATTTAGTTTGAACCGAATACCTTTTCGTGAGAGTCTATTAATATAACTAAGTAAAATTTAATGGCTATTTTTGAGGGCTCTTTTACTAATGCATCTACTTTAAAAGTAGGAATTGTAATAGCAAGATTTAATGATTTGATAACAAATAAAATTCTCTCTGGTTGTCTTGATTGTCTAAAAAGACATGGTTTAGATACTTCTGAATCAAGTAATCAAGTAGATATAGTTTGGGTACCAGGTTCATTTGAATTGCCAATTGCAGCAAAAACTCTCCTGAAAAAAAAGAGTTATGACGTTGTCATTGCTCTTGGGGCGGTTATCCGTGGTGAAACTTCTCACTATGATGTAGTCATATCCGAGGCTAGCAAAGGTATCGCACAAGTTTCAAATGAGAATAATGTTCCAATTATTTTTGGAGTTTTAACAACTGATACTATGCAGCAGGCTTTAGAAAGAGCAGGTATTAAGAATAATCTTGGTTGGAATTATGGTTTACAAGCAATTGAGATGGGTTCTTTAATTCAAAAATTAAATTAGTTGAAAAAATTAATTATTTCTATCATTGATACCTTCTTTAAGATAAAATAACGTTAATGTGCGGATGTAGCTCAGTGGTAGAGCATCTCCTTGCCAAGGAGAAAGTCGAGAGTTCGAATCTCTTCATCCGCTTTTAATGTTTGTATCCTTTAGTGTATTCATAACAATAATTTTGTAATGACAAGAGTAATTTCTATAGAAGATTTAAGGGGATTATTTACTAAACCTTATGGTGCAGATGCACCAACAAAACAAAAATGGGCTGAATTTTATAATGAGAATGTTATATTTATAGACCCAACCCAGGAAACAGAGGGCTTGGATTCTTATATCAAAGCTCAAGAAAAGCTAGTGAAAAGATGTGATGATGTTTTTTTAGAAACGCATGCAATCGCCATCAGTGGAAATTGGGGATTCGTTGAATGGACAATGGGTTTAAAAATTATGGGTAAAGAATTTATTTACCCTGGAACCACTCGTTTATTATTTGGCGAAAATGGATCAATAAAAGAGCACAGAGATTATTTTGATTTTTGTGGACCCACTTTTGGACCTCTTCCTGTTTTAGGTCCTTTTATAAGATGGCTTTATAGTAAATTTTTATCTTAATTTTATTTTCTATAGAAAAAGCACTTTATATTTCACGAATTAATAAATTTTGCGTAGTAACTTCTTCAAAATCAAATTGAGAATAGAATAATTTTTTATTCGTTGTCATTAAATATATTTTCTTTGTATTTTTAATTTTTTTAGAAGATACAAGATTTTTTACAATTAATGTGCCAAAACCTTTTCCTTGGTGACTTTGATCGATAACTATATCCCAAAGAACCCCACGGTAAACCCCATCTGATAAAGCTCTACCAAAACCAACTATTTCGTTGCCAACCCAGAGACTTATTATAACGTCACTATTGGCAAGACATTTTTTTAGATCATTAATTGTTCGGCTTTTTGCCCAGAAAGCGTTACTATCTAGTAATTTTCTGAGCTTATTTAATCCATTGGTCGGCTTTAGATTAGGACCTAATCCAAACAACCTTAACCCAATAGCTCCTTTGGAATGGTTGATTAGAGATATTGCTTTCATTGTGTTAAACAGTTTTAGAAAATTGATTATAATTCGGTTATTTTTTGATTTTAATTTAAATACCCTAGTCGATCATTTCTATAAAATAAAGAGATATGATTTTTATTCATTCTGTTGTATCGCACTAATTTATAATGTTTGTAATAAGATGAATTTTAAGGACTTTTACTTATGCTAAAACTTTTGTTGGGAGACCCGAATACACGAAAGTTAAAGCGCTATCAACCAATAGTGGAAGAGATAAATTTTTTAGAAGAAGAAATTTCTAACTTAACCGATGATGATTTGAGACAACAAACTCATCATCTGAAATCAAAGATCTCATCAGAATTAGATATTAAAAAACAAAAGGAACTCTTAGAAGAATGTCTTCCAAAAGCCTTTGCAATTGTTAGAGAAGCGAGTAAACGTGTGCTTGATATGAGACATTTTGATGTTCAGTTAATAGGCGGAATGGTTTTACATGAGTGTCAAATTGCCGAGATGAAGACTGGAGAAGGAAAAACTCTTGTTGCAACATTACCTTGTTATTTAAATGCTTTAACTGGAAAAGGGGTTCATGTAGTTACCGTTAATGATTATTTAGCTAGAAGAGATGCCGAGTGGATGGGACAAGTTCATCGTTTTTTAGGTTTATCGGTTGGTTTGATTCAGCAAGATATGAGTCCAGTTGAGAGAAAGAAAAATTACGACTGTGATATAACTTATGCCACAAATTCGGAATTAGGATTTGATTATTTAAGAGATAATATGTCTACTGATATTGTGGAGGTAGTGCAAAGACAATTCAATTACTGTGTTATTGACGAGGTTGATTCAATATTAATTGATGAAGCAAGAACACCTCTAATTATATCTGGCCAAGTTGAAAGACCTCAAGAAAAATATCAAAAGGCTTCAGAATTAGCTTTGGCATTAGTCAAAGCAAAAGAATTAAGTAAAGATGGTATTGATCCAGAAGGAGATTATGAAGTTGATGAAAAGCAGAGAAGTTGCATATTAACTGATCAGGGTTTTGCTAAATGTGAAGATTATTTGGGAGTTAGTGATTTATATAATCCTCAAGATCCTTGGGCGCATTATATAACTAATGCTTTAAAAGCTAAAGAATTATTTATTAAAGATGTAAATTATATTATTAAAAATGATGAGGCTGTTATAGTTGATGAATTTACTGGTAGGGTGATGCCAGGAAGGCGTTGGAGTGACGGACAGCATCAGGCAATAGAAGCAAAAGAGAGTCTTAAAATTCAGCCTGAGACTCAAACATTAGCATCCATAACTTATCAGAATTTTTTTCTCTTATATCCCGGTCTAGCAGGAATGACGGGAACTGCAAAAACTGAGGAGGTTGAATTCGAAAAAACTTATAAATTAGAATCAACAGTCATACCAACCAATCAAATAAGAAAAAGAAAAGATTGGCCTGATCAAGTATTTAAGACAGAGTTAGGTAAATGGAAAGCCGTTGCCAAAGAAACTGCAAAAATCCATAGAGAAGGTAGACCTGTTTTAGTTGGTACAACAAGCGTTGAAAAAAGTGAGTTACTTAGTTCACTTTTATCTGAAGAAAAAATCCCACATAATTTGTTAAATGCTAAGCCAGAGAACGTTGAACGTGAGGCGGAAATTGTTGCTCAGGCTGGAAGAGCAGGTGCTGTTACTATTGCTACTAATATGGCTGGAAGGGGTACAGATATCATTCTTGGAGGTAATAGTGACTATATGGCAAGACTTAAATTAAAAGAAATTTTAATTCCTTTGCTAGTAAAGCCAGACAATGAGCATAAGCCACCAATTCCTAAACAAAGAACTTCAAAAGCTAAGAATGGTTTTTCTTCACAATTGGGCTCGAATTTGAAAAAGAACGTTTCAAATTCTTCAACTAGTCTTTTCCCTTGCAAGTTGGATGAAGAAATTGAAAAAACACTCTCTATCTTATCCAATAAACTTGTTGAAAATTGGGGTGATAGACAACTTTCAGTCTTGGAGTTGGATGATCGGATAGCTACTGCAGCAGAAAAAGCACCGACTGAGGATAATATGATAAAGCTTTTGAGAGGAGCTTTATCAGATGTAAAAAAAGAATATGAAGCAGTTTTGATTCATGAGGAACAAACAGTAAGAGAAGTTGGCGGTTTACATGTCATCGGTACTGAGAGGCATGAATCAAGAAGAGTTGATAATCAACTTAGAGGAAGGGCAGGAAGACAAGGTGATCTTGGAAGTACAAGATTCTTTTTATCTTTAGAAGATAATTTATTAAGGATTTTTGGCGGTGACAGGGTGGCAAATCTAATGAATGCATTTAGGGTTGATGAAGATATGCCTATAGAATCTGGAATGCTTACTAGATCTTTAGAAAGTGCTCAAAAGAAAGTAGAAACTTATTATTACGACATCAGAAAACAAGTTTTTGAATATGACGAGGTAATGAATAATCAAAGAAAAGCAGTTTATGGCGAAAGACTAAGAGTCTTGCAAGGAAGTGATTTAAAGATGCAAGTAATAGGATATGGAGAAAGAACAATGAGTGAAATAGTAGAGGCTTATATTAATCCTGATCTCCCTCCAGAAGAATGGAATATTGATCAATTAATTTCTAAAGTCAAAGAATTTATATATTTATTAGATGATCTGAAAGCTGATGATATTAATTTGTTGTCAATAGAAGAGTTAAAAAACTATCTTCAAGAGCAGTTAAGAATAGCTTATGATTTAAAGGAATCACAAATAGAAAAGATTCGTTCAGGATTAATGAGGGAAGCTGAAAGATTTTTTATTTTGCAGCAAATTGATAATTTATGGCGAGAACATCTTCAATCCATGGATTCCTTGAGGGAATCAGTTGGCTTGAGAGGTTATGGCCAAAAAGATCCTTTAATTGAATATAAAAATGAAGGATACGATATGTTTCTTGAAATGATGACAAATATGAGACGAAATGTTATTTATTCAATGTTTATGTTTCAACCTAAAACCAACAAGGATGACAAAAATTAAATCAAGATTTAATCATCTCCAAGAAATTCAAAAATTTCTTTGTCTTTAATATTTTGAGAATCACCGAGTTTAGAAATATCAATAGATTCTGAGTTAGCTAGACATTGTAGAGTTTTTTGTAATTTAAGAATTTCATTTTCCAGGGAGTCTATCCTATCCATTAAATTTTTTATCACATTAGCTTCTGCATCTGGTAAGGCAGAGTGAGCTAATGGATTTACTTTGACACCACTTTGATGCACTACTCTACCAGGAACTCCAACCACAGTACTGTTCCCTTCGACATTACGAACAACTACTGAACCCGCACCAATACGAGTATTAGATCCTACTGTGATAGATCCAAGAACTTTTGCACCTGCTCCAACTACAACATTTTCCATAAGGGTTGGGTGTCTTTTCCCATGACTTTTACCAGTGCCTCCTAATGTTACTCCTTGATAAAGCAGACAATTATTGCCTATTTCAGCTGTTTCACCAATGACAACTCCCATTCCATGATCTATGAAAACCCTTTTACCAATTTTGGCTCCAGGATGGATTTCAATTCCTGTTAATAGCCTATTAAGATGACTGAAAAAGCGGGGTATTACAGGAATTTTTAATTTCCATAATTTATGAGTAAACCTATGAATAACAATTGATTGAAAGCCTGGGTAGCAAAGAAAAATCTCTAATATTCCTCTCGCAGCAGGATCTCTTTCTTTGATAATTTCTATATCTGATTTAAAAGTTCTCAACACCATGGTCTAATTAATAACTCCAATTTCTTTTTTTAATTGATTTATTGTTTCAATACTCAAATAATTTTTAGCGCATATTATGTGAGGTAATCTCATTAGCTGAGACCGATTTTTTAATAAGGTGTTTTCTACAACTGATAAACTAGGCCCATCACACACTATGTGGTTTGAAGCCTTTAAAAGTGAAAGTAATCTACTGTTATTATCTGAGATTGCGGTCATAAGCATTAATTCACTACCTCGCATGCTGTGTATGATAATTTCTGCTGCCCTCAATAACCCAGGACTAATGCTAACAATCCCTACGCAATTTCCAGTATTTAATTCTTTAATAATTTTCAATTCTTTTTGAAAGTCGCTCAAGTCAACTGCAATAGCACGTACTCCATGTTGTTTGGCAACCTTTTCTAGAGGCTGTAAAAAATATCTGCTTGTGACGATCGTACCATTATTTGAATTGCTCAAAACTTTTTCTAATTCTTCCATTGGAACAACTTCTACTGGGACATTAACTTTTGGAGAGAGGTCTTCTGCTATTAGCATAGAAGCGCCTATATCTTCTCTAGGAGTGCTGACTATAATTCTTGCTCCACATTTAATACGCCAATCAATTTCATTAGTTAAAATTTCTCTTGTTTCTTGTAAGGTGCAGCCAAGATTCATAAAGTTATCAATAGCCTTCTTTGCCTCTTGATCTGGTTGTTTATTTATTTTGTCTTTTGAATAAACTGATTTTTTAAATTCTCTTTTAGTAAGATTATCTCTTACATAGATTCCAGATCCAGCTATCGCTTCAACAACCCCATCTATTTCAAGTTGTCTGTAAACTTTGCTTATAGTATTTCGGTGCAGTCCAGTCTGCATTGCAAGTTGTCTCGTGCTTGGAAGTCTGTGACCTGGAGGATAATGCCTCGCTGCTATTGCAAAGCAAATTTGATTATATAGTTGTGTTGAGGCTGGGATATCACTTTCTTGTTGAATATTGAATCTCACTTTTGAAAAATCCTTTCTAATTAATTTTTATCCCTAGTGACAGTTTAACATTCGTCATATTTTTTCGATCACTTTTTTTCATTCTTCATCCTTTTTTATAAGAGGAGTTTTTCTAGGACTTAAAAACATAATCATATTTCTACCTTCTCTTTTTGGCTTTTGTTGTACTTCTGATTGCTCTTCTAAATCATTAGCCATTTTTAAAAGAAGTGTTTCAGCTAAATTTGAGTGTTGAATTTCTCTACCCCTAAAAATCACAGTGCATTTTACTTTATCTCCCGATTTTAAAAATTTAGTAGCTTGGCCTATGCGTACGTCATAATCATGTTTGTCAATTTTGTACCTCATTTTTACTTCTTTAACTTCTGTTTGATGAGATTTTTTTCTTGCTTCTTTTGCTTTCTTTTCTTGTTCAAATTTATATTTCCCATAGTCCATGATTCTACAAACTGGAGGATTTGCTTTTTCGCTTACCAAAACTAAATCAAGTTCTCTTTGAGAAGCTATTTCTAATGCTTTTAATCTATCTATAACACCTAATTGTTTTCCATCTGAATCAACGACTCTCAATTGAGGGTATTTTATTCTTTCATTAATATTTGGGAGCTCTCTAACAGGAGCGCGGCGGTCAAAGCGTGGGCGTGGTGGCATTCAGTTTAGTTAAAAATTGATTGGATGATGAACAAAATCTATATATTTTATAAAGTTAGCCTAAAAAAGACTCTATCTTAATTATTGCATCTTTTAGCAGGTTTTTGTTATTAAGCCAAATAGGATTATTTTTATTACGAAACCATGTTTTTTGTCTTTTGGCAAATTGGATAGTTTTTGTAGTAGTTAACTCAATCGCCTTATCAATAGTTAAATGCTTATTTAAGACATCCCTTGCTTCACGGTAACCAATGGTTTGTAATATCGCCAAATCAGATCCATATTGAGAAATTAAGTGCTTTGTTTCTTCAACAATGCCTGCTAGAAACATATTTTTTGTTCTTTGCAAAATTCTCTCTTTTAAATTATCTCTATCTAATCCAAGTTCTAATATTTTCCAGTCAGGAGGATTCTGCACTTTTTGAGTTGATAAAGGTTTACCTGTTACGTAAAAGACTTCTAAAGCTCTTATTGTTCTATTTTGATCAGCAAAATTGATTGTTTTAGTTGATACTGGATCACAATTTTTTAATAGTTCCCAACATTCTTGCTGACCAAGTTTTTCTAATTGTTCTCTCAAATTCTTTTGCGGAGGAACATCTGGCACAAAAAATCCTTTTGTTATTGAGTTCATATATAAACCACTTCCTCCAACAAGAAAAGGTAAATAATTCTGAGTAATTTCTCTTTTAATTGATTTTTGAGCAATTTCTTGAAATTGTTTTACATTAATTGGATTGATCGGCTCTGCAATATCTATTAAAAAATGCTTTATTTTTTTTTGTTGATTTTCAGATGGTTTGGCTGTGCCAATATCCATATACTTGTATATTTGTCTTGAATCTATATTATGTATACGAGTTTTAAAATATTCTGCAATTTCAATGGCTAATTCTGTTTTGCCACTTGCTGTGGCTCCAATTAAAACTATTACATGAGGCTGATAAGAAGACATATTAATTTCTGAAGAAAAATCTATTAGCTATATAATTAAAGTGATTAAATTTTTCATAGACTTCGAGCCTTTCTCTTATTGCGATGGTAAGTTTAATGAAAGAACTTTTAAAAATAATATTTTAAAAGTGTAATGTTTTTTTTTTATATTAAATGAGTGAGGACAAAAGATCTAATAAAATCTCAAATGATTATGGTGCGGAACAGATTCAGGTTTTAGAGGGTTTAGAGCCAGTTCGTAAACGGCCTGGGATGTATATAGGTTCTACAGGTCCTAGAGGTTTGCATCATTTAGTATATGAGGTGGTTGATAATTCAGTTGATGAGGCACTTGCAGGGCATTGTGATCATATAGAAATAGTTCTACAATCAGATGGCTCAGCTTTAATCTCTGATAATGGACGAGGTATCCCAACAGATATTCATCCAAGGACAGGGAAAAGTGCCTTAGAAACTGTACTGACTGTTCTTCACGCGGGAGGTAAATTCGGAAGTGGTGGTTATAAAGTTTCAGGCGGCTTGCATGGAGTAGGTATATCTGTAGTTAATGCTTTAAGCGAGTGGGTGAATGTGACTGTTTATAGAGAAGGCAGTGAGTTTAACCAAAGATTTGAAAAAGGTTTATCGAAGGGTGAATTGCATACTAAAAAACAGTCTATAAAACCTTTTAAAAAAGGAACCACTATTTGTTTTAAACCCGATAAAACAATTTTTTCTGGAGGAATCGAATTTGAATATGCTCTTCTTTCATCTAGGTTAAGAGAACTAGCTTATCTGAATGGCGGTGTAAAAATTGTTTTTAGAGATGAGAGAACTGAATTGCCAGATGGTTCTTTTAAAGAAGAAATTTACTTATATGAAGGAGGCATTAAAGAATATGTTCAATACATGAATGCAGAAAAGGATTCTATTCATCCTGAGATAATTTATGTTGACTCACAAAAAGAAAATGTTTACGTGGAAGCAGCTTTGCAGTGGTGCTCAGATGTATATTCAGATAATATTTTAGGTTTTGCAAATAATATTAGAACTATTGATGGAGGTACACATATTGAAGGACTAAAGACAGTTTTAACAAGAACATTCAATAATCTTGCAAAAAAGAGAGGCAAAAGAAAAGACATTGAAAAAAATTTAGCTGGTGAAAATATTAGAGAAGGCTTGACTGTAGTTTTATCAGTTAAAGTTCCTGAGCCCGAATTTGAAGGACAAACAAAAACAAAATTAGGGAATACTGAAGTAAGAGGAATTGTTGATTCTCTTATCGGGGAAGCTCTTACAAAATATATGGAATTTAATCCTGGAATTTTAGATTTGATTCTTGAAAAAGCAATTCAATCATTTAATGCAGCGGAAGCTGCAAGAAGGGCCAGGGAATTAGTCCGAAGAAAAAGTGTTCTTGAAAGTTCTACTTTACCTGGTAAATTAGCAGATTGTAGCTCTAGAGATCCATCAGAATCAGAAATTTATATCGTTGAGGGAGATTCTGCAGGGGGTTCTGCAAAACAAGGAAGAGATAGAAAGTTCCAGGCCATTTTGCCTCTAAGGGGTAAAATTCTTAATATCGAAAAAACTGACGATACTAAAATCTATAAAAATACAGAAATTCAGTCATTAATAACGGCTTTAGGATTAGGTATAAAAGGAGAGGAGTTCAACGAAAGCTCTTTGAGATATCACAGGGTTGTAATTATGACGGATGCTGATGTTGATGGTGCTCATATAAGAACTTTATTATTGACATTTTTTTATAGATATCAAAGAGAACTTGTTGAAAAAGGTTTTATATACATTGCTTGTCCACCCCTTTATAAAGTTGAAAGAGGTAAGAATCATAAATACTGTTATAACGAGAATCAATTAAAGGATACAATTGCAGGTTTTGGAGAAAATGCAAATTATAATATTCAGAGATTTAAGGGATTAGGTGAGATGATGCCAAAACAATTGTGGGATACCACTATGAATCCTCAAACACGGATGATGAAAAGGGTTGAGATTGAAGATGCGCTCGAGGCTGACAGAATATTCAATATTTTAATGGGAGATAAAGTTGCACCAAGAAGAGAATTTATTGAAACGCATAGTAGCAACTTAGATATGTCAACTTTAGATATATGATTAATCATCTTCTTAAGAATCTTTGCTTAATTACATTTGCATTAATTGCTCCAATTACATTACCTGCTGGTGGAATTCAGAAAAATTTAAATCAAAATAAGTTTCCTATTAATACAAAAGAAATTATATTGATTTCCAATACTTCTCTTTATTCTTTTCCTGAAATTCAGGCTAAAGAATTATTAGTTCTTGATATAGGCACAACTGTATCAGTTTTACGTAATTGGAGAATCAGTGAAAGTGAACTTTGGGTTAGAGTTGAATTAGCTTCTAATCAGTTACTAGACGATCCTAATAAAATTAAAAAAGGCTGGATAAAAATGTAAGTTTGGATATTAACTCAATAATTATTGTTTTATTTGGGAGTTCTTTTGGATTGATACTAAGGATATTTATACAAAATAATTTAAAAATTAATTTAGGATTTAACATTCAAAATACTTCAATAGTAAATTTCATAGCATCGTTTTTTTTGGGAATTTTAGTGGCATTAAATTTTATTCATAACAAAATATTATTGTTATCTTATGCCGGTTTTTTAGGATCTTTTAGTACATTTTCTTCTTTTATATATCAACTATTTGTTTTGTTACAACAGGGTAAATTGATGCGTTTATTTTTTCACTATATTGAGGCAATAATACTTTCCTTTTGCTGCTTTTATTTAGGTTATTATTTGATGCAAATTTTTAAATGAAAATAAAACATTGTATTTATATTCTTTTGGCTTGTTATTTAGCTACTTCTTTAAGATTATTGATAAATAATGATTTCATTGTTTCAATAATTGGATCATTTTTTTTTGGTTTTGTGATTGCAAAAAGATTAAGTTACTTGAAGGAAGAAATTATGTTAAGTGGTTTTTTTTCTTGCTTTACATCCTTTAGCGGATTTATATTTTTTTTGTACAAGATTTTAGATCAAGAAAATTTTATAAAATTTATATTTTGGTTTAATTTTATTATTATATTAAATCTATTTACAATGTATTTAGGGTTCTTTATCAGTAGAAAAATTACTTAGATTTCATATAATGGTGTTGTTACTTTGATAAATGGTTTATATATTATGAACGAAAATAATCTTGAAACGGTTACATCCTTATCTTCAGATTTAAGTAGTCGAGGCAATATTACTATTCAACTTGAAGCATTACTCGTCGCAGGAAATTATGATGAGGCAAAGCTACTTTTAGAACCTTCCCAACCTGTTGATATTGCAGATGCTATTGGAAGCCTTCCATTCATACTGCAGGCATTAGCATTTCGATTGTTAAAAAAAAATGAGGCAATTGAGGTTTATGAATATTTAGATCCAGTAGTTCAGCAAACTTTATTAGACAGACTTCGTTCAGGAGAAGTTTTAGAAATCGTTGAGAAAATGTCTCCTGATGATAGAGTTCAACTTTTCGACGAATTACCTGCAAAAGTTGTACGAAAATTTTTGTCTGCTCTTAGTCCTGGTGAAAGAAAAGTAACAGCTGAATTACTTGGATATGAACCCGAAACTGCGGGAAGATTAATGACAACTGAATTCATAGACCTTAAAGAGATGCAGACAGCAGCTGAAGCTCTCTCTTTAGTTAGAAAAAGGGCTCCATTTACAGAAACTATTTACAGCTTATATGTTACTGATAAAGAGAGACATTTAACTGGGATTCTCTCTTTGAGAGACCTTGTAACTGCGGATCCATCTAAGCCGATTGGAGATGTAATGACAAAAGATGTAGTTAATATATCTACTAATACTAATCAAGAAGAGGTCGCAAGAGCAATACAAAGATACGATTTTTTAGCGCTCCCAGTTGTTGACAAAGAAAAAAGACTTGTTGGGATAGTAACGGTTGACGATTTAATTGATGTCATAGAGCAAGAAGCTACAAGAGATATTTATGCAGCCGGGGCAGTTCAGCCTGGAGATGAAGATGATTATTTTCAAAGTAGTTTGTTCACGATAGCTCGGCGAAGGATTTTGTGGTTGTTAATTTTGGTATTAGCAAATGGGTTAACGACAAAAGTGATAGCGATGAATGATCAAATATTAAAAGAAATAGTTTTATTAGCTGCATTTATTCCACTGCTTATAGGGACTGGGGGAAATGTTGGCGCTCAAAGTTCAACAGTTGTGATTAGAGGTTTAAGTACTCAAAAATTGAAGTCTCTTGGAGCAATAAAGGCAGTAGTTAAGGAGGCAATATCAGGCGCTATTTTAGGTGTTTTGATGATGCTAGTAGTTTTCCCCTTCGCTTGGTGGCAAGGAGAAGGTCCTTTAATAGCCTCTGCGGTAGGAATAAGTTTAATATGTATAACGACTTTAGCTGCTACAACAGGAGCCATCCTCCCCTTGTTGTTCGATAGAATGAGATTGGACCCAGCCTTAATGTCCTCTCCTTTTATAACAACTGTCACTGATATTGCAGGTGTATTTATTTATCTGAATACTGCAAAATGGCTATTAAGCTCTTCATTATTAATCTAATTTCACTAGGTATTTATTCTCATTTTTGTAAATTTGTGGATTTTTTTGTTTAACTTTACATTTCTTAATGGTATTGTTTACCAAACAACATTCAACTTTCATGTCTTCTGAAACATTAAGTGATAATAAATTAGCGACAATTGCAAGTTTAAAAGCTAGTTACGATGTCGACCTGGTTAGATCTTATTTGAGGGATATAGGTAGAGTTCCACTATTATCTCACGAGCAAGAAATTACTCTTGGTAGGCAGGTCCAAGAATATATGCAAGTTGAAAGAGCAGAATTGGAAATTATTGAATTAACAGGAGATAAGCCAAGTATTGAAGACTTATCAAACAAATTAAATTTATCGACTGCCATAATAAAAAAAAGATTGAGAGCTGGACAGAGGGCTAAGGAAAGAATGGTCGCAGCGAATTTAAGGTTGGTAGTTAGTGTTGCAAAAAAATATACTAAAAGAAATATGGAATTATTAGATTTAATCCAAGAGGGAACGATAGGACTTGTGAGGGGAGTAGAAAAATTTGATCCAGCTAGAGGCTATAAATTTTCAACATATGCATATTGGTGGATTAGACAAGGTATTACTAGAGCAATAGCTGAAAAAAGTAGGGCAATAAGGCTACCAATTCACATAACAGAAATGTTGAATAAGTTGAAAAAAGGTCAGAGAGAGTTAAGTCAAGAAATGTCTAGAACTCCAACAGTAAGTGAGCTCGCGAAATATGTAGAGCTTCCAGAAGCAGATGTAAAAGATTTGATGTGTAAAGCTGGACAGCCAGTTAGTCTTGAGACAAAGGTTGGTGATGGTGAGGACACTGTTTTATTAGATTTACTAGCAGGTGGTGAGGATCTGCCAGACGAACAAATAGAGATGGATTGTATGAGAGGCGATCTTCATTCTCTTTTGCATCAATTACCAGATTTGCAATGTAGAGTTTTAAGAATGAGATACGGGATGGATGGTGACGAGCCAATGTCTCTTACTGGTATAGGTAGGGTACTAGGAATAAGTAGGGACAGAGTACGAAACCTAGAGCGAGATGGATTAAGAGGTTTGAGAAGACTTAGTGATAATGTAGAAGCCTATTTTGTTTCCTGAAGAAATTCACATATTAATTTATTTGTTTCTTCAGGTTCTTCATCATGTGGGCAATGGCCTGCACCTTTAATAATATCTAATCTTTGAATATTCCTAAATTTTTTTTTCCACTCTTTTGCTTCACTTAAAGATTCCCAAGGATCTTTTTCTCCCCAAATCAATTGGATTGGACTATCAACCTTATCGAAAAGCTCTGTAGCAAGATAGTCATCAAACAAGTTAATAAAGCCACGAAATGCTTCTTTAGAGTTTTTCCTTTTAGAGGGTTTATATAATATTTCAATTAATTCTTCATCGATATTTTTTCCTGAGGGGTAAGCTTTTTTAAGTATTTTCTTTATAACTTGTCGATTCGCAGCTCTTGTAAAAAGTGTATTACTAATTATTCTCTGTCTGACTAATGTTTTTAATACGGGCCTTAGTAAATTCATTAAAATATCACTTTGTTTCAAGCGTTTATCATCCATAGTTCTTTGAGCACAATCAATCAAAATGAGACCTTTACAATCATCTTTAAGAATTTCAGCAGTTTTCAATGCAATAACACCACCAATTGAGTTGCCTACCAAGTAAACAGGAGATTTTATGACCTCTGAACAAAATGTTGATATTTGATTACTCCATAAGTCAAATGAATATTGAGTTGAGTTTTCTTTATAAGGTTCGAAATTTAATAAAGCACTAGGCTGACTGCTTTCTCCGAATCCTAGTAAATCAATTGCGTAGCAATTAAAAACTTTACCTAGAAAATCTTGATTATGTCTCCAATGTTTTTTTGATGCTCCAAATCCATGTACTAATAGAATATTTATATTATTTTTGCAAGTAGATTTTTTTGAAACAGACCATGAAATTTCCCAATTTTTCCATTTCCAAATTTCAGATTTATTAAAAGACACTATGAATAAGCTATTAATTAAACTTTAATTCAAAAAAAATTTATTTGTTTTTGATTAATTATTCTTAGGTAAGAAAAATGGTGTCATTTTATGAAAAAGACAAAGGTAGTGTGTATTGGAGAGGCATTAATAGACAGGATCAGGAATAAGTCAAATCAAGGATTTCAAGATTTTTTGGGAGGTGCACCAGCTAATGTTGCTTGTGCATTAAGAAAATTAAAAATAGATTCAATATTTATTGGGCGTTTAGGAAGTGATGATTTTGGAAAAAGATTTATTGAGCAATTTAATGCATTGGGTGTTAATTTAGATTTTTTGCAATTAGATAATGATTCAACTACTCGCGTGGTTAATGTAGATAGAGATCAATTTGGAGATCGTTTTTTTTCAGGATTTGAACCAAGCTCTCATTCATCCTTTGCTGACGAGTTTCTTAGTAAGAAATTAATTGAAAAAGAACTTCCAAATTTGGAGAAATTGTTTCTAGAAACTAAATATTTGGTTTCGGGAACCATCTTACTATCATCTCCAATTTCTGCAGAAACTATTTTTTTTATTTTAGAACAGGCCAATAAATTTGAAGTCAAAATAATTATTGATTTGAATTGGAGAGAAGTCTTTTGGGATTATTCAAGTTTCTCATCAGAAATTAGTAAAAAAGCTAGAGTTAATTTAATTAAAAAATTTTTAAATCATGCTCATGTTTTAAAACTTTCTAAGGAAGAAGCGACTATGTTTTTTGAGCATGAAAATCCTTTCCTAATATCTCAAGAAATGTCAAAAAGACCAGATGTAATAATAACTGATGGAAAACACCCTGTTGCATGGTATATCAATGGATTGCAAGGGTCCAATGAAATCCCTGATTCACAAATAATTGTCGACACTACTGGTGCAGGGGATGCCTTTCTCGCTGGCTTAATTTCACAATTAATTTCTTCTGGTTATCCTTCAAATAAATTAGAGATCGAAGATTGTGTTCAGTTTGCAAGTGTTTGTGGATTATTAACTTGTTATGGTGAAGGTGCAATCGAGCAACAGCCAGATTATGAAAATGTTAAGAAATTTTTAGGATCCTTTATTTTGTAGTTCCTTCCACTTTTTTTTGCGTAACTAATTTCTATTTTCCAGAAACTTTCAATAAGTGGTTCTATTAATTCTGGCCATTCAATAACCAAAATAGCGTCGTTTTCTACTGCTTCTTCTGCCTCAGCAAAAAACACTTCTTTTGCTGACGAAATATTTTCTAACCTGTATAAATCAAGATGAATTAGCGGAATTTTTCCAGAATTATAGTGATGAGATAAAGCAAAGGTAGGGCTTGTAATATCCTCAGAGATAGATAACCCTTTCGCAATGCCTTGCACAAATGAAGTTTTTCCAGCTCCAATTGGACCCTGTAATAAAACAATTGATTGGGGATTGAATTTTTGTGAGAGTTTTTTTCCTAAGTGTAAAGTCTCTTTTAAATTCTCTACAAACACAAAATTATACGAAAATCATTTATAGTTTAAGAGATAAAGTATTCATTAGATATGGTTATTGCTAATTCTAGTAAAACATCGGCTCCAAATTTTGTAGTGTCTGATATTTCATTATCAGATTTTGGGCGTAAAGAAATTAAAATCGCCGAAACTGAAATGCCAGGATTAATGGCACTTAGAGCAAATTATCAATCTGAAAAGCCACTGAAAGGTGCAAAAATAGCTGGAAGTCTTCACATGACAATTCAGACAGCAGTATTAATAGAAACTCTTGTTGATCTTGGTGCAAAAGTTAGGTGGGCTTCATGTAATATTTTTTCAACCCAAGATCATGCGGCAGCCGCTATTGCAGACCAAGGAATTTCAGTATATGCAAAAAAAGGTGAGACTCTTGATGAATACTGGCAGTATACCCACTATATTCTTGACTGGGGTTCAGATCTTCCAAATATGATTCTTGATGATGGAGGGGATGCAACTGGTCTGTTGATACTTGGTAGTAAGGCAGAAAAAGATTTTTCTGTTTTAGATAATCCTAGTAATGAAGAAGAAGTTGCTTTATTCAATTCTATTAAGTCTAAGTTGCAAACTGATAGTAGCTTCTACTCTAGAATTAAGAATAATATTATTGGTGTTACTGAAGAAACTACTACTGGAGTTGCAAGACTTTATCAACTGCAGAAACAAAATGCTTTACCTTTCCCTGCCATAAACGTTAATGATTCAGTAACTAAAAGCAAATTTGATAATTTATATGGCTGCCGAGAATCTTTAGTTGATAGCATTAAACGTGCAACTGATGTAATGATTGCAGGGAAGGTTGCTTTAGTAATGGGTTTTGGTGATGTAGGTAAAGGTTCAGCACAGTCATTAAGAGGACTTGGAGCAATTGTAAAAGTTGCTGAAGTGGATCCAATTTGTGCCCTGCAAGCGGCAATGGAAGGTTATAGCGTGGTTAGGTTAGACGATGTTGTTGAAGACATAGATATATTTGTTACAGCTACTGGTAACTATCAGGTAATAACCCACGATAATCTTGTCAAGATGAAGGATGAGGCTATAGTTTGCAATATTGGACATTTCGATAATGAAATTGATGTAGCTTCCTTGAAAAATTATCAATGGGAAAATATTAAGCCTCAGGTTGATCACATAACTTTACCGAGTGGAAACAAAATTATTCTTTTAGCAGAAGGTAGACTAGTCAACTTAGGTTGTGCTACTGGACATCCAAGTTTTGTTATGAGTAATTCTTTTACTAATCAAGTTTTAGCTCAAATTGAACTTTTTAATAAGTCAGAGCAATATGAGAAAGAAGTTTATGTTTTACCAAAACATTTAGATGAAATGGTAGCAAGATTACATTTAGATAAAATTGGTGCAAAATTAACAAAACTCACTAAAGAACAAGCTGATTACATTAATGTTGCTATTGAAGGACCTTATAAACCAGAACTGTATAGATATTAAATTTGAATTTAATTTTTGTAAATTTTCTTACTTCAATTCCTGACTACATAAGTTTGGCTGTTGAAAATAATTCAACAATTGCGTACCTTACTATATGTTTGGCTATGTTTTTAGAAAATATAATACCTCCAATTCCTTCGGAAATAATAATGCCATTGGGCGGTTTTTTCGTTTATCAACAAAAATTAAATTTTTTTATTTTAGTTTTTTGGGGTTTACTTGGAACGATTTTAGGATCTTTACCTTGGTATTATTTAGGTAGATTAGTAAACGAAAAAAGACTTTCAAATTTTCTAGATACAAAAGGAAAATATTTAGGAATTTCTTCGAATGACTTAATTAAAAGTAAAAATTGGTTTGAGAGATACGGTGTTTCTTTAGTTTTTTGGGGGCGATTAGTGCCAGGAATACGAACTTTAATTTCTGTTCCTGCTGGCATAGAACTTATGCCATTAAGAAAATTTTTGATTTGGACTACATTAGGAAGTTTAATATGGGTTGCATTACTTACTTATGCAGGTTATGTATTTGGTGAAAATTATCCAATAATTGAAACTTATTTAGATCAAATCAAATATATTGTGAAGCCAATTTTAATTGTAATTTTTTTATATTTTATTATCAAACTACTTATTAGATTTTTTAAAAAAAATAGAGCCTAAAAAGGAATTTCGCTTGAGTTACTGTTGTTAGAATATTGGTTATTTTCAGACTCTTTTCGTGAGCTTAGTAAGTTTAATCTATCTACTCTAACAACTGGTTTGTATCTATCTTCACCAGTATTTTTATCTTTCCAACTATCAATTTTAAAGCTTCCTGTAATTCCAACTAAAGATCCTTTTTTAACATAATCTGCTGCTATTTGTGCTTGTTTACCCCATATTTCTAAATTAAACCAGTCTGGCTCTTCATCTCTACTTCTTCTGTTCACTGCCAAAGTGAAATTCGCTACAATACTGCCAGATTCAAAATATCTCACATCTGGTTCTCTACCGGCTCTACCAACTAAGTTAATAGTGTTAATTTCCATAATTTTTTTATATTACTAATATTTTTTTTATACTACTCATATTTTTAGTTTTTGCTCATAGTATTGCGTGCTATTCATAACTAAATGAGAGAATTGTTAGAGCTCAACAAAAAATAGATATATTATTTATAAAAAAGATTTCTTATCGTGATTTTCAACAGATTTAAATTTTCTAGAGACATTGGTATAGATTTGGGAACGGCCAATACTCTGATACATGTATCAGGGAAGGGGGTTGTTTTACAAGAGCCTTCGGTGGTAGCTATGGATTTAGAAGAAGGTGTCCCATTGGCAGTTGGTCAAGAAGCTAAATTAATGCTTGGGAGAACGCCTGGCAATATAAGAGCTGTAAGACCACTAAGAGATGGGGTTATCGCAGATTTTGACGCGGCAGAGCAAATGATAAAAACATTTATTCAAAAATGTAACGAAGGTAAAGGTATATTAGCTCCAAGAATAGTTATTGGGATTCCAAGTGGAGTTACCAGTGTTGAGAGACGTGCAGTCAGAGAAGCTGGATTGGCTGGAGCTAGAGAAGTTCATTTAATTGATGAACCTGTGGCAGCAGCTATAGGAGCATCATTACCAGTAACTGAGCCAATTGGAACTATGATTGTTGATATTGGTGGGGGTACTACTGAGGTTGCTGTATTAAGTTTGGGCGGAACTGTATTAAGTGAATCTGTTCGAATAGCTGGTGATGAAATCAATGAAGCTATTGCAATGTATCTTAAAAAAGTTCACAATTTAGTTGTTGGAGAGAGAACTGCAGAAGATATTAAGATCAAAATTGGCTCTGCATTTCCAGATGATGAGTTTGATAAAACTTCTATCGAGGTAAGAGGTTTACATCTTTTATCTGGTCTACCAAGGTCAGTTACTTTGACATCAGGAGAAATTAGAGAAGCCATGGCTGATCCACTTAGTAAAATAGTTGAAGCTGTAAAAAGAACTTTAGAACGAACCCCCCCAGAACTTGCGGCAGACATTGTTGATAGGGGCATTATGCTTGCAGGAGGAGGAGCTTTAGTAAGAGGTATTAACGATTTGGTGAGTGATGAAACGGGAATTTTCACGCACATAGCAGAAAATCCACTGTTGTGTGTAGTTAATGGGTGTGGAGAGGTTTTAGATGATTTTAAACAACTTAAAAGAGTTGTTGATACTCCAGACTATATAAGGAACGCGATTAGAGATTAATATTATGTTTAATATCCGACGAATTTCTACTAGTCGTTGGTGGCATAAAAAGAAAAATTGGATATTGTTTGGAATTTTTTTATTTTTGGTTTTTGTAAGGATATCAAAAGGTTCTCTTTATAAGGATTTTTATTATTTTATTTCAAAGCCTTTTTGGCCTGGTCAATTTCAAAAGGAAGTTATTCTTGAGAGTATAGAACAAGAATCTTTAATTAAATTAAATCTTTTGAAAAAGGATAATACAAGATTGCGGGAAATTTTATATCTTCAAGAATCGTCTAATAATGATACTATTTCAGCTGCAGTTATTTCAAGAAAAACAGGTAGTTGGTGGAGACAAATAATATTAAATAAAGGTTCAAAAGATGGAGTGGTGATTGGGAGTACTGTTATTGGCCCAGGGGGATTATTAGGGAGAGTAAACAATACATCTTTATTGACTTCGTCGGTCATATTATTAACTTCTCCAGAAAGTAAAGTAGGTGTATGGGTAGATAGAAGTCAAGTGAACGGACTTTTGGTTGGTTTAGGAGATGATTATCCTAGCTTAATAATTTATTCAAAAGATGCTGATATAAAAGTTGGAGATTTTGTGTCATCTTCACCTGCTAGTACTTTATTACCTCCAAATATCCCTGTTGGTATTGTCCAATCTATAGATAAGCCATTTAGAGCAAAAAAAACGGCAAAAATATTACTTTTGGCAAAACCTCATGTAATAGATTGGGTGCAAATTTTACAAGTAAAAATTTAATGAAAAAATTCTTCAAAAAAAAATTATCTATAATTTTATTTATTTTTATCCCAATTATTTTTTTATGGCATCCAAATTGGCTTGGATTTTTAGGTATTCAGCCATATTGGCCTTTATTTTGGTTATTGCCTTGGTCAATGATTAATGGATCAATTAATGGATTAATATTTGGGTTGTTTTTAGGTTTAATTTTAGATTCTGTAACTCTGGATAGTGATTTTACTCAAATACCTGGTTTAATTTTGTGTGGAGTTTGGTTTGGGAGAATTAAAATACATGGTGATACTTTGGTGGGACATTTTAGGTATGGTTTAATTTGTTGTTTTGGAAGTTTTATATGTGGGACTTTGTATTTTTTACAGATTTTGTATAAAAATTTTTCAGATGTTGCTTTTTTAATGTTTATCCCTAGTGTTCAAAATATCTTGGCTGAAGTTTTTCTTACAGGTTTTTTTGCTCCCTTAATTTGCTCTCATCTTTTGAGAGTCTTTCAATCTTCTAGGGAGAAAAGTGTCATGATAAATTTCGCAAAGAAGTGAAAAGTGGTTGAAAAATTGTACATTCTTATAATTATTTAAAATTTTTGTAAATCTAAAGAATATCTCTTTGAGGGTTCTTAATGTTATATTTTTAATTGTTAGAATTAAAACTAAATGCAATAGATCTTTGCTTTGAAAGATCTAGAAATCTTATTTAACTATGTCAAAAGCAAGAATTTTAGTTGTTGATGATGAACCAGCAGTTTTGAAGGTATTAGTTACAAGACTTCAACTCGCAGGATATCAAGTTTATTCGGCCACTAATGGTGAAGAAGCTCTTGAATCTTTTCACCGAGATTCCCCTGACTTGATAGTTCTTGATGTTATGCTCCCAAAAATGGATGGATTTGCTGTTTGTAGAAGAATTAGGGCTGAATCAGTGGTGCCAATAATATTTTTAACCGCACTAGAGGCGATTTCAGAGAGAGTTGCAGGCTTGGATTTAGGAGCTGATGATTATTTATCAAAACCATTCAGCCCAAAAGAGTTAGAAGCTAGGATAGCCACTATTTTGAGAAGAATGGGTCCTACCGTATCGGTTACCGAAACGAAAGAGGCTCCATCAGGTAAAGGAGTGATGAAATTTGGAAGTTTGGTTGTTGATACTAATAGAAGACAAGTTTCTAGAGCAGGAGAAAGAATTAGTCTGACTTATACTGAATTCAGCCTTTTAGAATTATTATTTGACGAGCCTGGTAAAGTTGTTCCAAGAGCTGAAATTTTGGAAAAGTTATGGGGTTATCCTCCTAGGAGAGCTGCAGATTTAAGAGTGGTAGATGTATATGTCGCGAGACTAAGAGGTAAATTAGAACCAGATCCTAGAAATCCAGAATTAATATTAACTGTTCGAGGAATTGGTTATGCATCTCAGAGAGTTGGCGAAACAGCAACATCTTTGGCAAGTTAAGCCTTGGTCTGATACTTTTATTAAATAAAACAAATATATTAAGGTAAATTTTGTCTGAAATAAGAGAAGCCCGTCTACAAAAAGCTAATTTACTAGTCAGTAAAGGATTTGCTTCTTACGCAGAGAGTTTTAAAGTTTCCCATACTACAAAATTTCTTATTCAAAAATTTGATTATTTAGAAAATGGTCAAGAGGAAGATTTTAATGTCGCTATTGCGGGTAGAGTTATGGCAAAAAGGGTAATGGGAAAAATTGCCTTTTTCACAATCAGTGATCAAGAAGGACAGATTCAGCTTTATTTAGATAAAAGGATTATTAATTCCAATTTAGAAAACCAAAAATTACTTTCTTTTGAAGATATTAAGGAAATAGTAGATATTGGTGATTGGATAGGCGTTTTCGGAACTATTAAAAAAACTAACAAAGGTGAGCTTTCAATTAAAGTAGAAAAATGGGAAATGTTATCTAAATCATTACAGCCTTTACCTGATAAATGGCATGGATTGACTGATATTGAAAAAAGATATAGGCAACGTTATCTAGATTTAATAGTGAATCCTTACTCTAAAAATGTATTTAAAACACGAGCAAAATGTATAAGTTTTATAAGACAATGGCTAGATAATAGAAATTTTTTAGAGATAGAAACTCCAATTCTACAATCTGAAGCTGGTGGTGCAGAAGCAAGACCATTTATTACTCATCACAATACATTAGATATTCCGCTTTATCTAAGAATAGCTACAGAATTACATTTAAAAAGAATGGTTGTTGGAGGATTTGAGAAAGTTTATGAATTGGGAAGAATCTTCCGTAATGAGGGGATAAGTACAAAGCATAATCCAGAATTTACTTCAGTTGAAATTTATCAAGCTTTTTCTAACTATGTCGATATGATGGATTTAACAGAACAACTGATTAAAGATATTGTCGCTGATGCATGTGGCTCTTTAGTTATAAATTATCAAAATAATGAAATTGATTTTTCTAAGCCTTGGGCAAGAATATCTATGAAAGATATAGTCAAAAAATATACAGGGCTTGATTTTGATTGTTTCCATGAAGATTTTCAAGCAGCAAAAAAAGCTGTTGAAAGTATAAATGTTGAATTATCTAATAAAGTGAATTCTATTGGAAGACTTTTAAATGAGGTCTTTGAGCAAAAAGTTGAGTCAGAACTGATAGAACCTACTTTTGTTATCGATTATCCTGTTGAAATTTCTCCTTTAGCTAGACCTCATCTTAATAAAAAAGAAATGGTTCAGAGATTTGAATTATTCATTGTTGGTCGAGAGTTAGCCAATGCGTTTAGTGAGTTGATAGATCCGGTAGATCAAAGAGAAAGAATGCAATTACAGCAATCTCTTAGAGATCAAGGAGATTATGAGGCTCACTGTATAGATGAAGATTTCTTGAATGCATTAGAGATTGGTATGCCTCCTACTGGAGGATTAGGCATAGGTATTGATAGACTTATTATGTTAATTACTAATAGTCCATCAATTAGAGATGTCATCCCTTTCCCATTGTTAAAACCAGAAAAAACTTCTAATAAAAATGAAAAATTACCCTTGAATGAAGTAAAATAGATTAATTAATCCAATACGAAATTTTTTGCAATGAGTGGTGAACGTGTTGGTTTCCGTTTCAAACACGCGGATGCAGTAGTAAAAAGAAATCCTCAAGGCCGATCAAGAAGAGGATGGGTTATTGAACCAGTAGAGCAAACTACAAGTAGGGGTACAAAAATGCCTGCTTATAAAATTCGCTGGAGAGATAGTGAAAGACCTGAAACCGTCCTACAGCATATGTTAATTGCAGATCCAGATCCTTCCCCTCCTCCAAGTTCAGTAAGTTTAGATTCATAGTTTCAATAAATTTGGATATTTTTTTTTATCTTTTTAGTGCAGAGTTAATTTCTTTTTTTATACTTTTTTGTTTCTCATCTTGGCGTTTGTCATGTAATTTTTTCCCTTTACCGACTCCAATAGTTATTTTAATCCATGAACCTTTTAAATATAGAGATAATGGAATAATAGTCATTCCTTTTTTTTCAGTATTGGATTTCAGCTTTATTATTTCTTTTTTATGTAGTAGCAACTTTCTATTTCTTAATGGATCATGATTAAAAAAAGCCCCTACATTTTTGTGTGGTGAAATGTGAACATTTAACAATAAAATCTCACCATCTCTAAATGAACAGTACCCATCTCTTAAATTTGCTTTTCCGTTTCTAATTGATTTTACTTCAGTACCTAAAAGTTCAATTCCTGCTTCGATTGTTTCAGATATTGTATATTGAAATTTTGCATATCTATTCTCAGCTAGACGTTTAAAATTATTTTCTTTATTAGTATTTTTTTTAACTTTGGTTGAATTTTTTGCCATTTTTAGTTGTAAAAAATCTTTCTACTCAGAACAATTGGAATTAACCTTTGATTATGGCAATAATTTCTTCCAATATAGGCGATAATGACCCTTCTCCTCGTAAAAAAGAGCTAAGGCTAGTTGATTCAAAAATCATTCCAGAAGAAAAGAAAAATAATAATCTGAACTTAGCACGGCCTCTTACTTTTCAAGAATTTATTGGCCAAGAACAACTTAAATCTTCTTTAAGAATAGCTATAGATGCTTCAATTTTCCGAAAAGAACCTTTGGAGCATACTCTTTTATATGGACAGCCTGGTTTAGGTAAGACTACCCTTGCTTTTTTGATAGCCAACGAAATGAATACAAAATGCAGGATAGCTACTGCACCCTCAATTGAAAGACCTAGAGATATTGTAGGGTTACTACTTGGATTAAAAGAAGGTGAAGTTTTGTTTATCGATGAGATACATCGCTTAAATAGGTTAACTGAAGAGTTGTTATATTCTGCAATGGAAGATTTTAGACTCGACTTAACTATGGGAGCTAATAGAGGAACACGTTGTAGAACAATTAATCTTCCTAGGTTTACTCTGGTTGGGGCCACAACTAAATTAGCCTCAATTAGTGCACCTCTAAGAGATAGATTTGGTATATCTGAGAAAATTGAATTTTATACGTATGATGAATTAAAACAAATAATTGTTAATTTCTCCAGATTAATAAACCTCAATTTAGATGATGAAGCATCTTATGATTTAGCAAAGATTTCTCGAGGGACTCCAAGAATTGCTTTAAGATTATTAAGACGAGTTAGAGATTATGCTCAAGTTATTGAAAAAACTAATGTGATCTCCGTGAATTTAATAAAAAAAGCTTTAAATTCTTACCAAATAGATGAAAAAGGATTGGATTCTTTAGATAGACAATATTTGTCTTTTTTAAATCAAAATAATAATATTCCAACTGGCCTCGATTCAATCGCAGCTGGATTGGGCGATGATTCTTCAATGTTAGAATTTGTAGTTGAGCCATACCTAATCCAAATTGGTTTCCTCACGAGAACTCCTCGAGGAAGATTGCTTACTGCGGTAGGGAAAAAGTACATTGATTCAAAAAATGATAACTTTTAAAAAAGTTAAGGTTTGTTGTTTATTAATTTTTGTTTTTATCAATATTTTTTATATTGCACCATGCTATTCATTATCTTTGAGAGAAGATTTGTTTCAAAATGCATTAGATTTAAGTTCAGGCGGAAAATTTAATCTCGCGTTACAGGAATGGAATCGCTATTTGGAATTGTATCCTGATGATGCTGCGGGTTTGAGTAATAGAGGAAATGTAAGACTTGTTGTAGGAGATGTAAAGGGATCAATAGATGACCAAAATAAGTCAATAAGTTTGAATTCTAGTGAAATAGATCCTTACATTAACAGGGGGATAGCAGAGGAAGCATTGGGTCTATGGTCGGAAGCGAAAAAAGATTATATGTTCGTTATTTCAAAAGATAGTAAAAATTTCTCTGCACTATATAATTTGGCGAATGTAGAAGGTTCTTCATCACAATGGGAAAAAGCAAGAGATTTATTTTCAAAAGCTGCTTTATATAATCCTGGATTTGCTATGGCTAGATCAAGTATGGCGTTAGCAGATTTCCAGTTGGGGAACATTGATGAATCTGAACAAGAATTAAAAAAATTAATTAGACGTTATCCAACTTTTGCAGATGCTAGGGCAGCTTTAACAGCTTTAAATTGGTCAAAGGGTGAATTTGGTAAAGCAGAGAGTAATTGGATATCAGTAACTGAATTAGATCCGAGGTATAGTGATGAGCAATGGTTAATAAAAGTAAGAAGATGGCCTCCAAAACCAACTAAAGATTTAATGAGTTTTATAAATTTACAATAAGTAATGAATAGAGATCAGTTTTTAAAAAAAATTGATTCGTTTAATGATGAATTAATTAATTTAAGAAGACATATCCATGCACATCCAGAATTAAGTGGGCTGGAAAATCAAACAGCTATTTTGATAAGTGGTTATTTAAAAAATATTGGTTGGAATGTTACTGAATCTATAGGTAGGACTGGAGTTATAGCTGATTTCGGCCCGTTAGATAAAGGCATTATAGGCTTAAGAGTGGATATGGATGCGTTACCAATATTTGAGGAAACTAAATTAAGTTTTGCTTCAAAAGTAGATGGTGTTATGCATGCATGTGGTCATGATTTACATATATCGATTGGGTTGGGTGTAGCAAAAATTGTTAAGGATTTAAACCTTAATTTTGGCACGCGGATAATTTTTCAGCCCGCTGAAGAAATTGCTAGTGGAGCTAGATGGATGATTAAAGATGGTGCAACTAATGGTTTAACTCATATTTTAGGTCTTCATGTCTACCCCGATTTATCTGTAGGGACTATTGGGATTAAAGAGGGAAGTTTAACTGCTGCTGCTGGAGAACTAAAGGTAGAGATTAAAGGGAAATCAGGCCATGGTGCTCGCCCTCATGAAGGGGTTGATGCTATATGGGTGGCCTCTAAAGTTATCTCGGGAGTTCAAGAATTAATAACAAGGAAGTTAGATCCTTTGGATCCTGTAGTAATAACTTTTGGTAAAATTAATGGTGGCAATGCATTCAATGTACTTGCTGAAAAGGTCAATTTAATTGGTACTGTTAGATGCACTAATCTTCAATTATTTAAGAATATTGGTAATTGGCTTGATGATAATATCTCTTCTTTAGTTACTAGTTTCGGAGCTGATGCAAAAGTAATATTTAGAGAAATTACACCTCCAGTTAATAATAATTCTGAAATTAATAGAGTTCTCAGAGATTCAGGAATTAAGGTTTTGGGTCAAGAAAATGTTATTGAATTACAAAAACCATCATTAGGTGCGGAGGATTTTGCCGAGTTCTTGCATGAGATCCCTGGAGCTATGTTTAGATTAGGTGTGTCTGATTCAAATGGATGCGCTCCATTACACAGTTCCAGATTTGATCCAGATGAAAGAGCGATTGCTGTTGGTATTAAAGTAATAACAGAATCCATAGTAAAATTAAACAATCAAATACTTAATAAAGTAGATAAATGAAAATTAATAAAGGATTGATTTTATCTTTTGTAGCTCCTTTCATGATCCTTATATCTGCTATTGGTTTAATATTAAGGGATAATACAAAGAAGATTTTTTATGTGCCTATTGGCTTAATGGGGATCTCAATTATTTTGGAGAAAGATGTAAGGAGAAAATTGGATAGGAAGAATATTTTAAAAAAAATTAAGTCTTATTAAACAGTTAAATAAAAATACTTTATTTATTTTTAAGCAATATGTGATGACTATTTTTTAGAAAAGAGCTATTAATAAATAAATACTAGGGGTGCTAAGAAATTTAACTTAGCTGAGATCATACCCTTTGAACCTGAATCATTAATACTGATGCAGGGAAGTGGAAATTTGATCAAACTTTAGTAATAACACTTTTAAAAACTACAAGTTATGAGAAGTTCTTGGATTAAGCCTCGTCTTGGAAAAGATAATGTAACTCAGATGAATTTTGCGAGGAACGGATATGTCACTGAAGAAATGGAATTTGTTGCTAAAAAAGAAAATCTTCCTGCTTCATTAATAATGGAAGAAGTGGCAAGAGGAAGATTAATCATTCCAGCTAATATTAATCATTTGAATCTTGAGCCAATGTCAATAGGTATTGCTTCTAGATGTAAAGTTAATGCAAATATTGGTGCTTCACCTAATGCAAGTGATATCAATGAAGAAGTAGAGAAGCTTAAGCTAGCCGTTAAATATGGCGCTGATACGGTTATGGATCTTTCTACCGGAGGAGTAAATTTAGATGAAGTAAGGCAAGCCATTATTAACGAATCTCCCGTTCCAATAGGCACAGTTCCCGTTTATCAAGCTTTAGAAAGTGTGCATGGCTCAATAGATAGACTTACAGAAGACGATTTTCTTCATATAATTGAAAAACATTGCCAACAGGGCGTTGATTATCAAACTATTCATGCAGGATTACTAATAGAGCATTTGCCAAAAGTCAAAGGGAGAATTACTGGAATTGTAAGTAGAGGGGGAGGAATTTTAGCACAATGGATGTTACACCATTTTAAGCAAAATCCTCTCTATTCAAGGTTTGATGATATTTGTGAGATTTTTAAGAAATATGATTGTACATTTTCTCTAGGAGATTCACTTAGACCTGGATGTTTGCATGATGCTTCTGATGATGCTCAGTTAGCAGAATTAAAGACCTTAGGAGAGCTTACTCGAAGAGCATGGGAACATAATGTTCAAGTGATGGTTGAGGGTCCTGGGCATGTACCTATGGATCAAATTGAGTTTAATGTGAGAAAGCAAATGGAGGAATGTTCAGAAGCCCCCTTTTATGTACTTGGCCCATTGGTGACAGATATATCTCCTGGTTATGACCATATATCAAGTGCTATTGGAGCCGCGATGGCTGGTTGGTATGGGACTTCTATGTTATGTTATGTAACTCCAAAAGAACATCTAGGTCTACCTAATGCAGAAGATGTACGAGAAGGATTAATTGCTTATAAGATAGCTGCTCATGCTGCTGATATAGCTAGACATCGATCTGGAGCTCGTGATAGAGATGATGAACTTAGTCATGCAAGGTATAACTTTGATTGGAATAAACAATTTGAACTTTCATTAGATCCAGAAAGAGCAAAGCAATACCATGATGAAACATTACCTGAAGAAATTTTTAAAAAGGCTGAATTTTGTTCAATGTGTGGACCTAAGCATTGTCCTATGAATTCAAAAATTTCTGATGAATCTCTTGATCAACTAAAAGATAAACTTAAAGAATGTAATTCTTCAGTATAGTTATAAATTTTATGAATACTTTATAGAATTTCCTTTGTCTTATTAACTACATTTTCTACTGTAAATCCAAAATTTTTCATACATTCTCCGCCTGGAGCTGATGCTCCAAACCGATCCATAGTAATACAAATCCCATCAAAACCAGTATATTTATGCCAACCAAATGAATGGGCAGCTTCTACTACAACTCTCTTAGTCACAGTACTCGGTAAAACACTTTCTTTGTAAGATTCTTCCTGTTCTTCGAATAGTTCTACGCAAGGCATTGAGACAACTCTAATTTTTTTACCTAAGTTTGAAATTTCCTTACTTGCTTCAATGCAAAGATTTAGTTCGCTTCCAGTGCCAATAAATATTAAATCGGGCGTTCCTTCGCAATCAGAAACTACATACCCTCCAAAGGCAACTTTCTCGATAGAAGTATTTTCTTGATTTGGCATGCCTTGTCTACTTAGACAAAGGGCAGAAGGTCTTTTTCTATTTTGAATAGCAAGCTTATAAGCTCCACTCGTCTCATTTCCATCTCCTGGTCTGAAAACCAGCATGTTGGGCATGGCACGAAGAGAAGGGATAGTTTCAATCGGTTGATGTGTTGGGCCGTCTTCGCCTACACCAATTGAATCATGGGTTAATACATATATCACTCCTAATTCGCTGAGTGCTGAAAGCCTCATTGAACCTCTCATATAATCGGCGAAAACAAGGAATGTTCCCCCATAAGGAATCAGACCACTATTGTGATACGCAATACCATTAAGTATGGCTGCCATTGCATGCTCTCGAACACCAAAATGTAAATATCTTTTTTCAGGGCTATGAGGCTGGAATGATCCAGTTTCTCCCTTAATATCTGTGTAGTTAGAGTGAGTTAAATCTGCAGATCCCCCAATTAATTCAGGCAGGTTAGGACCAAGAGCACCTAAACATATTTGTGAATGCTTTCTAGTTGCTAAACCTTTATCATCCGTTGTATAAGAGGGGAGATCTGAATCCCAATTATCAGGTAATTGCCCTTTTAGCATTCTGCTTAACTCGGATCCTTCAGAGGGATATTTTTTCTGATATTCTTCAAATCTAGAATTCCATTCTTTCTCTAGGTTTTCGCCTTTGTTTATTGATTTTCTAAAATGGGCATATACTTCATTTGGTATTTCAAATGGAGGATAGTCCCAACTTAGAAACTCTCTGGTTAATGCAGCTTCTTCTTCTCCAACAGCTGCTCCATGAATTCCAGCAGTGTCTGATTTGTTAGGCGAACCATAGCCTATGGTCGTAGAAATTTTAATAATTGAGGGTTTGTCTGTAATTAATTTTGCTTTTTCGATAGCTTCAGTTATTCCTGTAACATCATGATTACCATCTTCAACATGTTGTACGTGCCATCCATAAGCTTCGTATCTTTTTAAAACATCTTCAGTGAAAGAAACATCGGTTCTTCCATCAATTGTAATTTGATTATCATCATAGAGTGCAATTAATTTTCCAAGCTTAAGATGACCAGCCAATGAGCAAGCTTCTGAAGCGATACCTTCTTGATTACAGCCGTCACCCATTATCACGTAAGTATAGTGATCAACGATATTGCAATCAGGTTTATTGAATTTAGCAGCTAAGTGAGTTTCAGCTATTGCTAAACCAACTGCATTAGAAATTCCGGCTCCGAGTGGACCAGCAGTAACTTCAACTCCTTCAGTTTCGAATGTTTCTGGATGTCCAGGAGTTTTGGATCCCCATTGTCTAAATTCTTTAATATCTTCTATAGAAACTGATTTGTATCCAGTCAAATGAAGCAAAGAATATAACAGCATACAGCCATGACCAGCTGATAATACAAAACGGTCCCTATTAAACCATTTTGGATTATTTGGGTTGTGATTTAGTATGTTTTGCCATAATGCATAACCCATAGGAGCACACCCCATGGGCAATCCAGGATGTCCACTATTAGATTTATTTACTGCATCTACAGCAAGCATTCTTATACTATTTACACAAAGTGATTCTAATGAAACAGATGCAGCGACCATTGTTTTAAAATAAGTTAAGTTGGAAATAAAGAATTGGTTGTCTTCAATTCATTTTGCTGAAAGCAAGGCAAACATTGTGACCACCAAAGCCGAAAGAATTAGAAAGAGCAACTCCTATTTGAGCTTCTCTTGCATTATTTGGTACATAATCAAGATCACATTCAGGATCTGGATTGACGTAGTTAATTGTAGGAGGGATAAAATTATGTGTCAAAGAAAGTATACAAGCTACGGCTTCTATACCCCCTGAGCCTCCTAGGAGATGACCAGTCATCGACTTAGTAGAGCTTACAGGAATGAGGTAAGATCTGTCTCTAAATATAGATTTAATTGCAGAAGTTTCATTTTTGTCATTAGCTGATGTACTCGTCCCATGAGCATTGATGTAATCAACTTTATCAAGGCTAAGAGAAGCGTCTTCAATTGCTAGTTTGATAGCTTCAGCACCTCCAACACCGCCTGGAGATGGAGCAGTAATGTGATGAGCATCACATGTTGTTCCATATCCAATTATTTCTGCATAAATTCTTGCATTTCTTTTTTGTGCATTTTCTAAAGTTTCTAAAACAAGAATTCCAGATCCCTCTCCAATAACAAATCCATCTCTTTCTGCATCAAAAGGTCTGCTAGCAGTTTGAGGACTTTCATTTCTGAAAGAAAGAGCTTTGGCACTGGCAAAACCAGCTACTCCAAGAGGCGTAATACTTGCTTCTGCTCCTCCACAAATCATTGCATCTGCCTTTCCAAGTTGGAGTAATCTAAAAGAATCACCAATTGCATTTGAACCAGCAGCGCAGGCGGTTGAAACAGAGGAACTTGGTCCTTTTGCACCCAAAGCAATGGCAGCCAATCCGGTTGCCATGTTTGGAATCATCATTGGGACTGTAAATGGACTTACTCTTTTAGGTCCTTTATGACTGAGAATTTGAGCTTGACTTTCCATAGTTAGTAAGCCTCCAACACCAGAGCCAATAATCACCCCAATTCTTGATGAATTAGCTTCAGTAATCTCAAGTCCAGAATCATTAAAGGCTTGCTTTGCGGCAATAACTCCAAACTGGGAAAAACGATCCCACCTTTTGGATTCTTTAGCTTCAATAAAATTTTCAGATTGAAGATTTTTAACTTCTGCTGCAAATTTGCAAGGATGATGTTCAGGATCAAAGAGAGTAATACCTGAGACCCCATTAATCCCATTTTGAAGACTGAGTAAATATTCATCAATGTTGTTACCAATAGGAGTAACTGCTCCGATACCAGTAATAACTACTCGATGGAAATTTGACATCCTTGATTAACCTTTTTTTTCTTCGATGAATTTAACTGCATCGCCAACTGTTGCTATTCCTTCAGCTGCTTCATCAGGAATTTCAATATCAAATTCTTCCTCTAGAGCCATCACTAATTCAACGGTATCTAAAGAATCTGCACCCAAATCATTTTGGAAATTTGAATCTGATTTAACTTCTCCTGCTTCAACGCTTAATTGCTCTGAAACAATAGAACAGACTTTTTCGAGGATTTCTTGTGACATAGTTTATGGAATTTACTAATTATCTATAAGATTTTATGCCCTAGAGTTAACAAGAGTGAAGCATATCTTAATTTTTTTAATTTCTTTGTAAGACAATAGTATTATATAACGAGGTTCAATAGACAATTTTTACATGTCACACGCAGTTAAAATTTACGACACTTGCATTGGATGCACCCAATGCGTAAGGGCTTGCCCACTTGATGTTTTGGAAATGGTTCCATGGGATGGCTGCAAAGCTGGCCAAATTGCCTCATCACCTAGAACCGAAGATTGTGTAGGTTGTAAAAGATGTGAAACGGCTTGTCCAACTGACTTCTTAAGTATTCGTGTTTATTTAGGAGATGAAACTTCAAGGAGCATGGGATTAGCATATTAACTTTATAGTGCAGTTTTAAGAGAGTCCATGTTTTAAAAAATACTTATTTTTTTTCAATATAATTGAAAAAAAATTAACGTATGTGTGGAATAGTTGCTGTAACTGGTTATAAAAAAGCTTTACCATTATTGATGAATGGTTTAGAAAAGCTTGAATATAGAGGTTATGATTCAGCAGGTATTGCAATAATTAATCCTGAAACAAACTCTATTACTTGTAACAAAGCAAAGGGAAAGCTCAAGAATTTAATTAGTAACCTTAATAATAAGATTATTCCTGGAACCGTGGGCATAGGTCATACCAGATGGGCAACTCACGGAAAACCTGAAGTTAAAAATGCCCATCCTCATATCGATAGTTCAGGAAACATAGCAGTTGTTCAAAATGGGATTATTGAAAATTTCCAAGAATTAAAAAATAAATTAGAGAAAGATGGTATTATTTTTAATTCTGATACAGATACCGAGGTAATTCCCCATCTAATTCAAAGAGAATTAAAGACTCTAAGCAAACTTAATCTTGAGAATAATGGTTCAACCTTATTAGTAGCTGTGAGAAATGTAATATCTGATTTAGAAGGAACTTATGCTTTGGCAGTTTTATGGGCTGGTGCACCAACCTCTCTTGTTGTTGCCAGAAGACAAGCACCTTTGATTATTGGTTTGGGTGAAGGAGAATTTATTTGTGCGAGTGATACGCCAGCGATTGCAAATTTTACAAATATTATTCTGCCAATGGAGGATGAGGAAATCGCTTTATTAACACCTCTTGGAATAGAAATATATGACTCAAACAACGAGAGACAATATCGAAATCCTGTTTCTTTAAAGGTTTCAGAGCAAATAATGGATAAGATGAATTTCAAACATTACATGTTAAAAGAGATATATGATCAACCAAGTACTGCAAAAAACTGGTTGGATAATTATTTAGTTAAAAACTTAGAAAACGGCCAATTTAAAATCAAGTATCCTTTTGATACAAAGTTTCTTGAATCAATTGAGAGAATTGAGATTATTGCTTGTGGTACGAGTAAACATGCTGCAATGGTGGGTAGCTTTTTATTAGAACAATTTTCAGGGATTCCAACCAATGTCTTTTACGCAAGCGAATTTCGATATTCACCACCTCCACTACTGCCAAATACTTTAACTATTGGAGTTACTCAATCTGGAGAAACTGCTGACACAATTGCAGCAATAGATATGGAGATTAAAAGAAGGTCTTCAATTGAAGATGAAAAATTTAAACCAAATCTTCTTGCAATTACCAATAGAAAAGAGAGCTCTATAGGAAGGCAGATTTCAAATATAATTGATATCTGCGCAGGTATAGAAGTGGGAGTCGCAGCAACGAAAACTTTTTTTGCACAATTACTTTCGTTTTATGGATTAGCTATAAAATTTGCGCAAATTAAAGGTAGTCAAAGTTCAGATGAAATAGGTAAATTAATCACAGAACTTATACAATTGCCTCCATTACTAGAAGATCTCTTAGAGAAACATAATAAATCTTCAGAAAAGCTAGCACATGACTTTTTTAATATTAAAGATGTTATTTTTTTAGGAAGAGGTATAAATTATCCTATTGCTCTCGAAGGAGCGTTAAAACTGAAAGAAATTAGTTATATTCATGCCGCTGGATATCCAGCGGGAGAAATGAAACATGGTCCAATAGCGTTGTTAGATAAAAAAGTACCTGTAATTTCTATTGCCTCCCCTGGTGAAGTTTTTGATAAAGTGATCAGCAATGCTCAAGAAGCAAAAGCGAGAGATTCCTATTTGATAGGGATTGCTCCTGAATGTAATGGTACTGAAATCTTTGATTATTTAATGAAAATTCCTTCCTCCAATGAATGGATTTCACCTTTACTCAACATAGTTCCTCTACAATTATTGAGTTACCATATTGCGGCTCATAGAGGACTTGATGTGGATCAACCAAGAAATTTAGCTAAAAGTGTAACTGTAGAATAAAAGGTTTCATATGATTTCTTTTCAATTTATAGTTCTAATAGTCCCTTTGGAGGATTTACGATAAGGAAATTATTTTTTATATCTACTAATGGTACGATTTCTTTAACAAATGGTATTAGAACTTTCTTTTGATTTTTAAATAGTTTAATAACAAGTAAATTATTTTTCTCATTTTCTAAATTAATAACTTGCCCAATTATTTTTAATTCATCATTTTCGAAAGTTTTGACTTGCAAATTTATAAGTTCCAACAAGTGGAATTCTTCTTTTTTTAATTGAGGAAGTTTATTGGTTTTTACGAGAATTTTATGTTTTTTAAGTTGCTCGGCACTATTTCTACTATTTATTCCTTGGAATTTAACGATAAAGGTTTCTTTACCAGGCTGCCTGAAACCAGAGGTAAGTTCTATTTTTGTAGGAGGTTGATTTTCTTTTTGCAACCATCTTATTCCCGGTTCTAAAAATCTCTCTTCAAAATCACTTAGAGATTTAACCTTTACTTGCCCATTGATTCCATGACATGATGTTATCAATCCAACAATCAACCATTCATTTTCATTTAACATATATTCTAATAAATAGAGTGTTCTATGGAATTATCGATGAAACCCATACTCCCTGGTTCTTTTGTTGTTGTAAAAGATAATAAATCTATTTATAGAGGATATAAAGGGTTTGTGCAGAGAGTTACAAACAAAAGAGCAGCTGTTCTGTTTGAAGGAGGTAATTGGGATAAACTCATAACTTTTAAGCTAACTAATTTAGAAATAGTATAAAAATTAGATTTTTCCTATAGTTCTAAGTTTTTCTATCAAAACTCTTGCTGCATTTGTTTCTGCTTGTTTATGGGATTTGCCAAATGCAGTTGATTCTTTTAATCCTTCGATAAATATATCGCAAGAAAATCTTTTTGGGTCCCCATTCTTTTGAGAGATTTCAATTATTTTATAGATTGGCAAATCAAAACCTTTACTTTGACACCACTCTTGTAATACTGTCTTAGATTTAAATTTATACGGGGCTTTTAAAAATGTTTCTGAATCTTCCTCCCAAATATCATCTAGCCATAGATTTACTTCCTGCATTGAATTAAAGCACTTATAAAGGGCACCTATTAAAGCTTCTGTAGCTTCCCCAATAATAGTATTTTTTGAATTTTCATCACCAAGAGCTTTAGGCCCCTTAATGATTAATTTTTCTATCCCAATTTCTTTTCCTAATTTAATCAACCATTCATCACTTACAATTTGCGCTCTTAGCTCTGATCTTTCTCCTACACTCATTTGAGGATATTTTTTTTCAATAAATATTGAAGCAGCTAATCTGAGTACTGCATCCCCAAAGAATTCTAATTTTTCGTAATTTATTATTTTGTCATCAGAGGAATGTATTAATGCTTGATTAAAATCTTGAATCACTGAAATATTGTGTGTGCTAATTATTTCAGAAAATCTTTTTGATCTAATTTTTAGTGTCTGTAAAAAAGTAATTATTTGATTAATTCTCTTTGCGTTAATTGTATTTATCATATGATTTAAATAATCACAACAATTAGAAAGCAGGTCATAAGCCGGGTTCTGTTCATCTTAGATAAGATGGGCAATCATCTATCTAGGGCTGGAATTACTTCACAGTCTCAAGCGGCGCTTAAAAGTAGATTGTGTAATGGTCATAAATCTACTAAGCCTTGCTCCCAGCTGGGGTTTACCTAGCCAACACTTCTCAATGTTGCTGGTGCGCTCTTACCGCACCCTTGCACCCTTGCCATACATATAGTATTAGGCGGTATGTTTCTGTGGCACTATCCTCACGGTTACCCGCACTGGGAATTACCCAGCAAGCCTGACCATGTGGGAGCCCGGACTTTCCTCAAAAAAGGTTTATTTTGGAAACAAAATAAACCTTTTTTGCGATTGCCTCTCCTGCTTTCATTTAGCATAGTGGTTATTAAGCTAAAAATCATCTATTGGGGCTGTAGCTCAGCAGGATAGAGCAACGGTTTCCTAAACCGTAGGTCGTGGGTTCGAATCCCGCCAGTCCCGTTAAAGTAATAAACTATATGTAGTATGTGTGCAAACTTGCTACTCTCTAGCTAGTGTGTAATTAGTAATAAATCTTTTATGGCTAAGTTGCATGACATGCGCTTAAAGCTTTTAATTCAACAAGAGCATGAACGCATTTCTAAATCCAAACCTAATGATTTAGATCTTTCAATAGTTCAAGCAAGATGCTTATGCTGGCTAGCTTTATTGGCAGAAGCGCATGAAGATCAGGCAAATGATGCTGAAAAAAGAGGAGATGCTGAACAAGCAATGGGATGGTTTGCTGATTCTATGAGATTAAGAGATGTCATTAACTTGGTTACTAGTATCGAGATACCTTTGCCTGACAGTCCAGATTCACTTGATGAAAATGACGAATTATTGGATGGTCCTACAATTATGCCCAAATAGTGAGATGATATAAAAAGAGTTACATTTTCTTTTGCCTGAAGAACCATGTCAATGCTCTGATTGTCAGAGATTTTACAAAGAGCATGATCGTCTGATTAGAGAATTTCCTACCTTTAACCAGCAACAAGAATTAAATTGGACATCAATTCAATCGTTTAGAACTCTTTGTAGTAAGGTTACTAGTGAATTACAGAGACAATTATCTGAAAGAGAATCTAATGAAGATATTAATATTAGCCCAGAAGATAAACATATTTCTGATATGGAAATTACTGAAGCTTTAGATGAACTTGAAAGCGTGAATGCTTATTTATATTCAATTGAAGCATTAATGGAGAGAATTTTTGATATAAAGATTTCAAAGAATATTGAATCAAAATTTAAAGAAATTGCAAACGAATTAGCACCAGATCCATTAAATGTGGATAGATTAATTTTGAATAGACTCTTTCATCAAACTCCTGATTTCCCAGATAAGAATAATATTACGTAGGTAATTCTTCGAAATCACACGTAATCTCTACAGGCATTGGAGAGACTTTCCAAATAGATTTGCAGTACTCTCTAATAGATCTATCTGATGAAAAATAGCCTGATCTTGCTGTATTTAATAATGCCATTTTATTCCAAGATTTTTTATTATTCCAGCATTTACTTACTTCATCCTGTTTGTTTAAGAAGTCTTCGAAGTCAGCCATCACAAAAAATGGGTCATGACCAGTCAAGCTATTTAATAAAGGTTTGAATAATTCTTTATCCCCGTTACTAAAGTGACCAATTTCAATTAGATGTATTACTTCTTTCAGTTCTGGACATTTATCAATAAATGTTTTGGGAGAGTAATTATTATTTTTTAAATCCATAATTTCACTTTCAGTTTTTCCAAAAAGAAAGAAATTCTCTTTCTTTACAAGATCTCTTAATTCCACATTAGCTCCATCTAAGGTTCCGATAGTCAAAGCCCCATTCATGGCAAACTTCATATTTCCAGTTCCAGATGCTTCTTTCCCCGCAGTTGAGATCTGCTCTGAAAGATCAGTTGCTGGATAAACTATTTCACCAAGTTTGACATTATAATCAGGTAAAAAAACAACCCTTAGTAGACCATCCATATCTGGATCAGAATTAACTACATCAGCAATACCATTAATGAACCGAATCATTAGTTTTGCCATAAAGTAACCTGGGGCAGCCTTACCTCCGAAGATTATTGTTCTTGGCACTTCATAATTGTTTGTGCCATTTTTGATTCTTAGATATTGAGCAATAATTTGTAAGGCATTTAAATGTTGCCTTTTATACTGATGAATTCTTTTTACTTGAACATCAAATAAACTAGATGGATCGACAAGTATACCTGTTTTTGAATGGATAAAGCTAGCTAATTTTCGCTTGCCATTTAATTTAGTGTCCTCAAATTTTTGTAAAAAATTGGTGTCATCTTTTTTTTGCTCTAACTTTTGCAGAAGTTCCATGTTAGTTATCCAATCAGGACCTACTTCTTTTTCTAGCAGGTTAGATAAGGATGGATTTGAGAGAGCAACCCATCTTCTTGGAGTAACTCCGTTAGTAATATTTGTAAATTTTTCAGGCCATAGTTGTGCGAATTCAGGAAGTAGTTGCCTCTTGATTAGGTCTGAGTGAAGTGCTGCTACGCCATTTATATGATGTGCACCAATTGTGGCTAAGTGAGCCATTCTTACTGATTTAGAGCCTTCTTCATCTATTATTGACAGTTTTTGAAGGATTTTGTCATCACCAGGATAACGTAGTCTTAATTGTTGTAGAAATCTCCAATTAATTTCATAAATAATTTCTAGATGGCGAGGTAGGAGATCATTAAATAAACCTAAATCCCATTTCTCTAAAGCTTCCGGAAGTAAAGTGTGGTTGGTATAAGCAACTGATGAGGTTGTTATGTTCCAAGCTTTATCCCAACCTACCTGATATTGGTCAATAAGAAGTCTCATTAATTCTGCTACTGCAATAGCAGGATGAGTATCATTTAATTGGACTGTCCAATGACGAGGAAATTCTGTTATTGGTATTGATCTTTTTTCAAGACTTCTCAACATATCCTGAAGGGAACAACTTACGAAAAAGTGTTGTTGTTTGAGTCTTAATCTTCTACCTTCATCAGTTCCATCATTTGGGTATAGAACTTTTGAAAGAGTTTCAGATGCAACTTTTTCTTCTACGGCTCCATAGTAATCACCAATATTGAAGGCATAAAAATCAAAACTTTCTGTTGCATCAGCTCTCCATAACCTTAATCTATCGCATGTATTTACTCTGTATCCTAAGACTGGCACATCATGAGGCACTCCAATAGCATGTTCTGAAGGTATCCATCTTGATCTGTAATTTCCTTTGTCATCTCTATAACTTTCAGTTTTACCTCCAAAACCAACAAAACATGATTCATCAGGTTGTGGAAGCTCCCATGGCCATCCACCTTTTAGCCATTTATCAGTAACTTCAACTTGCCAACCATCTCTAATTAACTGATTGAATATTCCAAATTCATAACGAATACCATACCCAACTGCGGGAACCTGTAAAGATGCTAATGATTCCATGTAACATGCAGCAAGTCTGCCAAGTCCACCATTACCTAGTCCAGGTTCTTCTTCTACTTCAAGGATTGTTGACAAAGATTCAATTCCAAATCTTTTTAAAGCATCCTCTGCCTCTTGAGTTATTCCTAGATTGAGGAGGTTATTACTTAATTGAGGACCGATTAAAAATTCTGCTGATAAGTACGCAACTGTTTTTTGTGGTTTTTTTCTTATTACTTCTTGACTGGCTAAATATCTTGTCATTAGCCTATCTTTAACCGCGTAACTGAGAGCCATATACAAGTCGTGAGGACTTGCAGAAGTAGCTAACTTTCCAAGAGTATAGAAAAGATGAGCTGTCATTCCTTGGAAAACAGCATCAGAATCCATGCCAGCTTTCTCAGGATCTAGGTAGCAGCCTGGAGTAGGCAAGCGTAGATCAAAGGGTTCGTTGGGATTCATTAGATTAGCCATATAACAGACAATAGCCATTTTTTAGAAAAATTCTTTTTTGTAACTTCAGATCCACACTTGTTGAGTATTTTTGCTTTTTTTTTACATATTTCTTAAAGTGGGCCCTCAATAAACTATCTTCCAATTAGGAAGTTTTTTTTTTCGAATTTAATATGTATTCATTACTTGCTGAATTAAGTGCACATGATTTAGAAGTTGCTGAAACGTTAATAGGAGTTATAAGATTTCTATTGATTTTTTTAGCTGCAAGAGCATTAGCAGAAGTATTAGTCAGACTAAGTTTACCAACGATTGTAGGGGAGCTTCTTGCAGGAGTTGTAATAGGAGCATCAGGATTTCATTTATTAATCCCTCCCTCAGCTGGTACTGAATTAAATGAAGGACTTGTCAATGTTATTAGTTCTTTAGCTTCAATTCCCCCGGAAGCAGTACCAGATGTTTATTTCGAAAGCTTTCCATCCCTCCAAGCAGTAGCAACACTTGGGTTATATGCACTTTTATTTTTAACAGGATTGGAAAGTGAGTTAGAAGAATTGGTAGCTGTGGGTGCTCAAGCTTTTACTGTTGCTATGGCTGGGGTAATTCTGCCATTTGCTTTTGGAACTCTTGGATTAATGTTTATTTTCCAAGTAGATTTAATTCCAGCGGTTTTTGCTGGAGCATCTATGACAGCTACAAGTATAGGAATTACTGCTAGTGTTTTCGGTGAATTAGGATATTTGAAAACTAGAGAAGGTCAGATTGTTATTGGTGCTGCAGTTCTAGACGATATTTTGGGTATTGTTATTCTCGCAGTTGTTGTAGCTCTTGCTGCTGGAGGTTCTTTAGAAATTGCTCCTATCGTTAAATTAGTTGCAGCTGCTGTGGTATTTGTCATTGCTGCTATAGCATTAAGTCGAACAGCAGCTCCAGGATTTGATTGGTTATTGGATAGATTAAAAGCTCCTGGCGCTGTTGTAGTAGCGTCTTTTGTGATTCTTGTATTGTGTTGTTTTGTTGCAACAGCTATTGGATTAGAAGCGGCTTTAGGTGCTTTTGCTGCTGGATTAATTCTTAGTAGTTCAAAAAATAATCATGCAATTCAACAATCCGTTTTACCTTTGGTATCATTATTTGCAACTATTTTCTTCGTATTAGTAGGCGCTGGAATGGATTTATCAGTTATCAATCCACTTGATCCAACCAGTAGATCAGCTCTTGTAGTTGCTGGATTTTTATTAGTTGTTGCAATTATCGGAAAAATTGCAGCGGGATGGGTATTTTCAAGTGATAAACCTACTAATAGATTAGTTGTAGGTTTGGGTATGATGCCTAGAGGAGAGGTTGGTTTGATATTCCTTGGCCTTGGGACAAGTGCTGGTCTGCTCACACCCTCCCTTGAAGCAGCAATTTTATTAATGGTTATTGGTACGACATTTCTTGCACCTGTTCTTTTAAGAATTGTTTTAAAAGATAAGACACCTGGTGGTGGTAATAAAATTTCAGATGATGTTGCAGCTGATCCTGTGGGTCTTCTTTAGAAAATAATTTTATTAGAATCGTCGGATACAAGGTTTTTGATTCATGAAAAAATCAGCTCTTATAGATAGTGATGTAAATTATGATTGGAATTTTTTAAATTACCCAATACATACTGTCTCAGCCAAGCCAGAACATTCTGCAAAGGAATGTGCAATTTTATTAATTCATGGTTTTGGAGCTTCTACGGATCATTGGAGATTCAACATACCTATTTTGAGTAAGAAATATGAAGTTCATGCCATGGATCTACTTGGCTTTGGAAAAAGTCCTAAGCCTCAAGATGTTGAATACTCAGGATCTCTATGGAAAGATCAGGTTGTAGCTTACGTAAAAGAGAAAATAAGAAAACCTACAATTGTTGTTGGAAATTCATTAGGTGGATATGCAGCATTAGCAGCTGGTGCAGAATTAAATGAACTTAACGCAGGAGTTATATTACTCAATGCTGCCGGATACTTTAGTGAAGAAAAAACTATTAAAAAGAATATGTTGCAAACTTCAATCGAAACTGTTGCAGGAATATTGTTGAAAAATGTTGTTCTTCAACGTTTGATTTTTGAGAATATGAGAAATCCAAAAAATATTAAAAAAACTTTGAATCAAGTTTATGTTGATAAAAAAAATGTTGATGATTTTTTAGTTGAGTCAATAAGGAAGCCTTCGCTGGATTTCGGGGCTTTTAATGTTTTTAGAAGTGTATTTAACCCATCAGGTCCTCAGGGATTGCCGTTGGATAAGTTATTCGCAAAGCTAAATGCACCATTATTACTTCTTTGGGGAGGGAAAGATCCATGGATGAACACTCCAAAAAAAAGAAATCTATATAAAAAATTTACACCAAATAATACAAAAGAAATTATTCTTGATGCAGGACATTGTCCTCATGATGAGATACCTGAATTAGTTAATCAGCATATTTTGGATTGGGTTGATTCTCTTTAAGGAATAATTGTGAAACTTGAATTATCTAATAAAGAACAAGGAATTTTTGTCTTTCAATTAGATAAAAATAACTACATTAAATTTTGTCCTGAAAGAGGAGGCGTTATTACAAATTGGGTTTCAGATGGTAATGAAATACTCTATTTCGATGAAAAAAGATTTATCGATAAGACAAAAAGTATTAGGGGAGGTATTCCAATCTTGTTTCCAATATGTGGAAATCTCAATACCTCTAGTTCAGTATTTGGAAATGTTTATTTGCAATTACCACAACATGGTTTCGCTAGGGATTTGCAATGGCAATACTCCTTCAATGAAAATGAAAGATTTTTATGCTTATTCTTAAATGCATCTAAAAAAACCAAAAAATATTATCCTTTCGATTTCGAACTAAGAATAGAAGTTACCTTAAAGGTTAACTGTTTAGAATTTAAAATTACAATCCATAACAAAACAAACTTTGCTATGCCTATAAATTTTGGTTTGCATCCTTATTTTAATGTTTCAGATTTCAAAAATTTAGATTTTATTGATAATCCACTTAATTGTCAGGATCAAGAAAGAAATATTATAAGTAATACTTTGGATGAATTAAACAAAATTAATTTAGGAGTTGATCTGCTTATGTATACTTCCGGTAGAAGCTCTTTTCGAGATAAAGTTTTTAAAAGAGAGGTAACTTTAAATCATCCATACCCTTTTGATTTAGGCGTTATTTGGAGTGATCCTCCAAGAAGAATGATATGTCTCGAACCTTGGACTAGTCCCCGAAATTCTTTTGTTGATGGATTTAGAAACATTATGATTCCTTCAAATGATATTAAAAGATTAAATGCTTCAATACAAATAAAATCTCTTAAGTAATTTTGCAATACTTATGAAATTTGTCGTTATAGATGATGATCCCACAGGTTCTCAAACTGTTCACGATTGCTTATTACTGCTTAAGTGGGACTGCTCAACTTTAGTCAAAGGTTTTGAATCTAAATCTAATTTATTTTTTATTTTGGCTAATACAAGGTCACTATCGGAAAATGATGCGAAATTAATCATAGAGGAAATTTGTAAAAATCTTAACACTGTAATTGCTTCTCAAGCCTATGAAGAAGAAATTATTTTTATAAGTAGAGGAGACTCTACTCTTCGAGGACATAACTTTTTAGAGCCAAGTGCTCTAAATAGTTGCTTAGGACCTTTTGATGCTACTTTTCATATTCCAGCTTTCATAGAGGGTAAAAGATTCACAATAAATGGCTCTCATTTTGTTGATAAAACCCCTATTAGTCAAACAATTTTTGCAAAAGATAAAATTTTTGGATATGAGACAAATAATGTCAAGAATCTTTTATTTCAGCAGAGTAAATCTCAAATAAATTTTGAAGATATTCAAAATCTTGTATTATCAGATATCGAAATGCTAAATGATGAAGAAAATAATATTGTTTTTAAAACACTAAAGAACTTGAAGAATAATAAACATGTAATTGTAGATGTAGAAAATTATTCTCAACTCAAAAAATTTTCTTTAGTAATTAAAAAATTAATTAAACACAAAAAATTCCTTTTTCGAACCGCAGCAAGTTTTATAAGTTCAATTTCTGAGAGACAAAGTGTCTCTCAGAGTCAAATATTTTTCTCTAGTTTAAGAATAAGAAATAAAGAAAAGAGTTTTCTTCCCGGATTGATAATTGTTGGATCTTATGTAGAACTTTCAACAATACAATTGAATAATTTATTAGAGATAAGTAATTGCAATCCAGTTGTATTAGATGTTTTTGAATTCTTTAAAATTACTTCAGCAGATAATAATCAGAAGCGAAGGAATTTGTTTAAAAATAAATTTTTGAAAGAAATTAGATATTCTTTTGAGAAAGGAAAAACTCCTGTTTTGTTTACTTCAAGAAAATTTTTGTCCTTAGATTCTTCTGAACTATTTAATTTTTATAATTTACTTGCTTGTTTTATTGCTGAATTAGTTGCAGATTTGAAGTATGAAATAGGATATTTGATTTCAAAAGGTGGAATAACAACAAATTTGATTCTTAGTAATGGACTTAATGCAGATTATGTTTATCTTGAAGGACAGATTTTAACAGGCATTTCAGTAGTGACTTACAACCTAAAAAATGGCGAAAAACTTCCTATTGTTACTCATCCTGGAAACATTGGCACTAAAGATTCACTGGTTAAGATTTGGAAAGTTTTTGAAAAAAAAAAGAATTTTTAAAATTAGAAATTTGAGATAATTTCTTCAGCAAAACTGCTGCAGGATAAGGGTTCTACTTTTGGTTCCATTAAGCGTGCTAGATCATAGGTGACTTTTTTTTGCTCTATTGCCTTACTTAAACCATTAGTAATTAAGTTAGCTGCTTCATCCCAACCAAAATATTCAAGCATCATTACACCACTAAGAATTACTGAGCCTGGATTAATCTTGTTTAAGCCTGCATGTTTTGGAGCGGTACCGTGCGTAGCCTCGAAAATTGCTGCATTATCTCCAATATTTGCACCTGGAGCCATACCTAGGCCGCCAACAATTGCTGCAGCCGCATCAGAAACATAGTCTCCATTAAGGTTTAATGTTGCAAGAATTGAATATTCTTGAGGTCTAGTTTGAATTTGTTGAAATATACTATCAGCTATACGATCATCAACAAGAATAAGTTCTCTCCATTTCCCATCTCCGTGAGAATTGGATATTGATGCAATAACTTCTTTAATTTCTTCGCAAATGAATGCTTTTTTGTTATTTGTAAGCTTGTCAAAACCTGGTTCAATTTTTCGAGCATTATTTTCAATTGTAATTTCTGGATTTTTCTGAATATTATCTAAAATCCAGCTTTCTCTTTCTGTAATGCAATCTTCTCTAAATTCATTTACTGCTAATTCATATCCCCAATCTCTAAATGCACCTTCTGTATATTTCATAATATTCCCTTTATGTACAAGAGTCACATGCCTTTTATCTCCTGATAATCTTTTAGCATGTTCAATAGCTTTTCTAATATGCCTTTGGCTACCAGATTTACTCACCGGTTTTATTCCAATACCTGATCCGTTTGGTATCGATCTATTTTTTAAATTTTTACTTTTTGGTATGACAACGTTATTTAAGTGATTAATTAATTCAAGACAATTATTATCCTCTGCTTCCCATTCAATTCCCATGTAGATATCCTCAGTATTTTCTCTATAAACAATAACGTCTAACTTTTGGGGATTTTTGTGAGGGCTTGGAGTTCCTGAAAAATATTTGCATGGTCTAACACAGCTATATAAATCAAAAATTTGCCTTAATGCAACATTCAGAGATCTAATACCTCCACCGATGGGAGTCGTTAAAGGACCTTTGATGGCTACACCAAAGTGTTTAATTGCTTCAATAGTATCTTGAGGGAGATAATTATATGTTCCATAAAGTTCACAAGCTTCATCGCCTGCATAGACTTTAAACCAATTAATTTTTCTTTCATCTCCATAGCTTTTTTTAATCGCTGAATCAAGAACGATTTGAGTAGCAGGCCAAATATCAACTCCAGTACCATCACCCCTAATAAATGGGACAATTGGATTATTAGGAACATTTGGTTTGCCTTGATTAAAAGTTATTATCTCGCCTTCATTAGGTAAAGTTAATTTTTCAAATTTTGGCATAGCATTGAATTAATAAAAGATAACTCATTGAATTTCCTCGTATTGTAATTTGCGATGAGTTATTTTCTTCAAAACCTAGAAATTTATTATTCAAATGTGAATAGAAAATACTTTATCGATCAGGATTTCAACATCTTTATTAAAAGAAAAAGTAGTTAATAAGCAAGTTAAAGCAAATTATGTCATTTTTCAAAAAAATACTTAACTACTTATGAATGCAAGTTCAAATGTAAGTAATGTTGAAATAGCTAATAAAATTGCTTCTACTGCAGCTTTGTTTCGGAAATATTTTCCAGATGCAAGCGTAAACTTTAGTCCTTGGGACAATTCTAATAATGAATCCATGCAAGATACTATTGATTTTGCGTTTCATTTCCCTGGTTGGAGTCCTCTTATTGAATGCAGAGCAATACTCTTACAATTAAGAATTGAAAATGATAATAATGACAGAGTCCCGAAATTGTTGGGAATAATAATGCGAGGTATGATTGTTCCATCAGAGAGATGGAGAGTGGCTACCATCGGTGATTGGGAAATGACTGGCACTCATCTGCCGCAAAAGGAACAAAAAGACAACCTTTTTTTGGTTTGTAAAGAACTTTATAAGCTATTCTCTACAACATCTGCTGGTAACAAAAATTAGCTGTTTTATGTATTTTCCTTGTAGATTAAATACACTTACAAAAATAATTCAAAATATATGGCAGTCGCTCTTGCAGGACAATTAAGAGAAGGGACAAAAAAATCCCACACTATGGCAGAAAATACTGGCTTTGTGGCTTGTTTTTTAAAAGGGGTTGTTGAAAAAAAATCTTATAGAAAATTAATTAGTGATTTATATTTTGTTTATGAAGCTATGGAAGAAGAAATTGAAAGACTAGTCAATGAGGAACATCCCGTAATAAAACCTATAGGTTTTAAATCATTATTCAGGAAAGAAACTCTTGTAAACGATCTTAAATTTTATTTTGGTGAAAGCTGGAAGAATGAAATTAATATTTCTCAATCAGCAAAAGAATATGTTGAAAGAATCCGAGAGGTCGCAAAAAATTCACCAGAGCTATTGGTTGGTCACCACTACACTCGCTATATAGGAGATTTATCTGGGGGGCAAATTTTGAAAAGGATTGCTAAAAAAGCATTAAATTTGCAGGGAAATGATGGTTTAAATTTTTATGAGTTTGAATTAATTGCTGATGAAAAGAAATTCAAGGAAGAATATTCCCTTACTTTGAATCAACTTCCAATAAATCAAAAGACTGCTGATCAAATTATTGATGAAGCTAATCAAGCTTTTACTTACAATATGAAAATGTTTAAGGAGCTTGAAGGTAACTTGATTGCTGTTTTAGGCAAGATTGTATTTAATTACATTACAAAAAAAGTAAGGAAAGGAAGCACCGAGACCTAGTAATTTATGTTTGATTCATTAGTTGATTTCCTTAAAACCAATATTGATGAATTCAATGGTCATGAAGTAGAAATATCTAGCGAATTCAAAGAACATCATAATGAAGACTCAAAATATATTATTAAAAATTGGCTTTTTTCATCTCCCGAATATAGAAAGTGGCGAATAACAAGATTAGATGGTGGCAAAAAACTGCAAGTGTTTAATACGGTCGCATATCCAAATTTTGATAGTGAAATGCCTATTTTAGGAGCTGATATTTTATGGTTTGGAACTTCTCAAAAGTTATTAGCAATACTTGATTATCAACCTTTAATTCAAGAAGGCAAGTATCTTGAAAAATATTGTTCAAGTTTAGGTATTATTAAAAAAAAATATTCTGCATTTGATAATAATAAAATGAAGAATATATATGATTCAAAAAAGTATTTTTCCCCATGGGTGATTATATGTAGAGGAAATAAATTAAATCTTGATAGAGATTTAAATAATATATTCCATTCATTTGTAAATAACTATTTGAACATTTATAAATCAAATCCTGTTAATCAATTTTTAAATGCAGAAGAAATAAAGATTAATCAAATTAAATATGATAAGTACAGTTTTGAAAAAGACCCTGCAGATAAATTGTTTAAATCTTTTTTTGGAGAAAAATGGACAAAAAAATTTATCAATAAATTTCTTTTTACATTAAATAATGAGATTATTCGTTGAATGTTAATACAAGATACTATTTTTTACAGTTCAGATTGGAGATGGCATAATTTTTTAAAATATTTAACTAATAATTTAAGTAAACATAACTGTTTAGAAAAAATAATACCCTCGGAATATTCTTATAAAGATTCAACTTATGGTTCAAAAAAATCAAAAAAAAATGTGAATCTCTCTACTTGGGGTGTAATGCACAAAAAAAGAATTCAATTCGCAAGAGCAGTGTGTATAAATAGTCCAAATTATTCTGTTTTAAATTTTTTAATTATTCCTAATACTATTTATAATGTCCCATTTTTTGGAGTAGATTTTGTTTCTCTACCTAATAGTCATTTATTAGTATTAGATTTTCAGCCTTCATTAAAAATACAAAATCAATACAATAATGAGTTATTAGAAAAACTTATAAAACTTAAAAATCATTGTCATTCATCACTCCCGTTAGCTGAAAAAATGTCTGCAGATGTAGCTAGATTTTTTTCTCCAGGAGTAATCTGGTCAAAATTACCAAAAGAAGAAAGAAGTGATTTTTTAATTGCTAATCAGCTTTATACCTCATTTAAGGAATATCTTGATTTGTATTTGGAAATTCTTTTTGAAAGCAAAGAAGCCAATATGGAACTGCAAAAAGAATTAATAAATGGTCAAAATCATTATTTAAAATATAGGCGAGATAACGATCCAGCAAGACCAATGTTATCGAGTTTGTTTGGAAAGGAATTTACTGAATCTTTAATTAAAGAAGTTTTATTTACCACTTAAAAGTCTTATAATTGTGTAAATTTGAAATCATATGCAAAAAATTTCTGTTCTTTTTGTATGTTTGGGAAATATTTGTAGGTCTCCTGCTGCAGAAGCTATTTTTATAAGTTTAATTGAAAAGAAAGGATTAACCGATAGTTTTATTGTAGATTCTGCTGGAACTGGGAGTTGGCATATTGGAAAAAAAGCTGATTCTAGAATGAGAATTGCGGCAGAAAGAAGAGATATACATATCTTAAGTAGGGCTCGTCAAATTACTAGCAAAGATTTTGACAAATTTAACTATATTCTTGCGATGGACGATTCAAATTTTAGAAATATTCAAGATCTTAAAAATAGAACATCTTCAACTGATTCTGCATCAATTAAAAAAATACAAAATTTCAGATCAGCTTTCAATGAGCAAGAAGTTCCTGATCCATATTTTGGAGGTAATGAGGGCTTTGATTATGTCCTTGATATTTTAGAAGACTCTGTAAGCGGCTTTTTGGAAAGTATTTCTTGAATTTATTGGATCTGAGTTTCTTTAGGAATCTTGTCATTATAAAGATCAATAATTTTATCTACTACCTCATTAATAGAATGTCCATCCGTAATAATTTCTATTGCGTCATTCGCTTTTATTAGAGGCGAAATTTCTCTATTAGAATCTTCAAAATCTCTTTGCTTTATAAGTTCCTTTAATTTATGAAGGTCTATTTCTTGTGAGTCTTTACTTTTTTTATCATACTTTCTTCTTTTTGCTCTTTCATCGATGCTTGCCGTTAAAAAAATTTTAAGTTCTGCATTAGGAAAAACAGTCGTTCCTATATCTCTTCCTTCAGCCACCAGTCCGCCTGATTCTCCAATTTTTCTTTGTTCTTCTACTAAGAATTTTCTTACTTCTTTAATTGAGGAAATTTTAGAAACGATGGCACTTATCTCTTGTGTCCTAATTTCTTCAGTAACACAGTAGTTATTAATGAAAACATCCTGATGTGAATTTTCATTTGACTTGAACACAATAGAAATATCTTTAAGAATATTCTGCAACTTTTTTTCTATTTTATAATCAATATTTTCTTTTATTAAAAGCCAACTCAATGCCCTATACATTGCTCCAGTATCTAAATATAAAAGTTTAAGTTTCTTCGCTATTAACTTTGTAACAGTACTTTTACCTGAGCCTGCAGGGCCATCAATTGCAATAATAGGCCTTCTTTTCATGAGAAAAACGTGATCAATTAATCTTGTGTCTCCACATCTTATCGCACCAGCCAGTATCGAAATATTATTCTCAAACCTTACTTTTTGGAGGGTATGAGGGTGTAAATGTTCTAAATATTCAATTGAAATTTTTTCTGCTAAAAGCTTTTTAATTATTTCTTTTAATCTGATCTTTTTTTCTTGTTGAAAAGTTTTTTTTGCTACTAATAATTCATTAGAAAAAAATCTAATTAATTTTCTTTCGTTTTTTGATAAATGTACATTACGAGAACTTAAAGGAATACCATCAAAATCTCTCTGTGTAGGAATAGATTTAATAGCAACATTTAATTTCTTTGTTAGGACAAGATTTTTTAATATTAAAAGTTGTTGCCAATCTTTTTCTCCTAAATAAAGATTTTTTGGCTTGATGAGATTAAGTAATCTATAAACTACTGTACAAACGCCATCAAAATGTCCAATTCGATTTAATCCACATAATGCAGAAGATAATTCTAGTGAAGCTTTCACGAATTCAATATTTTTATTATTCGGTGGATATATATCTTCAGTACTTGGGATGAAGATGGCATCTGCGCCATTTGCAAAAGAAATTTTAATATCATTGTCAATTGTTTTAGGGTAATTCTTTAAATCTGACTTGTTATCAAATTGGAGTGGATTAACGAAAATACTGACTAAATTCACATTAGAATTGTCATTTTTTGCTGTTGATATTAGTTTTATATGTCCATTATGCAGATTACCCATTGTTGGAATAAAGTTAATATCATTATTTATATTTCTCCGCCAATTTTCTATTTCTTCAGTTTTCCTTAAAATTATATGCTTCACTTTGTTTTTAAAAAATAAATCTATTTGATAAATAATTACTGGACAAAAGCAATCTTCGGAGGAATATCTATATAGAGAAAGTCTATCATTTTTATTTCATGGATTACAAAACATCAGGTGTTGATATAGAAGCTGGGCGAGAATTTGTTTCTGAAATTAAACAGGCAGTTGAAGGAACTCATACATCTAATGTGATTGAGGGTATTGGTGGGTTCGGAGGTTTGTTTAGAATTCCTATCGATAGTTTTAAAAAACCAGTTCTTGTTTCAGGAACTGATGGTGTTGGAACAAAATTAGAATTAGCCCAAAGTAAAAACTTTCACTTTGAGGTTGGTATTGATTTAGTTGCTATGTGCATGAACGATATCATTACTAGTGGGGCAAAACCTTTATTTTTTCTGGATTATATTGCTACTGGCAAACTTGATAAGAAACAATTATTGAGAGTTGTTCAGGGCATCTCACATGGCTGTAGAGAAAATAACTGTTCATTACTCGGTGGAGAAACTGCTGAAATGCCAGGATTTTATTCAAAAAATAAGTATGATCTTGCAGGATTTTGTGTAGGAATAGTTGACGAGGATAAGCTTATTAATGGTAAAAAAGTATCTGAACATGACTTGATAATTGCTTTAAAAAGTAATGGAGTCCATAGTAATGGCTTTAGTTTGGTAAGAAAAATAATTCAAAACAATAATCAAATCGATAAAGAATTTGAAAAAGTTTCAAACTTAAATTTTTATGATGAGTTATTGAAACCTACAAAAATCTACAATAATGTAATTAATCAAATTTTATCTGAAAAAATAGAGATTAAAGCTATGTCTCATATAACTGGGGGTGGGATTCCAGAGAATCTTCCAAGATGTATTCCTTCTGATTTTATTCCTTATGTAAATACTCACTCGTGGGATATACCTATTTTATTTAAATTTCTAAAAGAACAAGGGACTATTCCTGAAAAAGATTTTTGGAATACTTTCAATCTTGGAGTAGGATTTTGTCTAATTATTGATAAAGAATTTAAAGATTCCATATTAAATATCTGCAAAGATAATGAAATCGATAGTTGGGAGATTGGCAAGATAGTTCGAAAAGATGATTCAACAATTAGTAAATTTTTGCCTGAAATTTTAACTTAAATTTTCTCGATTTATTTTAATTGAACTTTAAAATTTTTTTTATATACACAAATCAAAAAGTTAAGTGTAATATAATAAAATTACCGCCGACTTATATCGGAAGTTTAAGTATTAAGATTTAACCTTTAAATTCAATGCCTTTTGCAAATAATCAAAGAATTACACGTAGACGTAGTTCAGCTGGTCCTACCCCGCCAAAACGACCAATAGGCAATAATTCTGAATTTAGTGGTAGACAGTCTCAAGGCCCAAGACCAACTTTTTTGACACTTAGGGATCATGGGAAAGTTTTTGTGGCTGATTTACCTAATTTGTCCGATGGACAATTAGCTCATATTAGTAAAGAAGCAAATCAAGTTTTAGATAGTTTAGAAAAAAGGCTTACTGATCTTGAAAATGAGCCTAATAAAAGCAATCCTGAAAATGATACGCTGATAAAAGCTTCTACGAAAAGAGATGTCACCCTTAGGTTTATTAAATCCATAGAAGAAGAACAAGACCATAGAAAGAATAATCCTGCGTTAAGAGATGCTGCTTCTGAATCGTTACCGAGAACTTTTCTTGAGGTTGCTAGACATAGATTGCCAGGAGCAACTTTTGATTCACTACTTCGAGAGGCTCTTGAAGCATGCGCCGTTGATGAGAGTGTTAAAGAAAATCCAATTATTGATGAGCCCAAGGAAACTGTAAAAATTATGGATATCCCTTCTTCCAACAAAAATGCTTCACTTGTTGTTAGTATCGATGCAAATGATGCCTCCAAGAATGACTCTATTTGATTCAAAAGATGAGTGCATAAGTTCAAAGGTTCAAAATAGTTTAGAAATTAATCTGTCTTCAAAGAAAGATGTTATTTTATGTAATCATTGCAAAAGGACTGGATCAAATGGTGTTAGATGTTTAGGGATGTGTGTAGCAGATAATGATTACTAAAATAGTTCAAACGTATATAGAAAAATAATCTGATGAAAATAATTAACTAATACATCTAATGTTATTTATGTAAGAATATATAAGGTAATATTTATCAATTTTTAAATTATTAGAAATTAATTTCTATTGTAACTTTAATGATTTTATTTAAAACAATAATTTTGTTTTTAGAAGGTTGCATAAGTTTTGTAATACCATCATTGAATCTTAAAAATAATGTTACGAATCAAATTTAAATGATTGAGACAAATAATGATTGAAGGAAAACTAAAGGAAACTGCCTCTATAGGCGGTAAATGAGATAATAAAAACAGGTTCAAAAAAACCTAATAATTTATCAGCAAACTTACCGCCCAGTCTGAAAGATTTGAAATACGAAAATCGCTACAAAAAACTTCAGTTCTTGGAACGCTTAACAGCGAAGGTATTTACTAATATGAAAAAGGCGGCACCCAGATTCGAACTGGGGATAAAGGATTTGCAATCCTCTGCCTTACCACTTGGCCATGCCGCCGAAAAAGATTCAATCGAGTCTTTTTATGATCTTAACAGTAAGGTGACTCATTCTCTATTATTTATATGCAATGGCCATGGAGAAGACGTAATCGCATCAGAAATAATAAAAAGATTACTAAAAAAAATAAAAAATAAAAATATTGAAGTTTTGCCTTTAGTAGGAAATGGAGATGTATTTAATTCCATAAAATCAAAGAATTTTCGTAAAATAGGATATTTAAAAGAGCTGCCTAGTGGAGGTTTTAGTAATCAAAGTTTGAAGGGATTTTTGCTTGATTTGTTTGCAGGATTTTTAATTGATAATTTAAGAAATTTTTTACTTGTAACACAAAAGTCAAAACATAACTGCAAAATTATCGCAGTAGGAGATTTCTTGCCTTTACTTTACGCTTGGAGTTCAGGATGCGAATTTAGTTTTATTGGAACTCCCAAAAGTGATCATACTTGGAGTAGTGGGCCCGGTTGGGATTTAAGTGATTTTTATCATAAGTTGAAAGGTTCTGAATGGGACCCATGGGAAATGTTTTTAATGACATCTCCAAGATGTAAAAATTTAATTATGAGAGATAAAATCACCGCTAATAATTTGAATAGAAAAAATATTGAGGCAAAATACTTGGGTAATCCAATGATGGATTTTGTTAATGCAACAAATGAGAATATATCAAATATTATTTCTTTTAAAAGGATTATTTTATTAGTTGGAAGTAGATACCCTGAAGCTCTGAAAAATCTTGATAATTTTCTTAATTGTTTGCAAGATTTTGATTTATCAAAGGAATTGGTAATACTTTTGCCTTTGAGCATTAATGCGCATGTGATTCAAATTCAAAGTTATTTAAATAAATATGGTTTTATAAAACATAGTAAAGTTAAATTTTTCATTGATGAAGATTCAGTATGGAAAAAGAAAGATCAATATATAGTTATTGGAAAAGGTAAATTCAATTTATGGGCCAATATGGCAGAAGTTGGCTTGTCTAATGCAGGAACTGCTACAGAGCAAATTGCTGGCCTTGGAATTCCATCTCTTTCTCTGCCGGGATCGGGACCACAATTTACAAAATCATTCGCAAAAAGACAATCAAGATTATTGGGAGGTAGTGTTTTAGTTTGCAAGAATAAAAAAATTCTTTTAAAACGTTTAAGTTTACTTTTAAAAGAAACAGTTGATAGTTTAGAACAAGCAAAAATTGGAAAAGAAAGAATGGGGGAATCCGGAGCAAGTCAGAAAATCGTAGATGCCATAAAACTTCATTTGTTATCTTAGTAAATGAAACTAACGTATTAATTATTAATTCTTTTATGTATCCAATAAATGATCGGCAATATCTAAAGATTTGTGCAGAGATTGCAAAACTTATGAGTATAAGCTTATCTTCAGCTAAGAAGAAAGTAGAAATTCAAATTGCGAAAGAAGGCTCCAAAACTATTCAAGAAAAAATACAAGTTGCGCAAAATGTCTTAGAAATCTGTACAAAAAATGATGGAGATAAATTAAGTTCTTCAAGAATACTTGATAAGCTTATGGAAACTCTTGATGGTGAAGATAATTTTTTAACTGAAGATTGATTCTTAATGTTCAAATATATTTGAGAATTTTAGTATGTCTAAATCGGCATGTACAGCAATTGTTTCGAAACATTTTTGAGCTAATTCATATCTCTTCTCTCTTTTTAAGATAACTTTTAATTTATGCATAGCTTCAATTAAATATCTAACATCATTTGCTGCATAATCTAATTGATCTTTTGTTAAATCTTCGTGGCTACCCCAATCACTGCTTTGTGAGCTTTTGTCTAATTCTATACCTAACAATTCATTAATTAAATCCTTTAAACCGTGTTTATTGGTATATGTTCTTGCCAACTTACTAGCAATTTTTGTACAAAAAATATTTTTTGTATTAATTTTAAGATTGCATTTTAGAGCTGCTACATCAAATCTTGCATAATGAAAGATTTTAGTAATTTTTTCATCTTCAAGAAGTGCTTGTAAATGTGGTGAAGAAGATGTATTAAGTTCGATTTTTATACAGGATGTTCTTTTAAATTCATTGCATATTTGTACTAAACAGAGCCTATCTCTTCCATGAATTAAACCCATTGCTTCAGTGTCAATAGCTAGGTAGGATGATTTTTTATAAAGATTGTATAAATCTTCTGTTATATCGCTATAAAGAAGATCAATATTTTTATTTTCAATAGTCATTTTTAATCAGTATTTAAAGTAATCTAAGATTTAGAATATTATTTAAGATTTTATTTAATTAATAAATTTTGTCTAATAGGAATATTTTACAGAATAAATCTAAAAAATTATAATATGATGTAACTTTAATTTTTATTCTCGAGTTACTAGAAAAATTTTATTTAATGTCCTATTCCTTAAATTCAACATTATTGCTGACAATTCTATTAGCCATAGGATTATTTTTTTTTCTTAGGGCTTCTAGTAAAGATAGAACAACTATCGTTGAGATTTCATCTTCTCAGCAGCCAGTTAAGGTTTTAAATGATTTATGTGAATGGCTTAATTTGAGGGGATGGAAGCAAACAGGAGGAGATTTTGAACAAAGAATTTTAATATTCAAGGGACAAGTTGTTTCTAGTAAATTTTTGGCAATTTTTTTAGGTTTTCTTGGCGGTTTTGGTTCTTGTGCTTTGGGCTTAGTAATTATTCAAATATATCCTGAATTAGGTTGGTGGCCTATTCTTTTAGGATTAATTGGTGGCCCTTTGTCTGGAACTGTTTATTTTAAAAAATCAGCAAGAGAGGAGAAATTTGAATTAAGGTTGATCAATGAAAATGAAAATGATTCAACTTTCATGAGACTAAGAGCGCATAGGGATGAATTAATCTCTTTAGAAAATGAACTTGGAGAAAAACTTCAATTAAAAAGTGACGGTTCTTTATTTAAAACACCTATTTAAGATACTTTAAAATTTTATTCGATAATTTTTAATCAAAAATATTATTATCTATACAGAATTTCTCTAACTCTTTATCATTTAACCAATCTTGGGGTTTTGTAAAAATTGATGTGAGAAATTCCTCTCGAGAACCCTTTTTAGCTTTATATCCATATTCCCATCTAGCTAAAGGCGGTAAGGACATTAATATAGATTCAGTTCTGCCATTTGTTTGCAGTCCAAAAATCGTCCCTCTATCCCAAACTAAATTGAATTCTACATATCTACCTCTTCGATATAGCTGGAATTCTCTTTCCTTGGATGAATATGTTTGAGAAGCTCTCTTTTCAATAATGGGTAAATATGAAGGGAGGAATGCCTGCCCACAGTTTTCCGCTAAAGAAAATAAATTATCCCAATTTAAATTAGATCTGCCAAAATTTTGTGAAGCTTTTGATGCCTCTCCATTTTGATTATTTCCTCTATAAATATTGCCTGAACCATCTTGATAATCATAAAAAATACCCCCTATGCCTCTAGATTCATTTCTATGCTTCAAGAAGAAATATTCATCACACCATGGTTTGAAAACTTTATGTAAATCTTTATCAACTTTCTCACAAGCTTTTTTATGCTCGTTATGAAAATTCCTTACATCAGAAAGATAAGGATAAAAAGGGGTTAAGTCTGCACCTCCCCCAAACCACCAAACAGGACCAGCTTCGAAATATCGATAATTCAGATGAACTGTAGGAATATAGGGATTCTTTGGATGCAAGACCATAGAAGTTCCCGTAGCAAACCATTCATGACCTTTTGCTTCTGGTCTTTGAGAGATTATAGATTGAGGTAATTCTTTTCCCTGTACTTCCGAGAAATTTACTCCTGCTTGCTCAAAAATAGAACCATTTTTCAATACTCTTGATCTTCCACCGCCACCTTCGTCTCTTAACCAGGATTCTTCTGTAAATTTCCCTTTGCCATCTATATTTTCAAGACCTGAACAAATTTTGTCTTGTAGAGTTAATAAGAGATTTTTAGTTTTTTCTCTCGAGTTCTTAGGAGGTACTTTCAACATGTATTTAGTAAATCTTGAAGAAAAAAATTTTTTTGGTTAATTATAAGTTTCCCTTTATAATTTCTCTTAGGGGGTCCTTATTGCCTATTATTTGATAGTTCGACATAGTTCTTAATCTTTTAAACAGTCGACTACCTTGTCAAAATATTTAAAAATTTAATGACCACAATAGAAGATGCGAATTTTGCTTTACAACAAGTTCTAGATGCTGGATCACAGAAAAATGTAATTGAATTAGCTTGGATTAAAAACGTAAGAGTAACTATACCGAGAGTAATCGTAACATTATCATTACCATCATTTGCAAATTCTCAGAGAGATAGAATTGTTCAAGAGGTTAGAAAAGTACTACTTGATTTTGAAGATATTGATAATGTTCAAATAGAGATAGATAATAATCCTTCCAAAACAGAATCTCAAAATCAAAGTAATGCTCCTGACTTGCAGAAGATTGATGGGATTCGGCACATCATAGCTGTTAGCAGTGGTAAAGGTGGAGTTGGTAAAAGTACCATTGCAGTTAATCTCGCTTGTTCTCTAGCTAAATTAGGCTTAAAAACTGGTTTGCTGGATGCGGATATATATGGACCTAATACTCCCTCAATGATGGGAGTTGCCGAACAGAATCCAAAGGTTACAGAGGGTAGTGGCAGTGATCAAAGGTTAATACCAATAAATCAATATGGAATTTCATTGGTATCAATGGGTTTCCTCATAGAAGAAGGTCAGCCAGTTATATGGAGAGGACCAATGCTTAATAGTATTATCCGACAATTTTTGTACCAAGTTGAATGGAATAATCTTGATTTTTTGGTTATTGACTTGCCTCCAGGAACAGGAGACGCTCAAATATCCCTTTCTCAATCTGTGCCTATCTCTGGAGCTATAGTTGTCACTACTCCTCAACAAGTATCTTTGCAAGATGCAAGGAGAGGATTAGCAATGTTTAAACAACTCGGAGTACCTTTACTGGGAATTGTAGAAAATATGTCAGTATTTATTCCTCCAGATATGCCAGGTAAAAAATATGAAATTTTTGGTAAAGGTGGTGGACAAACATTAGCTAAAGAAAACGATTTACCATTATTAGCCCAAATTCCTATTGAAATCCCTCTCGTTGATGATAGTAATAAAGGTGTACCAATCTCAATAAGCCAGCCTCATAAAGAAAGTTCTGTTGTATTTGGTAATTTAGCTCAATTAATTAAGAACCAATTTGTTAATAGTTAATTGATGTTTAGGAGAATTTATTTATTAAATAACAGAGGATTTTTACAAAAAAAAGACAACTTTAATAGAGGTTTTTTATTTTCTCCACTAATAATTATTCCGCTAATTCTAGTTATTATTTCGGGTTTATTAATAAAAAGTATTCAGGATGATTTTTTAGTATCGAACTATTTAGGTCATATCCTAACTGGTTTTTTAGGTTATTTTTTAGCATTTTTTATTTCTTATATACCGTTAGAGAGAATTAGAAAGTATTTGGTTCCATTTTATTTGTGTACTTTAATATCCTTATTACTAATTTATTTTTTTGGGATTTCAGTTTCTGGAGCTCAAAGATGGCTAAATTTTGGCATCTTTTCTTTTCAGCCTTCAGAAGTAGCTAAACTTAGTACTGTATTAACTCTTGCTTTAGTACTCGACAAAAAAATAATTTTAACAATAAGAGATTTAGTATTGCCCTTATTAGTAGTAGTTATTCCTTGGTTATTAATTTTCTTTCAACCGGACTTAGGTACCTCTTTAGTTTTACTTGTTTTGACAGGTGTGATGCTCTATTGGTCGCAAATGCCCATAGAGTGGATTTTGATATTAGTGTTTTGTATTATCACTTCTACATTATATCTAACCTTACCAACTCTTCTTATTTTCTGGATTCCAGTTATAGGATATCTTGCTTATAGATCTTCGAAAAAGAAAATTATTTTTTCTGCTGTTGCTATTTCGTTTCATTTATTAGTGGCAAAATTGACACCAATTTTGTGGCAATATGGCTTAAAAGAATATCAAAAAGATAGATTAGTTTTATTTTTAGATCCAAATAGAGATCCATTAGGTGGCGGATATCATTTGATACAGAGTCAAATTGCAATTGGTTCTGGAGGATTATTTGGGACTGGTTTGCTACAAGGTAAGCTGACTAATTTGCAATTTATACCGGAACAACATACTGATTTTATATTCAGTGCTTTAGGCGAAGAATTGGGTTTTGTGGGTTGCATGATAGTTTTATTTTTGTTCTTTTTTTTGATTAAAAAACTTATTAATACTGCAACAATTGCTAGGACTAACTTTGAATCTCTAATTGTTATTGGAATAGCCTCAACTTTTTTATTTCAAATAATTATTAACTTATTTATGACTATTGGATTAGGACCAGTTACTGGGATTCCCCTTCCTTTCATGAGCTATGGTCGAACGTCATTGGTGACTAATTTTATATCTATTGGACTTGTTTTATCTATATTGAAACGTTCTAGATCACTAAAAAGTTGATGAAATCACAAATAACTATAAAAAAAATTCAAGCCCTTTTGATTAAAGGAGTTCAAACTATATATGTGGACGATGATACCTCCCGAAGAATGTGGTGGGCATCTTTAGAAGTTATTCAAAAAGAGTTCCTTTCTCAGAATTACCAACAGGGTGGTATTTGGGTTGCTTCACCTTTACCTGCTCTTAACGATAAGAAATTTTTTAATAAACTTCATGGTTGGTTGTGGTCACCGGAGGGGTTTCCATACTTTCAAAATGAGACTGCAGGTTTTTTACCAGTCAATAATTCAGAAAAGATGAAAAAAGATTTTGATTTAGTTAATAATTATAAAGTCTTAAATCTTAGCCAAAAAGATGGATATGAACCTTTTTTGATGATATTAACCCCAAATTTTCAATGCATATTATCAGTTGCAGGAGCAAAAGATAAGAAAATCCTATTAATGAAATGTGATAAAGAAAGCTTAAAGATTTCAATTGAATTAATGCATGCGAAATTAAATCAAGAAAATTACGAGGAAGGAGTTAAATTTCGTAATGCAATTAATAATTTAGGTAATCTTAATATTAATAATCAATTTGAAAAATCTTTTTGGCCAATATTATCGGCAAAATTAGCAAAGTTTGGACCAAACCACAATATTCAGAATTCTGTAACAAACAATGAAAAAAATGTACAAATAACTGAAGCAAAATTATTACGTGCAATTTCTCATGAAGTACGAACTCCTTTAGCAACAATAAGAACCCTAATAAGTTCTACCTTAAAAAAATATGATATGGATGAATCAATGAGAAATCGTTTAATTCAAATAGATAATGAATGTAATGAACAAATTGATAGGTTTGGTTTAATCTTTAATGCAGCAGAATTAGTAAGTAATGAATTTCCTTCATTAAATAACTTGGCAAAAATAAATTTAGCCGAAATTTTTAACAAACTCTCTCCAATTTGGAATAAACAATTAAATCGCCGTGGGATTTCTTTAAAGATCGATATCCCCAGTCAACTTCCGCAAATTTTGAGTGATTCTGAAAAATTGGAATTAATGTTAAGGGGATTAATTGATAAAAATACTAGAGGATTAAAAGAAGGTAGTACATTAATTTTAGAATTAAGACCAGCTGGTCAACAACTCAAACTTCAACTAAAAGTAAAAAAATTAGGCAGGAATCAAAAAGAAATTCGCAAAATAGACAATGGTTCCGATATTGGACCTGTTTTAAATTGGAACCCTCAAACCGGCAGTTTACAACTCAGTCAAAATGCAACTCAAAAGTTGTTAGCTAGTTTAGGAGGGCATGTCACACAAAGGCGTGATACGGGTTTGACAGTGTTTTTTCCGATTTCAGATTCAAAATGAAATGAGAAACATATTTTTCATTTATTAAATAATGTAGAAAATTTCCTATCAATTTTGAATTTTGTAAAATATGAATGCTAATTTCTTATTATAAATAACTCAAAATTTAGGATGACTGAAACTTTAGTTGGTCAATTTCCAAAGCATATAGGAAGTACTGGGGGTTTATTAAACTCAGCAGAAACCGAAGAAAAATATGCAATTGTATGGAACAGTTCAACAGAACAAGCATTTGAATTACCTACCGGTGGTGCTGCTATTATGCATGAAGGTGATAATTTAATGTACTTTGCGAGAAAAGAACAATGTCTTGCATTAGGGACACAATTAAGAGCTTTTAAACCAAGAATTGAGGACTTTAAAATTTATAGAGTTTTCCCAGGTGGTGATATTGAATTCTTACATCCAAAAGATGGAGTTTTCCCTGAGAAAGTTAATGAAGGAAGAGAAAAAGTGGGCCATAACCCAAGGAGGATAGGTGAGAATCCTAATCCAGCTGGATTGAAGTTTACAACTAAGAATACTTTTGATTAACTTTCTCAAAGTTGATATAAAAGAAGAATATAATTATAATTTGGGTTGACATTATTAGTATGATCAGCTCACAGAAAGATAGTTTTTTTAAGGCTCACAAAGAAGGTAAAAATTTTATACCTATTACTCAAACTTGGCCAGCAGATCTAGAGACTCCATTATCAACTTGGTTAAAATTATCTGAAAAAGATGTACATGGTGTTTTTCTTGAGTCTGTAGAGGGTGGAGAGAATTTAGGTAGATGGAGTATTGTTGCTACCAAACCTCTGTGGGAAGCAGTTTGTTATGGAGAAGAAATTGTTAAAACTTGGGATAATGGAAAAACTGAAATATTTAAAGGGGATCCCTTTAGTATTTTAAGAACTTGGACAAAGCAATATAAGACATCTATCCTTGATGACTTACCATCAATTGGACAGTTATATGGTTCTTGGGGTTATGAATTAATTAATCGAATAGAACCAAGTGTTCCAATAAATGAAATAGAAGAAAGTAATATACCTTATGGTTCCTGGATGTTTTTTGATCAATTAGTTGTTTTTGATCAAATAAAAAGATGTATAACCGCAGTAGTATATGCAGATACAACTTCTTCAAAAGACTCTTCTATTGAAAAAGTTTATCTAGACTCAATCTCTAAAATTAAGAAAACTAGAAATTTAATGAAAGTTCCTCTAAAAGAAAACGCTTTTTTAGATTGGAATGAGAATGAGAATGAGAATTTGAATTTAGATATTAAAAGTAATTGGGAGAAAAAGGATTTTGAGGATGCAGTTCTTGCTGCAAAAGAATATATAAGACAAGGAGATATATTCCAAATAGTTATAAGTCAGAGATTTCATACTCAAGTCAATAATGAACCTTTTAATTTATATAGAAGTTTACGGATGGTTAATCCATCTCCATATATGTCATTTTTTGATTTTGGCTCATGGTATCTGATAGGTTCCAGTCCTGAAGTTATGGTTAAAGCTGAAAAAAATAAAAAAAGTCAGATTGTTGCAAGCTTAAGACCAATAGCGGGTACAAGACCTAGAGGTAATAATCCTCAACAAGATATGGAGTTAGAAAAGGATTTATTAAAAGATCCAAAAGAGATAGCCGAGCATGTAATGCTAATAGATCTTGGGAGAAATGATCTGGGAAGAGTTTGTGAAATTGGTACTGTGGAAGTCAAAGATTTAATGGTTATTGAAAAATATTCACATGTTATGCATATAGTCAGTGAAGTTGAGGGGATATTAAAACAAAATACTGATGTATGGGATTTGTTAAAGGCATGTTTTCCCGCTGGAACAGTAACTGGTGCGCCAAAAATAAGAGCTATGCAATTAATTAAAAACTTTGAAAAAGATGCTAGAGGACCTTATGCTGGTGTTTACGGATCGATTGATATTAATGGTTCCTTAAATACGGCAATTACAATAAGAACTATGATAGTTAAACCCTCCAAAGATGGAAAATATAATGTATCAGTGCAAGCAGGCGCTGGTATAGTTGCTGATTCTTCTCCTGTCAATGAATATCAAGAGACAATTAATAAAGCTAAGGGGATACTGAAAGCATTAGCCTGTTTCGATAAATAAATGAGTAAAGTTAATCTTTATAAAGGTTTTGAAGTAGAACTTTTCACAGGTTCTTTTAATTCTCATATTGGCTTATCAGCTGATATTGAAAAGAAATTTTCTAATTTTGTTAAAGAGCCAGATAACAGAAATGTTGAATACATAACAACACCTGAAAAAGACTATGAGTTTTTATACGAGCAATTATTAACTCCAAGAAAACATTTAAGACAATGGCTAGAAACTAAAGGGTTAACTATCATTCCTTCATCTACTCTTTGCTTTAAACACGATATTCAATTTCAACGATCTGATATTGACAATGTTTATCATCAATTTATACAAGATAATTATGGAATTTCTATTGCAACTTCAAGTGTCCATATAAATATAGGAATAGATGATTTAGATAAGCTTTTTGCTGCTATTAGACTGATAAGATCTGAGGCTGCTTTGTATTTATCCATAAGTGCTAGCTCACCTTTTTTAAATAATAAAATTACAAAAAATCACTCTCAAAGATGGATTCAGTTTCCTAAAACACCAATTAAAGTCCCTTTTTTCGTAAATCATATTTCCTATATTGATTGGATCGAGGAAAATATAGCTAATAAAACTATGCAAAATATCAGGCATTTTTGGTCTTCAATACGACCAAATGGTCCCCAAAGGCCTTTAATTCTTGATCGTTTGGAATTAAGAATTTGTGATTTCGTTCATGATATTAATTTGCTCTTGGGAATAACGGCCATGCTAGAGCTAAGGATTTTACATCTTTTTGAAAATATAAACACTTTAGATCCTTTGACTGCGAGTATTTTTTCTATTGATGAATTATCAGAAATATGCGATCAAAATGAAATTAGTGCTGCTAAAGATAGTCTTAATTCAGAGTTAATTCACTGGCAAGATGGCAAAAAAGTTATTTGTAGAGAATGGATTAAAAACTTATTATCAGATTTATCACCCACCGCAGAAAAATTTAATATGAAACATCTTTTGAAACCTATTTATGCAGTGCTTGAAGAAGGTAATCAATCTATGAAATGGATAAAGCAATATGAAAAAGGTCTTTCTATTGAGCAAATAATGAAACTGTCTATCGATGATATGATCAAGAATGAAGATGAGAGTGTTTGATTATTTAAACAAACATTTAATCTGAACTTTTTCAACTGTGACATAATGAGTATATGGAATCTTTTCAACAGATTAAAAATAATAACGTGGATCTGATTAGTAACAATGATCCACTTGATAAAAATCGTCTTTTAATAGAGGATCTATGGGAAGCTGTGCTTAGAGAAGAATGCCCAGAAGATCAAGCAGAAAGATTGATACAGCTTAAAGAATTAAGTTATTCAAAACAAATTGATTGTGATACTTCAAAAACTTTTAAAAATGAAATTGTAGATATTGTAAATTCTATGGATTTGGCAGAATCCATTGCTGCTGCAAGGGCGTTTTCATTATATTTTCAACTAGTAAATATTTTGGAACAAAGAGTTGAGGAAGATAGATATATTCAAAGTTTTACCAATAAGAATGTTAAAAAATCTCCCGATAATCTTGATCCTTTTGCTCCAGCATTAGCTAGGCAAAATGCTCCAGTAACTTTTAGAGAATTATTCTATAGGCTTAGAAAATTAAATGTACCTCCAGGAAAATTAGAGGCATTATTGCAAGAAATGGATATTCGTTTAGTTTTTACGGCACATCCTACGGAGATAGTTAGACATACTATTAGACACAAGCAAACTAGAGTCGCAAATTTGTTAAAAAAAATACAGATTGAGCAATTCTTAACAAAAGAAGAAAAAAATTCTCTACAAACCCAATTAAAAGAGGAAGTAAGACTTTGGTGGAGAACAGATGAATTGCATCAATTTAAACCATCAGTTTTAGACGAAGTAGATTATGCCTTGCATTATTTTCAGCAAGTTTTATTTAATGCAATGCCTCAATTGAGAGGCAGAATAGCTGAAGCACTTGCCGAAAACTATCCAGATGTTCAGATGCCCTCTGAATCTTTTTGTAATTTCGGTTCTTGGGTTGGCTCCGATAGGGATGGTAATCCATCCGTCACTCCTGAGATAACATGGAGAACTGCTTGCTATCAAAGGAAGTTGATGTTGGAAAGATATATTAATGCAACATCTAATCTTAGAGATCAATTAAGTGTTTCAATGCAGTGGAGTCAAGTTAGTTCATCTCTATTAGAGTCATTAGAAACAGATAGGGTTAAGTTCCCAGAAATCTATGAAGCTAGGGCAACAAGATATAGATCCGAACCTTACAGATTGAAATTAAGTTATATGTTAGAGAAGTTAAGGTTAACACAAGAAAGGAATAACTCATTAGCCGATAGTGGGTGGAAATTTGAATTAGAGGGAGAAATGGATACTAAAAATATAGATAAAGTTGAAAACTTATATTACAAATCAGTAAACGAATTTACGTATGATCTCGAACTGATTAAAAATAGCTTGATTAGTACAGATTTAACTTGTGAGGCATTAAATAAATTACTTACTCAGGTTCATATCTTTGGATTTTCTTTGGCAAGTTTAGATATTCGTCAAGAAAGTACAAGGCATAGTGATGCTATACAAGAGCTCACAAATTATCTTGATTTATCTGTTGTATACGAACAAATGTCTGAGGAAGAGAAAATTAAATGGCTAATAGATGAATTAAATACAAAAAGGCCTTTAATTCCCTCCGAAGTTAACTGGACTAAAACTACAGAAGAGACCTTCTCAGTTTTTAAAATGGTTAAGAGACTACAGCAAGAATTTGGAAGTCGTATTTGTCATTCTTATGTAATTTCAATGAGCCATAGTGCATCTGATTTGCTTGAAGTTCTCTTACTTGCAAAAGAGATGGGACTTCTTGATCAAAGTTCACAAAAGTCAAATTTATTAGTTGTTCCTCTTTTCGAAACTGTTGAAGACCTTAAAAGAGCACCAGAAGTAATGGAAAAGTTGTTTAAATTAGATTTTTACAGATCATTATTGCCAAAAGTTGGAGAATCTTTTCAACCTCTTCAAGAATTAATGCTTGGCTATTCTGATAGCAATAAAGATTCAGGGTTTGTTTCTAGTAATTGGGAAATTCATAGAGCCCAAATAGCTCTTCAAAATCTTGCAAGTAGAAATAATATATTGCTAAGACTTTTTCATGGCAGAGGCGGTTCCGTAGGTAGAGGAGGGGGCCCAGCTTATCAGGCAATATTAGCTCAACCAAGCGGTACTTTAAAAGGGCGAATCAAAATAACAGAACAAGGTGAAGTTCTGGCTTCAAAATATAGTCTTCCAGAATTGGCTTTGTATAATCTTGAAACTGTTACTACAGCTGTGATTCAAAATAGTTTGGTAAATAATAGTCTTGATGCTACGCCAGAATGGAATCAATTAATGTCTAGACTTGCAGATACATCAAGGTCTCACTATAGAAAATTAGTGCATGAAAATCCTGATTTGTTAAATTTCTTTCAAGAGGTCACTCCAATAGAAGAAATAAGTAAATTGCAGATATCTAGTAGGCCTGCGAGAAGAAAAAAAGGTGCAAAAGATTTATCAAGTTTAAGGGCTATTCCGTGGGTATTTGGGTGGACACAAAGTAGATTTCTTTTGCCAAGTTGGTTTGGAGTAGGTACTGCATTATCATCTGAATTAAATGCAGACCCAAAACAAATTGAATTATTAAGAGTTCTGCATCAGCGATGGCCATTTTTTAGGATGCTTATATCTAAGGTAGAGATGACATTATCTAAGGTGGATTTGGAAGTTGCTAGATATTATGTTGATACTCTTGGAAGTAAAGAAAATAAAGATTCTTTTGATGTTATTTTTGAAGTAATTTCTAAAGAATATAATCTTACAAAATCTTTAATACTTGAAATTACTGGTAAAAATAAGCTCCTCGAATCTGATAGAGACTTAAAAGCATCAGTAAGTCTAAGAAATAAGACGATCATCCCATTGGGTTTTTTGCAGGTTTCACTTCTAAGAAGACTTAGAGACCAAACAAGACAACCCCCAATTAGCGAATTTCTTATTGATAAAGATGAATCTAGAAGAGCTTATAGTAGGAGTGAATTATTGCGGGGGGCACTTTTAACTATTAATGGAATAGCAGCTGGCATGAGAAATACAGGTTGATAATTGCAATATTTTTCAAAAAAAAAACTTGTTCTTCCAGAAGGTTATTTTGTTAATTCTTCTCAGATCCCATTAGCTAAAGAAGTAAACAAACTTTTAGCGAATTGTGGTTGTGAGACATTTCCAATAAAACCTCTTTCTGAGGCTATTAAGAAAAGTAATTTCTTTTTTACCATACAAAATGAATTAAAGAATAAATTATATGGCTTTGTAAGGGTTACATCCGACAGGGGATTGAATGCTAACTTATGGAATTTAAGTGCAGTAAAAGGTAAAAATCAGCAACTTTATTATTCAATATTGCTTAAAGTAACTCTTGAGAAAATAAATAGAGAAATGCCTGGATGCAGTATTTCTTTACAGGCACCAGTGTCTTCATTTGAAAGTTTAGAACAAATTGGATTTATACTAGATCCAAACGGGATAAGAGTAATGGGATATAAACTTTAAAACATCATGTTACGAGCATGGAGGGATTCGAACCCCCGACTCTCAGAACCGGAATCTGATGCTCTATCCAACTGAGCTACATGCCCTTTAATTTTTCAATTTCTTTAAAGAAAATCTAAATATTTTAAACTTAGCTAATTTAATTAATGAATGCACAAAAAAATTTTTTTAAATAAATTAAAAATTAAAAATTTTCGGAACCATAAAAGTTTTGAAATTGACTTAAAAGAGCAAAGAGCAATTGTTCTTGGTTGTAATGGTATTGGCAAGTCAAATTTACTTGAATCGGTTGAATTTTTAAGTCAATTAAAATCAAATAGAGCATTAAGTGATAAAGATTTAATAGCAAATGATAGTGATATGGCTCTAGTCATAGGACAAATAGATTTTAAAGATGATTTAAAGTTAAATTTATTCCGAAAAGGTCCTAAAAGAATTTATGTTAATGAATCAATCTTGAAAAAGCAGAGTGAAATAAAGCATTATATTCGCAGTGTATGTTTCTGTTCTAATGATATAGATATTGTTAGAAGTGAACCCAGTTATCGAAGAACATGGATTGATAAAGTCGTATCTCAGCTTGAACCAGTATATTTAGATTTGATAATTAGATTTAATAGGCTTTTAAAACAAAGAAGTCATTTTTGGCGTTCAGAAAGCTTCCTAAATAATCAATCCTCAGAAATTTTTGAAAGCTTTGACATTCAGATGTCAATAATAGGTACAAGAATTTTTAGGCGCAGAAGAAGGGCTTTATTAAAAATAAAACCATACGTTGAATATTGGCATAATCACTTAAGTAAATCTAAAGAACAAATAGGCATAAATTATCTTTCTGGGATACAAAATATTAGTCCAGAAGAAGAAGACGAAGAATTTATTAGTAAGAAAATAGCAGAACAACTATTCAATCAACGTTCAATCGAAGCATTGACTGGTAAATGTAATTTTGGACCTCATCGTGACGATATTGAGTTTTTAATTAATAATAGTTCAGTTAGAAAATATGGTTCATCCGGTCAGCAAAGAACTTTTATCTTAGCTTTAAAGATGGCTGAACTAGATTTATTAACTAAAACATTAAATATCTCTCCCATACTTATATTGGATGATGTCTTGGCTGAACTAGATCTAACTAGACAGAATTTGTTATTAAATTCTGTTGGCAAAGATAGTCAATGTTTTATAAGTGCGACACATCTAGATAAATTTAATCAGTCTTTCTTAGACTCTTCACAAATGATTCACTTATAATTCTAAAATTCACAATTTTTAGCTAATCTTATATTCATATAATTTTTTTTAATGGAAGGCCACAAAAAAAATCAAATTTTTAGTTCTTTTAGTAATGACCAAAAATTAACGCATCAAAGTAAACATCTTTTGTTGGAACTTTATGGATGTGATTATGCAAAATTAAATGACGAATCCTTTTTGCGCTGTACGTTAAATAGAGCTGCTAAAATTGCAAAGGCAACAGTTCTGAATTTGATAAGTAATAAATTTGAGCCTCAGGGGGTTACAGCGATTGCATTACTTGCTGAATCACATATTTCAATACATACTTGGCCAGAATCTAATTATTCTGCCGTAGATATATTTACTTGTGGTCAAAATATGTTACCAGAACTTGCGAGTCAATATTTTATTGATGCTTTGAAGGCTGAAGAACATTTCTTGCGCGTCATTAACCGCAATCCACCTTCAGCAGTTCTCAATGAGATGAGAACAGTTGTTTAACTTGCATAATTATCTATTTAATTTGCCGCTTATTAGTCCCTCAAGATCTAAGCTTGTACAATTAAATCCTAAATTAGAAAAGTATTGAACTATATCACTAAAATTAAATTTTTTAAAAAAATGCTTTAATTCATCTTGGGGAATTTCTATTCTTGCAGTTGAGCCTTGGCATCTAACTCTAACCTCCGATAAACCACCTTCTTTTAGATATTCTTCTGCTTTCTCAACCATTTTAAGCCTCTTACTGGTTATTTCATGGCCATAAGGAAATCTTGATGACAAGCAAGGCTGAGCGGGTTTGTCCCACCAAGGAAAACCTAATGCTCTTGATATATCCCTAATATCTTGTTTTGAGAATTTAAATTTAGCAAGGGGAGAAACAACTCCTGCTTGTTTCGCGGCTTGTATACCTGGCCTATAATCTTTAAGATCATCCAGATTGACTCCATCTAAAACATTCTTGTACTTAAGTTTTTTAGATAAGTAGGTTGTATGTTTGTGAAGCTCTTTTTTACATGCAAAGCATCTATCCCTGGGATTTTTATTGTAATTTGATTGGTCTAATTCTGATGTTTGAATTTCCAAATGCTTCACTCCAATCCATTTTGCTTGACTTCTTGCTTCTTCACGAAGTGTATTGGCTAATGCAGGAGAAATACCAGTAATTGCTATGGCTTTGCAACCCAATTGTTCGAATGCTAATGATGCTACTAATGTACTGTCTACTCCTCCTGAATAAGCAATACAAACGCTATCAAGACTCTTAATGTATCTTCTAATTGTATAAAGCTTTTCACTTTGTTCATCAGAGAGAATTTCTAGTTGATTGAACATGCTAATTACTTTAAAATTCAAATTACCTATGAATAGGTTGAATTTATTATTAAATTTTTAATAATATTCTTAAACTATATCTTAGATTAAATTTATTCACCTTGTTCAATTGACGAATACAAGTAGCAATAGAGGAATTGGAATCGTCACAGCAAGTGACAGTCAAGAGAGATCCAAAGGTCAATTGCATATTTATGATGGGGAGGGTAAGGGCAAAAGTCAGGCTGCTTTGGGTGTTGTGCTCAGGACAATAGGATTAGGAATATGCGAAAAAAGACAGTCAAGAGTTCTACTTTTAAGATTTCTAAAAGGTCCTGAGCGTTCATACGATGAAGATTCGGCTATAGAGGCCCTGCAAAGAGGCTTCCCACACTTAATTGACCATGTGAGGACAGGAAGGTCGGAATTTTTTACTGCTGAAGAGGTGACAAAGTTTGATATTGGGGAGGCTGAAAGAGGTTGGAATATTGCTAAAGGAGCAATTGCTAGTTCTCTTTATTCTGTAGTGGTACTAGATGAGTTGAATCCAGTTCTTGATTTAGGCATGCTTGATATCAAGGAAGTAGTTGCTTCTCTTCAAAATCGTCCTGATGGACTGGAAATTATTATTACAGGAAGGGCAGCCCCTTCTTCTTTGGTAAGAATATCGCAACTCCATTCAGAAATGAGACCACGTTTAACAGCAGACTTAGAAAAACTAACAGGAAAAAGTAGATGTAATGGTGGAATTGAGATTTATACAGGTGAAGGAAAAGGTAAATCCACAAGTGCACTTGGCAAGGCTCTTCAAGCTATTGGCAAAGGAATATCTCAAGATAAAAGTCATAGAGTTTTAATATTACAGTGGTTAAAAGGTGGGAATGGTTATACCGAAGATGCTGCCATAGAAGCTTTGAGAGAAAGTTACCCACATTTGGTAGATCATTTGCGCTCAGGCAGAGATGCGATCGTTTGGAGAGGTCAGCAACAACCAATTGATTATGTTGAGGCTGAAAGAGCATGGGAAATTGCTAAAGCTGCGATTTTGAGTGGTTTGTACAAAACAATTATTCTGGATGAATTGAATCCAACTGTTGATTTAGAGCTGCTCCCTGTGGAATCAATACATCAAACGCTCTTAAAAAAACCATCAGAAACAGAAGTTGTCATTACTGGAAGATGTAAAAATGAACCTTCATACTTTGAACTCGCCGATGTTTACTCTGAAATGGTCTGTCATAAGCATTATGCAAATGTTGGAGTTGATTTGAAAAGAGGTGTAGATTACTAAAATATTCCTAAAAATATTAATTGGATAATATTTCTTTTAGTTTTTTAATACCACCTTCAATAGATTTCGATTTAATTTTGAATTTAGACAAGATTTGTGAAGCTTTTTCAGAACGTTTACCGGATTTACATATGGTGAAAACCTCTTTAATTAAACTTTCTTTTTTAATAAATTCTAAGTCAGACTTTTGGCTCAAGGTACTTAGGGGGATTGATATAGAACCCTCTATTGCAGAAGTAGAAAATTCTTCATTTTCCCTAACATCAATTAAAATAATTTTTTTTGCTTTTGATTTGTATAAGTTATAGAAATCATTAGCATTGATTTTGTTAACTTCATTATTTTTCTCAGAACATTTATCGACACTATAAAAGTCAACAAACTGAGAAAGATTTTTGATTCGCTTATTTACCTGATCACTTTTTAAATATAATTTTTTCATATTCATATTCAACAGATCAAAAAACAAAATTTTGCCATCTAAAATTTCACCTTTTTTTAAAATGATTTTAATAATCTCATTCACCTGAAGAATTCCTATTAAACCTGTTGAAACACCAACAACTCCATATTCTTCACAACTAGGGATAGCATTTTTTGAAGGTGATTCTGGAAGTAAGTCTCTTAAATTAGGACTATTTCTATGTAAATTAAAAACACTCACTTGTCCTTCGAAGCCTTGTACACTTCCAAAGACTAGAGGTTTGTTTAAGATTAGGCACGCATCATTTATCAAATATCTAGTGCCAAAGTTATCTGAGCAATCACAAATAATGTCAAATTTTTGAATTATTTCTAAAGCATTATTAGGATTAATTCTCTGCGCAAATGTTAATAATTCAGAATTAGGATTTAATTTTTTAATTCTTTCCTGGGCAGAATCAATTTTAAGATTGCCAATATTATTTGTATCATGAATTATTTGTCTTTGGAGATTAGACTTCTCAACGTGATCGTTATCTACTATTCCAATTTTTCCAATACCTGTTGCGGCTAGATAAAGCAAAACAGAAGATCCAAGCCCACCTGCTCCAATACATAAAACTGAGCTGTTTTTTAGATCTATTTGACCCTCATAACCTATCTCTTTGAGGGTCAAATGTTTTTGATATCTTTCTTGTTCATCTGGGTTTAAGAAATTGGATTTGATATCCTTAGACATATTGATTCTTTAACTATACAAAATAAAATAAACTATAAAAATATAATAATTTAAATAAAAATTTTAGCCTTTTAAATTTTTCCTATTGCCGAGATTTATTAATATTCTTGTTAGAACTAGAAGATAATGTGAAGTTTTTATAAATCAATTTTAAGTTTAAATATCTTCAAACAATTTATATATCAATACATCTAAAAAATACAAAATGTTTCGGTTCGGAATTTTGCACAACAAAAAGGTAGTCAACAGGCATTTTTTCCGATACTGTCTGGTTCATATATATAATTTTGCAGCCTGAATGTTCATGAGTGACAACACTTCCGAGTCAAATCAAGGCTCTGGCTCCGATACAAGCGCCGAAACCAAAAGTTTTTCAGAGAAGTACTCTGATGTTATGGGGAAAGTCAACGAAACCCTTGGAAATGTTGATTGGACCCAAATGGGTAAATATGGTAAAGCCGCAGGCATTATCGCTGTTGTGATAATCGCTCAAATAATAATTAAAGTTGTTATTGACACGATTAACTTTTTCCCAATTCTTCCAGGATTACTTGAACTACTAGGAGTAGTTGTTGTTGGTCAATGGAGCTGGCAGAATCTTCGGACCAGTGAAAATCGTGAAGCGGTTTTAGATAAGGTGCAAAATCTTAAAAAAACATATTTAGGTTAGTTGAAGATTACATATTGAGTATTGCTTTTACGTAATTTTTGACTTGACTAAAATATGATCCTCCGAACATATTGGCATGATTCAATATGTGGTAAAAATTATAAATAATAATTCTCTTTTCAAAACCTTGTTTAATTGGAAAAATTTTATGATACTCTTCATAAAATTCTTTTCTCAAACCTCCAAATAATTTTGTCATAGCTATATCTATTTCATTATCTGCCCACCATGATGCTGGGTCAAATATAACCCCCTTTCCACTTTTTTCTATTCCTAAATTTCCTGACCATAAATCACCATGAACAAGAGTATTTATAGGTTTATGATTCATTAATTCGGATTTAATTTTTTCTTTAACTTTATTTATAGTTTCTTTGTCTAAAAGATTTGATTTAAGAATTGATAATTGAGGTGATATTCGCAAATCTAAAAAACAATCTATCCAATTATTGTCCCAGCCTTTTTTCTGCTCTGTTATTCCAATAAAACCCCCAACTGGGTATCCAAAACTTTTTGGATTAGACTCACTTGCATTTAAGTGCATTTCTCCCAAACCTTTTCCAAGTTTTTTTTGATCAAAGTTTTGCATATCTATCCATTCAATTAAAAGAATTTCTATATTTTTAATATTTTTATATGCAATAACTTCTGGAACAACTAAGTTTTTTTGATTAATATACTCTCTTAAATTCTGAAGACAATATTTCTCAAATTTGAGAAACTTTTTTTTTCTATTGTTTTTTTTTAGAAATAATTTCTTGTTTACGAATTCTATTTGCCATGCGCTATGAATATTCCCCCCATGGACTTGTTCTATACTTTTTGGATAGGCTTCACCTAATTCATCACAAATTTCGCTAACTTCAATAGGAGATAATTTTTGCATTTCTAATGTCCAAGTCTGAAGTTGTTGTTGTTGGTGCTGGTATAGCAGGGTTGACTTCTGCAGCAATTTTATCAAAACAAGGATTATCAGTTACTTTAATCGAATCTCATAATCAATCAGGAGGCTGCGCTGGTACTTTTAAAAGAAAAAATTATATTTTTGACGTTGGCGCAACTCAAGTTGCCGGATTTGAAAAAGGAGGAATACATGCAAGAATTTTTGATTTTTTAGATATATCACTCCCAGAAGCCACTATTTTAGACCCAGCCTGCATTGTTGATTTAAATGATGGTGGTAAGCCAATCCATATTTGGTATGAAAAAACTAAATGGATTGCTGAACTAGAAACGCAGTTTCCTGGAAGTCATAGATTTTGGAAACTTTGCACCCTCATTCATCAAAGTAATTGGATATTTGCAAACAATAATCCAGTATTGCCAATCAGTAATTTTTGGGATTTGTCTCAACTTCTAAAAGCATTAGTTCCATCAAACCTTGTCACAGGAATTTTACTCAAATCTTCTATTTTTGATTTATTACTTATATGTGGATTATCCAAGAATGATCGCTTGATTAAATTCTTAAATCTTCAACTAAAACTTTATTCTCAAGAGGATATTTATAATACTGCTGCATTATATGGCTCTACTGTTCTACAGATGTGCCAGCAGCCACATGGTCTGTGGCATCTTAAAAAATCTATGCAGTCTTTAAGTGACGCATTAGAAAGTTCGTTGATTAAAACTGGAGTTAATCTAATTTTTGGCCAAAAAGTTAATTCTATAAATTTTGATGACCTAAATATGTGTTGGAAAGTATCTGCCAATTCGAAAAAAAATTCTTTTGTTTACCAAGCAAAAGATGTGATTTATACCGCGCCTCCTCAATCTTTGCTCAAGCATTTGAAGGAACCTTTAAATAGAAAACAAATTTATAAAAATCGACTTATTAATTTGCCTGATCCAAGTGGAGCAATAGTTTTTTATTCGGCATTAAAAAAAGAACATATAAAAAAAACTTCTTCCAATCATTATCAATTTGTTTCTGATGAATTTGGTTCGTTATTTGTATCAATTAGCGATGATGGTGATGGAAGAGCACCAAAAGGTGAGGTTACTTTAATAGCGAGTATTTTTACTAAGACAAAATATTGGTTTAACTTAGATAAAAAAAATTATTTAAAGAAGAAAAAGGATTTCCTAAACAAAATCTCCCTAGAATTGGAAAGTCATTTTGATATTTTTTCTGAAAATTGGTTACATAGGGAATTAGCAACTCCATTGGGATTTGAAAAATGGACAAATAGACCTAATGGCATTGTAGGTGGCCTTGGTCAAAATCCAGATATTTTTGGTTTATTTGGATTATCAAGTAGGACTCCTTTTAAAGGTTTATGGCTATGTGGAGATTCTATTTATCCAGGAGAGGGAACAGCAGGTGTTAGTAATTCTGCATTGATGGTTTCAAGGCAAATTTTAGCTTCCCAAGGCATTGATAATTTTAATCTATAAAATTTCCTCTGATTTCTTTTGCTTCAGCAAGTTTTTTAGAAAGTAACTCCCAATTTTTTTCCTTTATAAGAGATTCCAATTTATTCAGCTTATTTTTAAAATTATTTATGGTATTTAAAACATTCATCTGATTGTTAATAGCTAAGTCTATGCCTAATTGAGCATTGCCGCCGCCAACTCTCGAAGTGTCAGCAAATCCTGTAGCTGCGAGTTTTTGTGTGAGGTCCAATAAAGATTGGTTGTTTTTTGTATTTACAGTTTCTATTAGGGCAGAAGCTAAAAATATAGGCAAATGAGAAATTAAAGATACTGCTTGATCATGTTCTTTTGGCGAAGCTTGGCAAATTTCACAATTCATTGATTTTATTAGCTCAGAAAGAGTCCTGACTGCATTGCAATCACTATTTTGTGTAGGGGTAATAATCCATTTTGCGTTTTCAAAAAGATCTTCAAAACCTGAATCAACTCCTTTTTGTTCTGTACCTGCCATTGGATGTGATCCAATAAATAAAGGATGTAAATTTTCCCATTTATTTACTATTGTTTCTTTAACAGAGCCAACATCGGTTACTATTGTTTCTTTTGGAATTGATGCTACTAATTGCTTAGATGGATTTATTAAATCTTTTATAGGCAATGCCAAAATTATGAGCTCACATTGTTTTAATAAGCTCAGTTCACAGCTAACAAAATTTGCAAGCTTTTTTTCTTTTGCTTTTTTTTCATTAACTTCATTATTTGCTACTCCATAAATGGTATGGTTTAAACTTTGGAGTTTTAATCCTAATGATCCGCCAATTAAACCTAATCCTACTATTCCAATTTTCATAGATTGATTAATTCGAGACTTTTTTATATTGATAACAATTTTTTGTATATTAGAGGCATAAATTTTGTGTGTATTTGAAATTAATTAAATTATAAATGCTTGAAATCTTAAGTCATCAATATTTGAAAAATTTTTTGAGAGAACAAAGTATTAATTGGGATCACATATATTCTTTTGCGAGAATAATTTCCAAGTGCATTTCAAATGATTCGACATATCTAGTTAATTCAGAAATTTTCTCTACCCATGATTGGTTGCCTCCAATTTTGATTTCTTTATTTTTAAAAGAAGAAAATTCAACTTTTATTTTATCTGAAAAAAAAATTCAATTTATAAAAGAATTTCAGATTGATTTATTAAAAAATCTTGGATTTAATTTTATTTTAAAAAATGATCAAATTATTTTTGCAAATCATTTGGTTCGCTTGATAACAATTCAAGATTTCCTTAATGATCCCAATTCTCTTAATCTTAGAAATCATCGAATCGTTTATTCTGGAATAGAGGATATAAAACAAGATCTCAGAACCCATTTTAGGATTACTTTACTGAAAAAGGATTGGACCAAAAACTTTCAAGAATTTGAATGCATAAATCAAGAATTTATTAAAGTATATGATTTGTTTAATAAAAAGTTCTTTATGAGAAAAGTTTTAGGAAATAGTTATATAAATTTAGATGAAAAAGAAATAAGTTTTTTAACAAATTTTTTTCATGAAAATTCTTCTTTTTCTGATAAATTTTATAGTGTCAGCAAGGCATTATCGCAAGGTTGGGCATGTTGGGTAAAATTAAATAATACAAATCTAGATTGGAATCTGTATTTGCAGCCAATTGATGAACTAGCTCAAATGAATGAATTTTTTTCTAAAAATAAATTCGTTTTTTTATCAGCTTTGAGAAAAGATAATTTCTTTCAAATGTATCTTAAAAAGCAAAGTTTAAATATTGACTTGGTTATTAATTTTAAAAGTAATTTTGAAGAAAAAAAGATTTCATTATATATACCCTCTAAACAGTTACTTCCCAATCATCCTCTTTTTACAAATTCAACCTTAGATAAATGCAAAAAGTTAATACTTTTTAGAAAGGGTTTAACCTTATTTTTGTCTGACGATATTAATTTTAAAACTAACCTTGCCACAGAATTAGCTTCTAAGTATGGGAAGAGGGTCTTGCTAGAGACAATTCCATCTCGTAATAATGAAATTCTTTGCTCTAGTTTTGATTGGTGGATTATGAATTCTTATTTAATAGAAATTCCAGAACAAATTATCATTCCTTTACTTCCTTTAGCGAATATGTCAGAACCTATTAATGCAATGATAGTTTCTTATAATAAAAAACTTTCTCAAGATTGGTTTAGAGACTTTTTTCTTCCTCAAGCCAGATTAAAAATAGAAAGATCTATTTCACCTTTAAGAAGAAATGCAGGTAAGTTAATAATTTTAGACGGAAGAGCAAATAAAAGACACTGGGGAAGAGTACTTTTGCAAAATATACAACCCGCAAAACAAATTAAATATATGTTACCTTTTGATTAGTTTATGATTTTGTAAATAACTTAAATAAATATGGGAGAAGCAAAAAGACGTAAAACAATTGGTTTACCTCCAAAAAAAAAGAATACTCAAATTAAATTTGACGAGTCCCCAAGATTATTTGAATGGCTCCCCTTTACAATTAATCAAAAAGATAGCTTAATTAAATTAAGTATTAAAGCTAGCTGGTTTGGGATTGGTGGGTTAGTGATTTTATGGGTTGTAGTCAGATTTATAGGGCCTGCGGCAGGGTGGTGGACTTTGGCTGATTCTTTATAAAACTAAGCTACTGTTTTTATTTCATTAACAGCGATTGTATTAGCAGGATTGCTATTTAAGGCTTTCATTGAATTAGAGCTTACTTCAGTACCTTCTGTTAATTTCTCTTTAACAATAGATTCTACTTGATTTTTAATTTCTAAGTTTTGATCAAGCCAAATAATTGTATTATCTCTTCCTTGTCCAATATTTTCTCCTTCATAACTATACCAAGCCCCTCTCCTTATTATAATGTTAGTCTCCTCTGCTAAATCTAATAAACACCCTGTTGTACTAATACCTTTCCCGAAGAGAATATCAAATTCTGCAATTCTAAATGGCGGTGCAACTTTGTTTTTTGCTACTTTCACTTTTGCTCTTATGCCGTATTCTTCGGTACCTCTTTTAAGTGTTTGAATTCTTCTGATATCAAGTCTCACTGAGGCATAAAATTTCAATGCATTCCCTCCTGTTGTTGTTTCTGGATTGCCATATGTAACACCGATTTTTAAGCGTAATTGATTAAGGAATATTACTGTACATCCAGATTTGCCAATGTTCCCAGTTATTTTTCTCATTGCTTGACTCATTAGTCTTGCTTGGCTTCCAATTACGTGATCTCCCATCTCTCCTTCTATCTCGGCTCTTGGAGTTAGTGCTGCTACCGAGTCAACAACGACGAGATCTACTGCACTCGATCTTATAAGCTGATCAACTATTTCTAGAGCCATTTCACCAGTATCTGGTTGTGAAACTAGCAAATTTTCAACATCAACCCCTAAAGAGGCTGCATAAACTGGATCAAGTGCATGCTCAGCATCTACAAACGCAGCTACTCCTCCATTTTTTTGGACTTCTGCTATTGCGTGAAGAGTTAATGTAGTTTTTCCTGAACTTTCTGGTCCGTATATTTCTACTACTCTTCCTTTTGGATAGCCTCCTCCTAATGCTAAATCTAATGTGAGTGCCCCTGTAGAAATTGTTTCTACTTTCATTCTTGATGCGTCGCCAAGTCTCATTATTGACCCTCGTCCAAAATTTCGTTCTATTTGACCTAAGACAAGACTTAATGCCTTCTCTTTTTCTCTTGATTCAGTTTTTTTCTTTTCTTCAAGACTCATTGTTTGATTTATCGATTAAAGTTCTTGTAATTATTCTAAATTTGGAAATTTTTATTTAAACCAAACTTCATAAATACAAACTATAGTACACCTGTACTTTAGCTGATGATCTTTAAATTGCAAGTAAATTATCTAGTTCAACTAATTTTAATAATTGGATGTCATTACTTAAATTAGATCTGTCTGAGTTTTTTAAATATCCCCAATCAGCGAGGAAGCAAGGTATGTGACAAGTTTTTGAATTTTGTTTAATGTCAATTAGAGTTTTTTTTCTGTCTTCTATGAATCCTAAAATTTCATATGCTTGAGTAAGCTCTTCAGCTATTTTGATTTTTGTTCCAGACTCATAACCAAATATAAACTCTGGACAGATATTTAATTGGTGAAGAATTTTTTCTGCAAATATTTTCCCCTTTGTGGTTATTATTCCGGTTTTGATTCCTCTTTTTTTTAATTCTTCTATAAAATTTATAACTTCAAAAAATGGATTGTGTAAATTCACCCACTTTTTAAAATCTTTATGAATTTGGTAGTTGCGAGACTCATCTAATATTTTCTGTAGATCTTCAGCAATCCAGAAATTATCTTTTAATATTCTCTGACAATTTTGATGATATTTATTAATGAAATAATCTTTATTAAAATTTTTTAATGGATTTTCTGTTTTTATAATTTCGTGAACTATTAGAACCATTTCCCAACCATATTTAACCCAAGGCCTAATTTCTTTGAAAGTATTTGGTACTCTTTCATAAAGTTTTTGATCAACACTGATGTATGGAGATTTTAAATATTTTTCACAGGCCAGCAAAGAACTATGCCAATATTCATTCATTCCATCGACTATAACTCCATCAAAATCAAATAGAATTACTTTTTGAGCAGACACTAATTAAATGTTAGAACTGGGCCGCTAGGATTCGAACCTAGGAATGTCGAGACCAAAACCCGATGCCTTACCACTTGGCGACGGCCCATTGGATTACTATTTTAATACATGAAAAGATTTTTTTCTATCAAAAAAATACAAAGTTTTTTATAAATAAGGAAAAGAGTTTAAAAATAAAAAATATTATTTGAATTAGCTCATTTTCCATGGCTCTAGAAATTTTTGAGCTTTTTTGATAGCTAAAGCCATTCTTTCAGGATAATCGTAGAGTCTTTTGTTATTTTTGTGAGCAAAATCAATGAGAGGCTGCATAATTTTCCTTGCAGAACTTCCAAATGCTATTCCATCTGGAAGATTGTTTGAATTCAAAAATTCATGAGTTTTTTCATTTGTTCCGCCTGCTAATTGAATTAATCCAGGTGGAAGATCTGGACCGATTCTTTCGAACAACTTAACTGCATCTTTGCTTGTGGCTGGAGCAAGATCACCAGACATTGGCCGGCCATCCAGCTGCCAAATAAGTGGAATATTCAGTTCATTAAGAATTTCATATCTTACCCAAATAGCTTTTAAAAGATCTTCGGGCCCTTGTGAATTTTTGACAGATTGATGTAATCCACAACTGATAGATATGTTTTTCAATTTTGTTTCAGAACTTTTAAGTGTACTGACAACTTTTATAAATGAATCAATGCGATTGATATCTGTATGAATTTCTACTGCATCAGGCTTTATTTTTTGAAGTGTTGATGCTAAATCATCTTTTGACAAATTATATTCATATTCACTAATTAGATTTAGGGGACAGCTATTTAAACATCTTCCACATCCATAACATTTACTTTCTTTGATCCCAGAATTATCAATTGCATTGGTTGGGCATACTTTTTCGCAAGGTCTTGGACAATGAGGGGGACATTTTAATGGATCAAATTTTGCTTTACGAAAGTGGATATCATTACCATCACTAATGCTTATCATTAATCCAGGGGAGTTTTTAGAGACTTGTTTCGCCCACTCGATTCCTTTTTTTGCTGCATGAACTATAGATTCTTCTGCGGCAACATCTATGTAGTCGACACCAGCAGCAGTATAAATTGCACATAAATCTTCAATAGCAACAATATCTTCATTACTTGCACCACAAATGAACTTAATCCATTTATCTTTTTTATTCTTGGTTTTAATCAAACAATTTAGCTTTCAAATTCATCCAAAATATAATCACTTAATGGCTTCCATTCAAGTTTTCTTGAACCCCCCATTTCAACAACAATTGTTAGTTTGTTATCTTTAGAGCAAATATCTATTAAGCTCTCTAATTCAGATTTAGACAATACTTGACCTTCTAGTAACCAAAGTAATTTATTTTTATCATTTTCATTAAATAACTCAGAAGCTTGTGGGATTACTTGTTGAACTTCCCCAAGTGCTCCATTTCTTCCTACGCTTTGATGACCAAGGTGAGGTGGTCTAACGCCATGTAATTTGAGCAAGAATACTTCTGGATCTCCAAGCCCTCTTGCTGAGGTTATAAAAGTTTTAAAGCCTTTGGCCCTCATTCTCCGCAAAAGACGGGTTTCATAACCACCTTCAAGAGGAGCAAACATTGCAATACATTTGTTAGTTTTTAAATCGTTATGAAACTTTTTCCCTGTGAGAAGTAATGGCATAAAAAATTCCTTTATTTCTATTTTATTTTATTTTATGGTACTTGATGATGTAGAATTGTAATTCAGTGAATTTTTAAGCTCGCAAGCTAGCCGAGCCTCTACAAAATTTCACATTTTTAGCGTTTCGTTAAAAAATTCAGGAGGGTTTATCCCAAGAGAAACTATCTAAGTTTTTAGATAAGTCTCAACCTTATTAATTAATTGTTTTTTTTATTAACTACATCTTAATAACTGAAAGGTTTAGATAATTGAAAAATCATTACTAGCTAGCCTAACTTAGTCTTATGTCTATAGGAATTTTAGGAAAGAAATTGGGCATGTCCCAGCTTTTCGACGACAAAGGTAATGCTGTACCAGTTACTCTTATTGAAGCTGGTCCTTGCCGTATCACGCAATTGAAAACTGCCGCTTTGGATGGTTATACTGCCGTTCAAATAGGTTATGGCTTGTCCAAAGAGAAGCATATAAGTAAACCTGAAAAGGGACATTTGTTGAAATCAGGTGAAGAACTTTTAAAGCATTTGAAAGAATATAGGGTTGAAGAAACTACATCTTATGAAATCGGAAATAAAATAACTGTAAAAAACTTTGAGGTTGGTCAAAAAGTTGATATCAGTGGCAAATCTATGGGTAGAGGTTTTGCTGGTTATCAGAAAAGACATGGTTTTAGCAGAGGTCCTATGAGTCATGGTTCAAAAAATCATAGAGCACCTGGATCTACAGGAGCAGGAACAACTCCAGGCAGAATTTATCCTGGGAAAAGAATGGCAGGAAGATACGGAGGAAAACAGATAACTACTAAAGGTTTGTTAGTTCTAAAAATTGATGATCAGAAAAATTTGCTTGTAGTAAAGGGTTCTGTCCCAGGTAAGCCTGGCTCAATTGTCAACATTAAGCCAAACAATGTTGTAGGCAAAAAAGGAGGTGAAAAATCATGAAAACACTAGAAACTCTTAAGTGGGATGGTCAAAAATCAGGTAAAGTTACTCTTGATTTAGCGGTTGCTAAAGAAACTTCTTCTGCAGACTTAATCCATAGAGCAGTCCTTAGGCAGCTAGCAAATAAAAGACAAGGGACAGCATCAACTTTGACAAGATCTGAAGTACGTGGGGGAGGTAGAAAGCCATACAAACAGAAAGGTACAGGAAGAGCTCGTCAAGGATCAATAAGAACACCCTTAAGACCTGGTGGCGGAATTATTTTTGGACCCAAGCCACGTTCTTACAATCTTGATATGAATCGTAAGGAACGTAGATTAGCTCTTAGAACAGCACTAATGTCCAGAGTATCTGATATGAAGGCTGTTGAAGATTTTGGATCTACTCTAAAGCAGCCTAAAACAAGTGACATTATCAATGGCCTTGCTCGATTAGGTATACAAAAAACTGAAAAAGTCTTGGTTATTCTTGATAGTCCGTCCGATGTCATAAAAAAATCCATCAATAATATTGAAAAAGTAAAATTAATAGCCGCCGATCAATTAAATGTATTTGATATTCTCAATGCTAATAAATTGGTAATAGGTCAATCAGCGATAAATAAAATTCAGGAGGTTTATGCATCATGAGTAAATTATTCTCTTCTCGTTTAGCAGATGTAATACGAAAGCCAGTTATTACTGAGAAAGCTACAAACGCACTAGATATTAACCAATATACTTTTGAAGTAGATCATAGAGCGGCAAAGCCACAAATAAAGGCAGCTATAGAAGCCTTGTTCAGTGTTAAAGTCATAGGAGTTAGCACTATGAATCCTCCTAGGAGAACTAGAAGAGTCGGGAAGTTTTCCGGTAAACGTTCTCAGGTCAAGAAGGCAATTGTACGTCTTGCTGAAGGAGACAAAATCCAACTATTTCCAGAATCTTAAGGAGTTTTAATCATGGCAATTCGTAAATTTAAACCTTATACACCTGGCACTAGGCAGAGAGTAGTTACTGACTTTAGTGAAATAACAAGTGCAAAACCTGAGAGATCATTAATAGTTTCAAAACATAGAGTTAAAGGCAGGAATAATCGTGGAGTTATTACTTGTCGTCATAGAGGAGGAGGTCACAAAAGGCAATATAGATTAGTCGACTTCAGAAGAGATAAAAGAAACATTAACGCTAAAGTTGCAGCTATCCACTACGATCCTCATAGAAATGCAAGGCTTGCACTTTTATTTTACGAAGATGGAGAGAAAAGATATATTATCGCTCCCGCTGGAGTAAAAGTCGGCCAAAATGTCATATCTGGTGAAAGTGTTCCAATTGAAGATGGAAATGCAATGCCACTATCTGTTATGCCATTAGGTTCCAGTGTTCATTGTGTTGAGTTATATGCTGGAAGAGGCGCTCAGATGGTTAGATCTGCAGGAGCTAGTGCCCAAGTTATGGCAAAAGAAGGAGATTATGTTGCTCTAAAACTCCCATCTACTGAGGTACGACTTGTTAGAAAAGAATGTTACGCAACTCTTGGAGAAGTTGGTAACTCAGAAATAAGGAATACTAGTTTAGGTAAAGCAGGAAGAAGAAGATGGCTTGGAAGAAGGCCACAAGTAAGAGGTAGTGTAATGAACCCATGTGATCATCCACATGGAGGAGGAGAGGGAAAAGCACCAATTGGTAGAGCAGGTCCAGTTACTCCATGGGGTAAACCAGCTCTTGGGTTAAAGACACGTAAAAAGAACAAACCAAGTAATAAATTAGTAGTTCGAAGACGGCGTCGCGTTTCTAAGAGGAGTAGAGGAGGAAGAGACTCTTGATTACTTCATTTATTATTTCAATTTCTATTACATAATCATGGGACGTTCACTAAAAAAAGGACCTTTTATAGCAGATAGCCTGCTCAAGAAGGTAGAAAAACAAAATTCTAATAATGACAAGTCTGTTATCAAAACTTGGTCAAGATCCTCTACGATTTTACCTGTAATGATAGGTCATACAATCGCCGTTCATAATGGCAAATCTCACATTCCAGTATTTATTACTGAACAAATGATTGGTCATAAACTCGGTGAATTTGCTCCTACACGCACTTACCGAGGTCATATAAGAGATAAGAAAGGAGCAAAATCATGACAAAAACACCTGAAACAACAAAAACAGCCATTGCTCATGGGAATTATATTCGTGGATCAGCCTCTAAAGTGAGAAGAGTGTTGGATCAGATAAGGGGTAGGTCTTATAGAGATGCATTGATTATGTTGGAATTTATGCCTTATAGATCTACAGACCCTATTACTAAAGTTCTAAGATCTGCGGTTGCCAATGCAGAACATAACCTTGGAATGGATCCATCTAACTTAGTTATTTCGTCTGCATGGGCTAATAGTGGTCCTGTAATGAAAAGGTATAGGCCTAGAGCTCAAGGTAGAGCTTTTTCAATTAAAAAACAGACTTGCCACATCAGTATTTCTGTTGAATCTGCTCCTACTCAAACTAATGCGGAGGTACAAAACTAATGGGACATAAAATACATCCTTCTGGATTAAGATTAGGAATTACACAAGAGCATCGCTCTAAATGGTTTGCTACTTCCAAGACATATCCAATTCTTCTACAAGAAGATTTTAAAATTCGTACATTTATACAAAAAAAATATGGAGCAGCGGGAATTAGCGATGTTTTAATAGCTAGAAAAGCTGACCAACTGGAACTTGAATTAAAAACAGCAAGACCAGGAGTTATAGTTGGAAGACAGGGAAGTGGTATTGAAGAATTAAGATCTGGCATTCAAAAAACTATAGGGGATAGGACAAGGCAAGTCAGAATTAACGTTGTTGAAGTTGAACGCGTAGACGCCGATGCTTTTTTACTGGCTGAATATATTGCGCAACAATTAGAAAAAAGAGTCGCTTTCAGAAGAACTATTAGGATGGCTTTGCAAAGGGCTCAAAGGGCTGGGGTCTTAGGTCTTAAAATTCAAGTAGGGGGAAGGTTAAATGGTGCTGAAATAGCTAGAACTGAATGGACTAGAGAAGGTAGAGTACCTTTACATACTTTGAGAGCTGAAATTGACTATGCAACACGTGAAGCTAATACAACTTACGGTGTTCTAGGAATTAAAGTATGGGTGTTCAAAGGTGAAGTTCTCCCTAAAGAGGAGCAAACTATCCCAGTGGGTGCGAGCCCTAAAAGGAAAGCTAGTAGAAGACCTCAACAATTTGAGGACCGTTCAAATGAGAATTCATAGGAGGTATAAAAATGCTTAGTCCAAAACGTACTAAATTCCGTAAACAACATAGAGGCAGAATGAGGGGTGTAGCCTCAAAAGGTAATACTATTGCATTCGGTCAATTTGCTCTCCAAGCTCAAGACTGTGGATGGGTAACTGCACGTCAGATTGAAGCAAGTAGACGAGCTATGACAAGATATATCAAACGTGGCGGTCAAATCTGGATAAGAATATTTCCTGATAAACCTGTAACAATGAGACCTGCTGAAACCAGAATGGGTTCTGGTAAAGGTAATCCAGAGTTTTGGGTCGCAGTTGTAAAGCCTGGAAGAATACTTTTTGAAATGGGTGGTGAGGATATCACTGAGGAAATTGCAAAGGAAGCTATGCGTCTGGCTCAATACAAACTTCCTGTAAAAACTAAATTTATCTCCATTGATAAAAAGCTAGAAGATTCCTCCAAAGAAAATACACAAAATAGTAAAAAATCTCAAGAGGAGGTTAAACAATGAAAAATTCAGAGTCTCTTAAAGAATTTAAAAAATTAAATTCTGATCAAATTACTGAAAAGATTGACCAATTACGAAAAGATCTTTTTGATTTGAGATTCAAGCAAGCTACGAGACAGCTCAATGAAACTCATAAATTCAAAATTATCAAGAAACAAGTTGCGCAATTACTAACTCTCAGTAAGAGTCAATCTGCTTCTAAAACTACTTCTGATTAATTATTAGTTATGGCACTTAAAGAAAGAATTGGCACTGTTGTCAGCGACAAAATGGACAAAACAGTTGTTGTTGCTGTTATTAACAGATATCCACATCCCACTTATAAAAAAATTGTAAGTAGAACTACAAGATACAAGGCTCATGACCCGGAAAATACATGTGCTTTAGGTGATCGAGTTAAAATTAGAGAAACTAGACCGCTTAGCGCTCATAAAAGATGGGCAATAGAAGAGATTCTTAATAAAACCAGACAGGCTAAGGAGGTTAAGCAATGATTCAACAAGAAACTTATTTAACAGTCGCTGATAATAGCGGGGCGAAAAGACTACAATGTATTAGGGTTTTAGGTTCTAATAGAAGATACGCACATGTTGGGGATGTAATTGTAGCAACTGTTAAAGATGCTCTTCCGAATATGGGAGTTAAGAAATCTGAGATTGTGAAAGCCGTAATCGTTAGAACAAAAGCAACATTAAGAAGAAATACTGGCAATTCAATCAGATTTGATGATAATGCTGCCGTTTTGATTAATGAGGATAAGAATCCAAAAGGTACTAGAGTTTTTGGTCCTGTAGCCAGAGAACTGCGGGATAAAAATTACACTAAAATTGTTTCTCTTGCTCCGGAGGTGATTTAAATGTTGGATTCATTAAAACAAAAGAAGAATTTTCAAAGAATAAAAATGAGAATCAAAACTGGAGATTTAGTTAAGGTAATTAATGGGAAGGAAAAAGGTAAAACTGGAGAGGTTTTAAAAACTATACCTCTTGAAAATAGAGTTGTAGTTAAAGGAATTAACCTTAGGACAAAACATGTCAAACCAACTCAGGAAGGTGAAACTGGAAGAATACTTACAGAAGAGGCTTCGTTACATGCATCAAATGTAATGTTCTTCTCAAAGGAAAAAAATCTTATAAGTAAGATTGAATACTTTATTGATAAAGAGGGAGTTAAGAAAAGAAGACTGAAGAAAACTGGTGAAGTAATTGATTAATTTTTCATCAGAAACCAGATTTAAACTTTTTCTAATTTATCAATTCTGACAAAGACCAGAATTAACAAAAAATTATGACTCTAAAAAATCGCTACAAAGAATCAATTAGACCAAAACTTTTAAAGGACCTTGGTCTTAAAAATATTCATCAAGTACCTAAAGTTGTCAAAGTCAACGTTAATAGAGGTCTTGGTGAAGCTGCTTCAAATTCAAAATCTTTAGAGGCTTCTTTAAATGAAATGGCAACAATAACAGGACAAAAGGCCCTAGTTACTAGAGCCAAAAAAGCTATCGCGGGTTTTAAAATTCGTGAAGGTATGCCAATTGGTTGTACTGTAACTTTAAGAGGTGACAGGATGTATTCTTTTTTAGAGAGATTTATAAATCTAGCTTTACCAAGAATAAGAGACTTTAGAGGAGTTAATCCAAAAAGTTTTGATGGGAGAGGGAATTACACAGTTGGAGTGAAAGAGCAATTAATTTTTCCTGAAATCTCTTTTGATAAAATAGATTCAATAAGAGGTATGGATATAACTATTGTCACTAGTGCGAGATCAGATCAAGAAGGTAAAGCTCTCTTGCAAGAGTTAGGTATGCCTTTTAGTAAGAATTAAATTAAAACCATGTCAAATCACGATCCTATTTCAGATATGCTTACTCGAATTAGAAATGCGAGTCAAAAAAAGCATACAACCACAACAATTCCAAGTTCAAAAATGTCCTTAAGTATTGCAAAAGTACTTCAAAAAGAGGGGTTCATTTCTGACATTAACGAGGAAGGTGAAGGCTATAAATCACAAATAATACTTGGTCTGAAATATAGTGGTAAGAATAAATTCCCTACTATTCGATCCATGCAAAGAGTTAGTAAACCTGGTTTGAGAATTTATAAAAATACTAGAGCTTTACCAAAAGTTCTTGGAGGTCTCGGAGTTGCTATCATATCGACTTCTAAAGGTGTTATGAGTGATCGTGATGCCAGGAAGCAAGGTATAGGTGGCGAAGTACTTTGCTATGTTTATTAAGGAGGATTAATCATGTCAAGAATTGGAAAAACACCAGTACTTATCCCAGATAAAGTAACGGTTGATTTTGAAGGATTAACAGTTACAGTTAAAGGCCCTAAGGGTGAGTTAAAACGTCAGATGCCGGAGGGAGTTAGTTTTGATAAAAAAGATAATACTGTTGTCGTAATTCCAACTACTACAAAACTATTCTCAAGGCAAAGACATGGTTTATGTAGAGCCCTAATTGCAAATATGGTTGAAGGGGTTAGTCAAGGTTTTTCAAAAAAACTGGAAATTGTAGGCGTTGGATCCAGAGCACAAGTAAAAGGTAAAAATCTAGTTGTTAGTGCAGGATATAGTCATCCTGTAGAAATGATCCCCCCTGATGGTATAACATACAAAGTTGAGAGTAATACAAACGTTACCGTATCTGGAATTGATAAGGAAATTGTTGGCAATGAAGCAGCAAAAATCAGATCAATTAGACCTCCAGAGCCATATAAAGGTAAAGGAATTAAATACCATGATGAGAGAATTCTCAGAAAAGCTGGTAAATCTGGCAAAAAATAATTCCAATTAAAAAAATGACCAAACTTTCCAGGAAATTACAAACCCAAAAAAGACATAGAAGATTAAGAAGATTCTTAATTGGAGACGCAACGCGTCCAAGATTGTCTGTTTTTCGCTCTAATAACCATATTTATGCCCAGGTTATAGATGATAGCGCTCAAACAACTATTTGCGCTGCTTCAACGGTTGATAAAGAACTAAGAGAAAACTCTGAGAAACTACCTTCTGATTGTAATTCTTCTTCTATTGTTGGAAAATTATTAGCAAAGAGAGCGATAAAAAAAGGTATTAAGCAAGTAATTTTTGACCGTGGAGGTAATATATATCACGGTAGAGTTAAGGCACTTGCTGACGCTGCTCGTGAAGCCGGCTTAGAATTCTAACTTTTAATTTTTACTATGACTAACACTCCTACAAATCAAGAAATTCAATCTAAGAATGATAACGTTCCTGGCGCCATGCTTGGCGAACAAAAAAAGAATAATCGTAATAACGACCGAAAGAGAAATAGAAGAGGTGATTCGAAAAATCTAGAGAGAGATTCTGATTGGCAAGAAAGGGTTGTTCAAATAAGGCGCGTATCAAAAACTGTTAAAGGTGGAAAAAAAATGAGTTTTAGAGCAATCGTTGTTGTTGGTAATGAGAAAGGTCAAGTTGGAGTTGGTGTTGGAAAAGCTGGAGATGTCATTGGTGCTGTTAGAAAGGGAGTGTCAGATGGTAAAAAAAATCTTGTTAGGGTTCCTTTAACTCCAAATAATTCCATACCAACTTTATCTATAGGTAGAGAAGGTGCTGCTAATGTACTTATTAGACCAGCTGCTCCAGGTACAGGAGTAATTGCTGGTGGTTCAATTAGAACAGTTTTAGAATTAGCCGGTATAAAAAATGTCTTAGCAAAAAGATTGGGTAGTAAAACACCTTTGAATAATGCAAGAGCTGCTATGGTAGCTCTTTCTCAATTAAGAACACACAAATCTGCCTCAAGGGAGAGAGGAATCTCACTTGAACAGCTCTACTCTTGAAAATTATGACTTCTACATTAAATACACTTAAATCAAACTCTGGCTCTAGAAAGAAAAAATTAAGAAAGGGTAGAGGTATTGCTGCTGGTCAGGGTGCTTCATGTGGTTTTGGAATGAGAGGACAAAAGTCACGTTCTGGAAGACCCACACGTCCAGGCTTTGAAGGTGGCCAAATGCCTTTGTATAGAAGAGTTCCAAAATTAAAACACTTTGAAATAATTAATCAAAAGAACTTTTCTATCATCAATTTAGATAAATTAAATGATTTCAAAGATAATGATATTGTTAACCTAGACTCACTTGTTAAGAAAGGATTGATCTTTAAGCCAAAATTTCCTTTAAAAATTCTTGGCAATGGAAAAGTTAATGTAAAGTTAACGGTTCAAGCTCATGCATTCACAAAAGTTGCAAAACAAAAAATTGAGGACGCTGGTGGATCTTGCGAGCTTATAAATAACAAATAAATTGACTCAAAATTTAGGTAAGCTTTAAAATGTTTGTTAACAAAAGTAGAAATCCTAGCGCTTCTGAAATACTCTCCCAGTTATTCTTAAATAAAGAGCTACGAAGTAGAGTTTTAACAACTTTAGGTCTTCTTCTTTTAGTCAGACTTGGTATTTATATCCCCATGCCGGGTATTGATAGGGTTGCTTTTAAAAGTTTTATAGATCAAGGTGGCCAATTAATAGGTTTTTTAGATATTTTTACTGGTGGAGGAATTTCAACCCTTGGAATATTCGCATTGGGTATACTTCCTTTCATAAACGCATCCATCATTATTCAACTTCTTACAGCTTCATTACCTTTTCTTGAAGATTTACAAAAAAATGAAGGAGAAGCTGGTAGAAGAAAAATTGCACAAATTACAAGATATGTTGCCTTAGGATGGGGTTTTTTGCAGAGTATTATTTTTTCTTTAATTCTTCGACAATATGCAATTCAGGGGATAAGCGAAACTACATTTGTTTTGCAAACTTCTATAGCCTTAGTTACTGGCTCAATGTTAGTGATGTGGTTTAGTGAAATTATTACTGAGAAAGGAATAGGGCAAGGGGCTTCATTGGTAATTTTTTTAAATATTGTTTCGACTTTACCAAAGGCTCTAAGTTCAACCATTGAAAAAGCTCAAACTGGTGATCGCGCAGATGTTTTAGGTATAGCAGTTTTACTTGGAGTATTTTTATTGACAATTGTTGGCATAATTTTTGTCCAAGAGGGAGCGCGACGTATTCCTATTGTGAGTGCAAAAAGACAAATAGGAAATGCAACATTACTTCCTACAAGGCAAAGTTATTTACCCTTAAAACTAAACGCAGGAGGAGTAATGCCTATTATATTTGCATCTGCTTTAATTTTTTTACCTATAACTATTGCAAATGTTACCGGCAATCCAGTCTTAATCAAATTAGCGAGTAGTTTAAATCCTGGATCATCAAATCCATGGCCATATGCGCTTACATTTTTCTCCTTGATTTTGGGATTCTCCTATTTTTATGCATCCCTTACAATTAATCCAGTTGATGTGGCTTCAAATTTAAAAAAAGGAGGAGTAGCAATACCAGGAGTTAGACCAGGAACTAATACAGCAAACTACCTATCAGGGATACAAAATAGGTTGACATTATTAGGAGGATTATTTCTGGGTTCAGTAGCTATAATTCCAGCTGCAGTAGAAAGAGCCACAAATGTGCAGACTTTTCAAGGGTTAGGAGCAACTTCATTACTTATTCTTGTAGGTGTTGCTATTGATACGGCGAAGCAAATTCAAACTTATGTTATTTCTCAAAGGTATGAAGGGCTAATTAACAATTAATGAAAAAACATTTACTATTTTTAGGAGCGCCTGGAGCGGGGAAAGGGACTCAGGCGGAATTATTAAGTCAAACTAATTCTTATTTGCACCTTTCCACAGGTGAATTATTAAGACAAGAAATTGAAATGAATACTATTCTTGGTAGACAGGTAAAGGATATTATTAATCGGGGAGAACTTGTAAGTGACGAACTTGTATTAAAAATTGTAAGGCAAAACTTAGATAAGGATAATAAAGGTTGGATTTTAGATGGCTATCCAAGAAATTTATCTCAAGCAAATTCCTTGAATGAGGTCTTAATTGAAATAAATCAACCTTTAGAAGTAGTTTTTTATTTAGATATTCCAGAAGAAGTGCTAATTAAGCGTTTACTGTTACGAGGAAGAAAAGATGATACTGAAGAGACTATTAGAACAAGAGTTAACATTTATAAAAAAACTACAGAACCATTGATTCAATATTTCAAGGATCTTTCATTACTAGAATATATTGATGCTGATAGAGATTTAAAAACTATTTCCTCTGATATCAAGCAAAAAATGGCTTGATGATGATGTAGAATATAGTATTAATGTTTTATTTGCAAAACCCCTATGAAGGTCAGATCTTCAGTCAAAAAAATTAGTCCTGACGATCAGATCGTGAGGAGAAGAGGTAAAATCTATGTTATTAACAAGAAAAGACCTCGCAATAAACAGCGTCAGGGTTAAATTCTAAACCCTTTATTTCAAACTTTCACTTAATAAAAACACGTGGCCAGGATTGCAGGAATTGACATACCTCGCGAAAAGCGAGTTGAAATTGCACTAACATACGTCTATGGAATTGGTTTAACAAGATCAAAGCTAATTCTTGCTAATGCGGGTGTAAACCCAGATGTACGTGTAAAAGATCTTTCAGATTCTGATGTGCAAAAACTTAGAGGTGCTACAGAAGAATTCACTTTAGAAGGAGATTTGAGAAGAAAGGAGGGAATGGCTCTAAAACGTTTACAAGATATAGGTTGTGTGAGAGGAAGAAGACATAGAATGAGTCTTCCAGTAAGAGGTCAAAGAACTAGAACTAATGCAAGAACAAGACGGGGTTCAAGAAAAACAGTTGCTGGAAGAAAAAAATAATTAAATAAATCTATTCACATAATCCAGTATTAAATTAAAACATCATGGCAGCTACAGCAAAAAAAACAGGCTCAAAGAAATCTAAGCGAAATGTACCAAATGGTGTGGTACATATTCAAAGCACATTCAATAACACTATTGTTTCAATTACTGACACTTCTGGCCATGTAATTTCTTGGTCTTCTGCAGGAGCCAGTGGATTTAAAGGGGCTCGAAAAGGTACGCCATTTGCTGCTCAAACAGCAGCTGAAGCTGCAGCCAGAAGAGCAGTTGATCAGGGTATGAGACAAATAGAAGTATTAGTTAGAGGGCCAGGCTCAGGTAGGGAAACGGCCATAAGAGCTTTACAAGTGGCCGGTTTAGAAATAACTCTAATAAGAGATGTCACTCCATTACCTCATAATGGATGTAGAAGACCTAAACGAAGACGCGTTTAGGTCTCAACCATTCTCCACCCCCCCCCCAAAAAAACTTTCAACCTTATTTTTTTCCGTGTTGCAATACCAGATTGACAGAATCGACCATCACATAGCAGATGATCGCTCCCAAACAGGAACTTTTTTAATTGGCCCTTTAGAAAGGGGACAAGCTACAACTTTGGGTAATTCTCTTAGAAGAGTCCTTATGGGAGGACTTGAAGGAAGTGCAGTGACTGCAGTAAGAATAGCAGGAATTAACCACGAATATGCAACTATTCCTGGAGTTAGAGAAGACGTTTTAGATATTCTTCTCAATTGTAAGCAACTATCGATTAATAGTACTAATCCAGAGCTCGAAATCGGCAGGTTGGTAGCAAGCGGTCCAATGGATGTGAAGGCGAATGATATTCAATTCTCCTCGCAAGTTGAAATTGTTGATGGTGAAAAACCTATTGCAACAATTCAGGAGGGTCATAACTTAGAGTTGGAAATCCATGTTGAAAGAGGTGTTGGCTACAGGCCTGTGGATCGAAAGAATGAAGAGACAACGGCTATTGACTTACTTCAAATAGATGCAGTATTTATGCCAGTGAAAAGAGTTAATTTTACTATTGATGAAACTGCTGTAGCAGAGGGTGGAACAGGTAGAGAAAGATTAAAAATGGAAGTAGTAACAGATGGCTCAACAAGTCCAGATGATGCAATTGCTGAAGCTGCAAATCAGTTAATAGAACTCTTTCAACCTCTTGCGACTGTTACAATGGTAGAGGAAATTTCCGAAGAACCAGAACCATCCCCTGAAGCTCAAATTCCTCTAGAGGAGCTAAACTTGTCCGTTAGAGCATATAATTGTTTAAAAAGGGCACAAGTTAATTCAGTTTCAGATTTGATGGGCTTTAGCTATGAAGATCTTCTCGAAATTAAGAACTTTGGCTCGAAATCTGCAGATGAGGTGATTGAAGCTCTCGAACGCATAGGAATTTCTATTCCCCAAAGCAGAACCTCCGTTTAACAATTTTCAAGATCATGAGACACCAACTTAGAATTCCATTATTGAGTAAACCTGCTGATCAAAGGAAAGCACTTTTAAGAGGTTTGACAACTCAATTAATCAGGGAGGGCAGAGTAACAACAACTAAAGCTAGAGCAAAAGCTTTAAGAAATGAAGCCGAAAGGATGATTTCTCTTGCTAAAGAAGGGAGCTTGGCTTCTAGGAGGAGAGCTATCGGATATATTTATGATAAGAAATTAGTTCATTCATTATTTGAAAAAGCAAAAGAAAGATACGGAGATAGAAAAGGTGGTTATACACGTATAGTCAGAACTGTCTCTCGAAAAGGTGATAACGCCCAAATGGCTATTATTGAGCTTGTTTAGCTTAGTTTTTAAAGAGATTTTTGATTAGAAAATAACTTTTGAAAAGGGTAGCTTTATTAGTTCAATATGAGGGATCTAGTTATTCAGGTTGGCAAAGACAAAAAAATGCAACTACAGTTCAGGAAATTCTAGAGAAAGCTCTTTTTAAAATTTCCCATCATGCAGTAAAAACTTTTGCGGCAGGCAGAACTGATGCGGGGGTTCATGCCTCGGGTCAAGTAGTTCACTTTGATATTAATTGTGTTATTCCAGCAAATAGTTACTCTGATATCCTAAATAGTATTTTGCCCTCAAATATTAGAATTTTGGAATCAGTTGAAGTTAAAGATAATTGGCATGCATGCTATTCAGCAATGTATAGACATTATCGATATGTCATAAATAATAGTAAATTTCCTAACTTGTTCATTAACAAATGGTCATGGCACAGATACCAAAAAGTATTAGATGAAGCTTTAATGTCAAATGCATCTAAGTCAATGGAAGGAGAGCATGATTTCTTTGCATTTCAGAAAAGTGGAAGCAATAGGTCAACCTCTATTACAAAAATAAAAAATATAGATATTAAAAGAATAGAGGAATTGATTTTTGTTGATATTAAAGCCACTGGTTTTCTTTATGGAATGGTTCGTTTAATAGTCGGTCAACTAGTGCTAGTTGGAGAAAAAAAAATATCGCCAGAAATTTTTAAAGACAGATGGGTAAATAAAAAGAAAAATGATGTCAAAGAATCTGCTCCAGCTAAGGGTTTATGTTTTGTAAATGCTGTTTATGAAGAAACTGTTTTTAAAAAGATCAATAATAATGATTTTTTCCCAGTATTTTTAATTAAGGGTTTTTCTTAAATAAACGTTGATGAAAGCTAATTATTTGTTTAAATCATCCAAAATTGTTGTTTAATATTCCTTCAATAAGGTAGAATTTAGAACTAACTTTAAATTTACTTGCATAAGTTTGGTAAATGAATAAAACAATTACTCCGTCTTTAGAAACCATAGAAAGAAATTGGTTTTTAGTTGACGCAAAAGATAAGACATTAGGAAGACTTGCTACAGAAATTGCAACTGTATTAAGAGGTAAGAATAAACCAACTTTTACTCCGCATTTAGATACTGGAGATTTTGTAATTGTGGTAAATGCTGAAAAAGTTGAGGTAACAGGTAAAAAAGCATCACAAAAATTGTATCGAAGACATTCTGGTAGACCCGGAGGAATGAAAATTGAGAAATTTGAGTCACTAAAAGAGAGAATTCCTGAAAGAATCATCGAACAAGCTGTGAAGGGTATGCTGCCACATAACTCTTTAGGAAGACAACAATTTAAAAAACTAAAAGTTTATAAAGGTTCTGATCACCCTCATGCTGCTCAGAATCCTGTATTATTGAATAGTTAATTTATCAAAATGAATAGTCAAATAAAAAACAAAGCTGTTTATTGGGGAACTGGAAGAAGAAAAACTTCAGTAGCTAGAGTTCGCTTGATTCCTGGCAATGGACAAATTAAAATTAACGGTCGCTCTGGAGATGATTATTTAAACTTCAATCCTTTGCACTTAAATTCAATAAAAGCGCCCTTGCAAACGTTAGGACTTGAAAATTCTTATGATATATTAGTTAATGTTTTCGGTGGTGGTTTGACAGGTCAAGCAGATGCTATCAAGCAGGGAGCTGCAAGAGCACTTTGTGAATTATCTCCCGACAATAGGAAACCGCTTAAAACTGAAGGTCATCTCAGTAGAGATCCTAGAGCTAAGGAAAGAAGAAAATATGGTCTTAAAAAAGCAAGAAAAGCTCCACAATTCTCTAAACGTTAAAGGAATCTTAATTATGCCAAAATCAGAAATTCATCCAAAATGGTATCCAGACGCAAAAGTTATTTGTAATGGAGAAGTTGTAATGACCACGGGCTCAACTCAGCCTGAACTACATGTCGATGTATGGAGTGGTAATCATCCTTTCTTCACTGGAACACAAAAAATCCTTGATACTGAAGGAAGAGTTGATAGGTTTATGAAAAAATACGGAATGGGTTCAGCTAATTCAGCTACATCAAAAGAACAAAAAAAAGATAAAGATTCTCAAAAATAGAACTTTTAAAAATTAAGCATAATTTCAATTGGAATACTCAACATTAATTGCAAGGTTGAAAACTGCTTCAGAAAGTTTCGAAAATTTGGAATTACAACTTGCAGATCCTGACATAGCTAATGATCCAAAAAAATTAGAATCCATAGCAAGAGAAAGGTCAAAATTGGAACCTTTGGTAATTGATTTTAAAAAGTTGCTTGAAACTGATAAGGAAATTGAAGATTCGAAAAATCTACTGAAAGAGAATAGAAACGATAAAGAGATGGAATCTTTGATAAATGAAGAATTAACTAACCTAGAGGAGTTTAAGAATGAATTAATTCATAAAACCACAATCGCTTTATTACCGAAAGATCCTAGAGATGAGAGAAGTGTAATGTTAGAAATCAGAGCAGGTGCTGGGGGTAACGAAGCTTGTATATGGGCGGGTGATTTGGCAAGAATGTATGAAAGATATGGACAAAAAATTGGATGGTTTGTAAAACCTGTTAGCGCTTCTGAGTCAGATATGGGTGGATTCAAAGAGTTAGTTATCTCAGTTAAGGGAGATGCGGTATATAGTCAACTTAAATTCGAGGCTGGTGTACATAGAGTTCAAAGAGTTCCAGCTACTGAATCCCAAGGTAGAGTTCACACCTCTACTGCTACAGTTGCTGTAATGCCTGAGGCTGATCCTGTTGAGGTAAAGATTGATCCAACTGATTTAGAGGTAGGTACGGCAAGATCAGGAGGTGCAGGGGGACAAAATGTTAATAAGGTAGAGACTGCTATTGATTTGCTTCACAAGCCCACAGGGATAAGAGTTTTTTGTACTCAAGAAAGATCCCAATTGCAAAATCGTGAACGAGCAATGGAAATTTTAAGAGCCAAATTATATGAAATTCAATTAAAAGAAGCGAATGCCAAAGAGAGATCACAAAGGCTTTCACAGGTCGGAACAGGTGATAGGAGTGAAAAAATTAGAACTTATAATTTTAAAGATAACAGAACAACTGATCATAGATTGGGTTCCAATTTTTCACTAGAACCAATTCTGGCTGGTCAACTGGATGAAGTAATTGATGCATGTATAGCCCAAGAACAAAAGAGAATGATGGAAGATTTTAATAACGAAGTCAATTAAGATTTTATTTTTATTAGATTGCAAGACCTATTACGTATTTACTCCATTCTTTATGTCTGCCAGAGTCAATTTGTCTTGTGGCCTCAAAATTAAGATTACTTAGTGGTCGGTAAGGCTTTCGTTTTAAAGCCATATTTGCTTCTTCTGGGGTACGGTTACCTTTTTGTACATTACATCTCAGACATGCTGTAGTAACATTTTCCCAGTTATCAGTCCCTCCTCTGCTTCTCGGTAAAACATGATCTATTGATAAATCACTTCCTCTATAGTTACAGTATTGGCAAGAATTATTATCTCTTAGAAGAATATTTTTTCTTGTTAAAGAAACCTCCCTAAAAGGTACTTTTACGTAGTAACGGAGTCTTATAACTGTAGGTAGTTTTCTGCCACAATGTATTGAAAAAGATTTATCTTCCTCTAAGCTTTCTGCTTTACCTTTGATCATCAAAATAACCGCTCTTCTCCAAGAAGTGATGTTTAAAGGCTCATAAGATGCATTTAAAACTAGAGTCTGGCCCATGCCAAAATACAATTTACATGTCATGCTAACTGTATATTTCAATTAGCGCATATAATTGTGCAAAGTTAATGCAAATTCGGCAAACAAATCAGCCACTTAATTTTGATAAATATCCACCTTTTGAAAAAGATGTAGATCCAAAACAAAGAGCATGGATTGAAATTAGAGGTAAAGCACTAGAAACAAATGTAAGACAGTTAAGATCAAAATTAAGTAAAAGTTGTCAATTTATGGCAGTTGTTAAAGCAGATGGATATGGACATGATGCAAAATTAGTATCTCATTATGCTATCAAGGGTGGAGCCTCTCAATTAGGAGTGGCAACTTTAAAAGAAGGGATTAAGCTTCGTTCTTTTGGCGTTAAAAAACCAATTCTTATACTTGGAAATCTATATTCGAAAAGAGACTTAATAATTTCATTTAAAAATGATCTTATGCCAACTATCAGTAGTATAAGAGAATGTTTAATTTGCAATAATATTGGGAAGCACTTTGGGTTGAAATTTTCTTTACATCTTAAAGTTGATACTGGAATGTCAAGATTAGGATTTGACGAAAAAAAATTTGTTGAGCAATTTGAGAAAATAAAATCTTTTGAAAATATTTCTATAGAAGGTATATATAGTCATCTATCATCTGCAGATGATATTAACTCATTAGATCCTCAAAGTAGTGCGCAATTACAAAGGCAGAAGTTTCAGGAATTATTAAAGCAAATTAACGTTGATAGAAATCGGAATATCAAGATTCATTTAGCTAATTCTGCAGGTATGCTTCTTAATAAAGATTTTCATTTTCATATGGTACGTGTAGGACTTTCTATGTATGGATATAGTCCTCTAGCAAAAATAGATAAAAATTTATATCTTCAACCAGCTTTATTTTTGAAGGTCAAAGTAGCTTTTATAAGAATTATTGATCAAGGTGTAAGTGTAAGTTACGGTGGAAAATTTGTAAGTACTAGAAAAACTAAGTTGGCTGTACTAAGTATTGGTTATGCAGATGGAGTCCCTAGAAATCTTTCAGGAAAGATAAAAGTTATTCATAATAAAAAACTTTACCCTCAAGTTGGATCTATAACTATGGATCAAATGATGGTGGACATAACAGGTTCAAATGAAATTAAAATTGGCAGTACGATGATATTACTAGGATCTGATGGAGAAAAAACAATTTCTCCTCTTGATTGGGCAAGGGAGTCTAATACTATTACTTGGGAAATTATTTGTTCTTTTAAAAATAGATTACCAAGAGTTCAAGTTGATTAGACATTTCGATTAAATAAAAAATTTTGAATGTTTGCAAAAAAATTGATAATGTATAAGAACTGGAGAGGTGGCTGAGTGGTTGAAAGCGGCTCCCTGCTAAGGAGTTACAGGAGGTAACTTTTGTCGAGGGTTCGAATCCCTCCCTCTCCGTTTTATTAGTTCTGAATTTTTTCAATTAGTTATTAATTAAGATTTGAAAAGGGATTAAACAAATATAAAGACTAATCTGATCTATGTTGGAAAAGTTATTTTGTAATTTTGTTGTGGAGAATGTTGGGGAGAAAACCCATTTCAGCTACTAAACAGGTTTTTTTTGCGTGCTATAAAATGCTATTTAAACTGAATCCTAATAAATCTCTCTCCGTAATCAATTGAGAAATCTTTTAATTTTTAAATTTTTAAAATAGTTTAAGATTAATATCTTTTAGTTCATTTATAGAATTTAAAATCAAGTCAGCTCCTGCATTCCTTAAGTTTGTTTCGTATGAATTACGTTCTTTTAATCGAGATTTTAAATGTAAATGAGGGGGAGCTATCCCAATACTTATGAATTTCTGAGATGGTATTTTTCCCCTAGCGTTAATAACTGTATTTATATCTGCAATAGTATCACCTACATATGCAATGGGAATATTTGATTGGCCAAGTTTATCTCCAAGAAGCTTTTTTGATAAGTCAATAAAACCTTTAGGATCAGGCTTGGAAGGGGCATCTTCCATAGCTATTAACGGAGGTGATTCTAATCCAATTCTTTTTTCTAAAACAAATTTTGCAGAAGCGGACTCTGCACCACTTACAAAACCCCAAATAATGCCATTGCTTTGTAATAAATCAAAAAACTTTTTATCAACTAATAAATCTTCATTGGTTATGAATCCAGACCAATACTTACTATCTTTATTAGGATCTCCCCCGAAATACAACTCTTCAAAACATTTAACTATTTCTTCTCTTAAAGGTATTTCAAGGCTTAAGTTCTCTTTTCTTATATACCTTTTTATAAGCTCTAAACTTAAATCCCAATCATTATTCCAGATTCCTTCATTTTTTGCACTATCAATATCTATATAACCTGGCTCCCATCCAGAAAATTTGTAAACTGTTTTTTTTAGGGAAAGTCTGTAACTTTTCTCTACGCTGCGGATTACACCATCTATATCAAATAAAATTAAACCAAGATTTTTCAATGAATTTTTTCACTCTTTTTATAAAAGATTAGTATTCTTATTAAAAAAAAGCAAAGAAAAATATTCTTCATTAAGAATGAAGTATCTTATGTTAATTTTGCAAATATCCTCTGGGGGTAAGAAATATATCATCTATTAACGTAGTTTGAGAATTTCCAATAATGACTATTGATAACATATCGATTTCTTTTAAAGGAATGGTGTTTAAAGTAAAAAACTTTTTGCTTTGATTTGTTCGCCCTACCTGTCTAGCTATTAAAACGGGAGTATCCCGTTGCCTAGATTTTAAACATAGATCAATTGCACTTTTTAGCTGCCAATTTCTTTCAATTGATTGAGGATTAAATAAAGCTATTACAAAGTCACCTAGAAGAGCTCCTTCAATTCTTTTTTCTATTACACACCAAGGAGTTAACTTATCACTTAAGCTTATTGAACAAAAGTCATTCATTAGTGGTGCGCCACTAAGTGCTGCAGCTAATTGAACACTACTTATACCAGGATGTACTTCAAAGTAAGGTCTATATTCTTTTTTGATTCTTTGAAGTAATTCTAAAAGTAGACCAGCCATGCCATAAAATCCAGATTCCCCTGACGAAATTAAAGCCACTTTTATTCCTTGCTCAGCTAGTTTAATCGCTTTGATGCATCTTTCTTTTTCCTCAGTAAGTTTACTTTCAATAAAAACCTGGTCACTTCTTTTTAAGGGTTTAATTAAATCTAAATACATTTTGTATCCAATCCAAACAGCACATCTTGAAAGTGCTTTTCTTGTATTATTGGTTAGGAAAGAGATATCGCCAGGCCCACTTCCAATAATATGAATTTCACCATTGGCTGGATAATATTGATTTTTTGCTTCTGCTATAGCGATAGTTACTGCTCCAGATTTACTTGAGGGAAAATCTTTATCTTTAAAAATACTTTTTTCTTTTAATAATTTAGATTCTTCTCCTGCTGCGAGTAAGCAAGAAGCTTCTGCTACAGAAGATGTACCAATTTCCTTTTGCACTAAACTTGATGGATTTGGAACTATTATTTTTGAAAGATCTTCTTTAGTAAAAAACTTGATAGGCAAGTTATTTTCTTCAGCAATTTCTATAATTCCTTTCTCATCTTTTTTAATATCAATAGTTGCAAATCCAGCAATTGAATGCTGTGCTAAATTACTTGACTGCAAAAAATTCTTTAAAGAATTTGCTATTAATTCTTTGCTGGTATTTCTCTCACAACCAATTCCAATCCATAATACGGGCGGATGCCAAGTGTTTTCATGATTTTGGAATATACTCACATGAAAGGTTGAATCTGGTTTTTCAGTTTCCTTTTCAAAAATTTGATTAATAATCTCTCCTGCTTCTGAAGTTTTCCATAAACTATTACCAGATAATTGTTTGCAAAAGATTTCTTCGTTCTTGGCTTGTTTTATTACTAGTTTTGACCAGTTTTGTATTTTTCCAGATCTTTTCCATCCCCATTGATTACCAAATGAATCAAGATTTAAGAAGCTTTGATCATTTGAATTATTAGTTTCTATTATTTGTCCCCCAAATAAATTACAAATCTGAAATGCTATATTTCGAGTATTTGAATGATGTAAACCAATTAATGGAACTATCTTAGAACATTTTCTATCTATTACGATTACGCCAGGATCTTGATCTTTAGAGGTTAAAAAAGAATTGATTATACGTATTGATGCACCAATTGAGCCTATAAAAATTATTAAATCTAGTTCCTGCCATTTTTCAAGTAAGATTTCTCTAGGCTTTTGTTCTTTGATATGTTCATTGCCTATTACATCATTTTTTGAAGAGCTTGCTAAATATATTTCTTTAACGAATTCGGTTTTTTGAAGTCTTTTTAAAATTTCTATTGAATTACTAGATAGACCTATTGCGATTCCTTCCAAATTAGAAACTATTATTTGTTATGTTGAAAATATACTCTACAATCTATTTCAAAAATTTCGCGTCAAATATAAAATAAACATAAAGAAATTTTTATAAGGTTTGGGTAAAAATACTCACAACTCTTGCATAGAAAAGAATTTAACAAAATATTCATATAGTAACAATCATTAGAACATTTGTTACGTTAATGCATAACGAAAGATCTTTGGCTTATTATTTTTGAAACGAATATCTAAAGTTCCGAATGATTTCGTTTTCTTGAACATTATTATTAAAAATAAGTTCAAGATTTGATCAATCGGCTTTAATGTCAATTATTTTCGAGGTGCTAGATGACCATCAGCCCACCAGAAAGTGGAGAAAAAAACAAGAAAGTTTTGGAAGACCCTGTCAAGGCCGATCCAAGACCTATTGATTTTGCCAAATTAGATAAGCCAGGTTTCTGGTCTTCTAAATTATCTAAGGGTCCAAAAACTACAACTTGGATCTGGAATTTGCATGCAGATGCACATGATTTTGATGTGCATACAGGCGATGCTGAAGAAGCATCAAGAAAAATCTTTTCAGCTCACTTTGGACATCTTGCAATCATTTTTATATGGATGAGTGCTGCTTTTTTCCATGGAGCAAGATTTTCAAATTACACAGGTTGGTTAGCTGATCCAACTCATGTTAAACCAGGCGCTCAGCAAGTTTGGGCTGTTGTTGGCCAAGAGATGCTAAACGGTAATCTTGGTGCTGACTACAACGGTATTCAAATAAGCTCTGGAATTTTTCATATGTGGAGAGCTTGGGGTATTACTAACGAAAGTGAGTTAATGGCTCTTGCTATTGGTGCAGTAATAATGGCTGCTCTTATGCTTCATGGAGGCATATACCATTATCATAAGGCGGCTCCAAAATTGGAATGGTTCCAAAATATTGAGTCAATGCTTAATCACCATATTGCAGGTTTGGTTGGGCTTGGATCACTAGCTTGGGCTGGACATTGTATTCATATTGGAGCGCCAACTGCTGCACTTCTTGATGCAATTGACGCTGGATCACCTTTAGTTATCAATGGTCAAAAGATCGCTACCATTGCTGATATGCCAATGCCTCATCAGCTTTGCGATCCTCAAATCATTGGTCAGATTTTCCCTGGTCTAGCTAGTGGAGTTGGTAATTTCTTTAGTCTTAATTGGTTCGCTTTCTCAGATTTCTTAACTTTTAAGGGTGGTTTGAATCCTGTTACTGGAAGTTTATGGATGACTGATATTGCACATCATCATTTAGCTTTTGGTGTAATTGCGATAATTGGAGGTCATTTATATAGAACTAACTATGGAATTGGTTCAAGTATGAAAGAGATATTAGAAGCTCATCAAGGAGATCCAATATTATTCCCAGCACCAAAAGGTCATCAAGGTCTTTTCGAGTTCATGGCTGAAAGTAGACACGCACAGTTATCTGTAAACCTTGCATGTCTAGGCTCTCTTAGCATTCTTATTTCTCATCATATGTATGCGATGCCTCCATATCCTTACATAGCGACTGATTATATGACTGTTCTTGGTTTATTCACACATCATATGTGGATAGGAGCTTTATTTATAATTGGAGCAGGTGCTCATGCTGGAATAGCGATGGTTAGAGACTATGACCCAGCAAAACATATTGATAACGTTTTAGATAGGATTTTAAAAGCGCGAGATGCCTTAATAAGTCATCTTAACTGGGTATGTATGTGGCTAGGTTTTCATAGTTTTGGACTTTATATTCATAACGATAGTATGAGAGCTTTAGGTAGACCTCAGGACATGTTTAGTGATAATGCAATTCAACTTCAACCAATATTTGCTCAATGGATTCAAAGTATTCAAGCTTCTGCTGTAGGTACTTCAATTTTAGCTGGTACTCCGGAAGGATTACCTCACAAAGCTTTAAGTGAAGTTTTTAACGGTAGTTTAGTGGAAGTAGGTGGAAAGGTTGCAATAGCACCAATTCAACTTGGAACTGCTGATTTGATGATCCATCATATTCATGCTTTCCAAATACATGTAGTTGTATTAATTCTTCTAAAAGGAGTACTTTACTCTAGAAGTTCAAGACTAATTCCAGATAAAGCTTCTCTTGGATTTAGATTCCCTTGTGATGGTCCAGGAAGAGGTGGTACTTGTCAGGTTTCATCTTGGGATCATGTATTCTTAGCTCTTTTCTGGATGTATAACTGCATATCAATAGTTATATTCCACTTTTCTTGGAAAATGCAAAGTGATGTGTGGGGACTGACAGGAGGAAACTTCTCTCAAAGTGCTATCACGATTAATGGTTGGCTAAGAGATTTCCTATGGGCTCAATCATCTCAAGTACTAACAAGTTACGGTGAAGCTATTAGTATGTATGGATTAATGTTCTTAGGAGCTCACTTCATATGGGCGTTTAGTTTGATGTTCCTATTCAGTGGAAGAGGCTATTGGCAAGAATTATTTGAATCAATAGTATGGGCTCATAACAAGCTTAAAGTTGCCCCAACAATACAACCAAGAGCACTTTCAATTACTCAAGGTAGAGCCGTTGGTGTAGCTCACTTCCTTCTGGGAGGTATAGCAACTACTTGGGCTTTCTTCCATGCTCGCCTTTTCGGGCTGGGCTAATTACCTGAACTTCACCTTTTTAATTCAATGGCAACAAAATTTCCATCATTTAACCAGGGTCTAGCTCAGGACCCGACAACCCGCCGAATATGGTACGGAATAGCGACCGCTCATGACTTTGAAAGTCATGATGGAATGACAGAAGAAAAACTTTATCAGAAGTTATTTTCAACTCATTTTGGACATCTTGCAATTATTGCACTTTGGGTAGCTGGTAACCTATTCCATGTAGCTTGGCAGGGTAATTTTGAGCAATTTGTACTTGACCCAACTCATGTTCGTCCAATTGCCCATGCAATTTGGGACCCTCATTTTGGAACAGGGATCACAGAAGCAATGACTCAAGCTGGAGCTAGTGGTCCAGTTAACATAGCTTACTCAGGCTTATACCATTGGTGGTACACAATCGGTATGAGAACTAACGAGCAACTTTTCCAAGCTTCAATATTTATGAGCATTTTAGCTTGTTGGGTTTTATTTGCTGGTTGGTTACACTTACAGCCTAAATTCAGACCTACACTTGCTTGGTTTAAAAATGCTGAAGCACAGTTAAACCATCATTTATCTGTTTTATTTGGTTTTAGTAGTATTGCTTGGACAGGACATTTGGTTCATGTCGCAATTCCTGAGTCTAGAGGTCAGCATGTTGGATGGGACAATTGGTTAACAGTTCTTCCTCATCCTGCAGGATTGGCTCCTTTCTTTACTTTAAATTGGGGTGCTTATGCGCAAAATCCAGATTCATTAGATGCTGTATTTGGTACTACTCAAGGTGCAGGAACAGCTATATTTACTTTCTTAGGAGGTCTTCATCCTCAAAGTGAGGCGTTATGGTTAACTGATATTGCACATCATCATATTGCTATAGGGTGTGTATTAATTATTGGTGGTCATATGTATAGGAATACATTTGGTATAGGTCATACTTTAAAAGAAATAACTGAAGCCCATAATACGAGACACCCAAATGATCCTCATAAAGGTGCCTTTGGTATTAGTCATGATGGTATTTATGAGACAGTTAATAACTCTCTACACTTTCAATTAGGTTTAGCTTTAGCATCTCTTGGTGTAGCCACTTCTTTAGTTGCTCAACATATGGGAGCTCTTCCTTCATATGCTTTTATTGCTAGAGATTACACGACACAGTCAGCTCTATATACTCACCATCAATACATAGCTATGTTCTTGATGGTTGGAGCTTTTGCTCATGGAGCAATTTTCTTTGTACGTGATTATGATCCAGAATTAAACAAAGATAATGTTTTAGCTAGGGTTTTAGGAACTAAAGAAGCACTAATCAGTCACTTAAGTTGGGTAACAATGTTACTTGGATTTCATACTCTTGGAATCTATGTTCATAATGATGTAGTTGTAGCTTTTGGAAATCCAGAAAAACAAATTCTAATTGAACCTGTATTTGCTCAGTTTGTTCAGGCTGCCCAAGGCAAAATGATGTATGGCTTCGATGCTTTATTATCTGATCCTGCTAGTTCTGCAACTATTGCAGCAAATTCTATGCCAGGAAATCACTATTGGATGGATCTAATCAATAGGCAAGACGCTCTAAGTTCTTTCTTACCTATTGGACCAGCAGATTTCTTAGTACATCATGCTATCGCACTTGGACTTCATACCACAGCATTAATACTTATTAAAGGAGCATTAGATGCTAGAGGTACAAAATTAATCCCTGATAAAAAGGATTTAGGTTATGCTTTCCCTTGCGATGGTCCAGGTCGTGGAGGTACTTGTGATAGTTCTTCATGGGATGCTATGTATCTAGCAATGTTCTGGGCATTAAATCTGATGGCATGGGTAACTTTCTACTGGCATTGGAAGCACCTAACAATTTGGCAAGGTAATATGGCTCAATTTAATGAATCAGGTACCTACTTAATGGGTTGGTTTAGAGATTATCTATGGCTCAATTCTTCACAGTTAATTAATGGATATAATCCATTTGGTGTTAACTCCTTATCTCCTTGGGCATGGATGTTCCTATTTGGACATCTAGTTTGGGCGACTGGATTTATGTTCCTAATTTCATGGCGTGGTTATTGGCAAGAATTAATAGAAACATTAGTTTGGGCACATCAACGCACACCAATAGCTAACCTTGTAGGCTGGAGAGATAAGCCAGTTGCACTTTCCATTGTTCAAGCTAGATTAGTTGGCTTAGCACATTTCACTATTGGAAACATACTTACATTTGGTGCATTTGTAATTGCATCAACTTCAGGTAAGTTCGGTTAAAGTTCCTTTAAATAATACAAATCACCACATTTGTGGTGATTTTTTTTTGTTTAAATTTATTGTTCTAAATTAAGTTAAAATTATAGAATTATTATCAAATAAATATGTCAGATATAAACCAATTAATTTCTATTATCATTCCTGTCTTCAATGAAAGTGAGAGTATTGGTTTTTTATTGGATGAAGTTATAAATGTAATGGCAGCTCATAAATTCAATTTCGAATTGATCGTTGTAAATGATGGTTCTAAAGACAATACTCATCAAGTATTAAAACAACTAACTCTAACAATTAAAGAATTGTCCGTGATTTCTCTTCGCAAAAATTATGGGCAAACAGCAGCAATGTCAGCTGGCTTTGATAATTCTAATGGCGACATTGTAATTACTTTGGATGGTGATTTACAGAATGACCCAAATGATATTCCTAAATTGATTTCAGAAATTTATAGTGGCTATGATTTGATATGTGGATGGAGGTTTGATAGAAAAGATAAATTAATTAAAAGAAAAATTCCCTCTAGAATAGCCAATAAGTTAATAGCTAATGTAACTGGTTTAAAGTTGCATGATTATGGTTGCTCATTGAAAGCCTACAGAAGAGAAATAATAGATGATATAAAGCTTTATGGAGAGCTGCATAGGTTTTTGCCAGTTTTAGCAAATATTGAAGGGGCCAAAATTAAAGAGCTGAAAGTTAATCATCGAAGCCGAAAATATGGATTTAGTAAATATGGTATTGATAGAACTTTCAGAGTATTAATGGACTTGTTTACTGTTTGGTTTATGACTAAATTCTTGACACGACCTATGTACGGATTTGGCTTCGTAGGAATCATAAGTATATTGATAAGTTTTGTAATGTCATCTTATTTACTAATTATAAAAATTTTAGGAGAGGATATAGGTAATCGTCCGATGCTAATTTTTGCACTCATATTAGGAGTAGCAGGCGTTCAATTATTTAGTTTTGGATTATTAAGCGAACTTTTAATTAGGACATATCATGAAAGTCAAAGCCGACCGATTTACAGAATTAGGTCAATAAGTGGTACAAATAAAAATTGAATTTTTATTTGAATTTTCTTATTAAGAAAGCTGATCTTTCAATCACCTCAGGATAAATATCTTTTAAACCTCTTCTAAGAATAGGTAATATTGATTGATCAGCTAATTTCTCTGCAATTTTTAATGCTTTTAATTTATCATCTTTATGACTTTGAAAAAGTTTAAACATTGTATTTCTTAGTGCCTTTTTTTCAAATTCTGAGTATCTGATATTTTCTTGTTTGTAAGAAAAACCATTTTTTTTAGATATATATTTTTTATTATTTATAATTTTATTTGAAGATAAGTTCTTTAAATTAATTGCATTTTTAAACTGTTTTTTTTTAAAAATTAATAGTAAAAATACAATAAAAATAATGAGTAATATTGCAAAAAAATTTAACATGTAAAAAGTTAATAATTTTTATATCATCCAGTAATAAAAGTAACACTATTTATCAGATAAATACTAAAGTGTTTAAAGATGTTAAACGAATTATGCCATCTGAATTTTCAAATCTTCTACCTTCGGTCTTTGTTCCCATGATTGGCTTGGTAGCGCCTGCTGTATTTATTGTATTAATAGGCAGATTTATAACAGCTACTGAATAACAATTTATTATCACATTATCTTTTTTTTAAAATGAGCGATTCAAAAACACCATTAGGAGCCAATCCTAAATTTCCTGAAAAATATATAGATCAAAGTGTTCAACCTACAGATATTGGTATAGCAGAACAATGGGCTGTTAAAACAGTTGCTGATCCATTTGTTGGAAATTTAGCCACCCCAGTCAATAGTGGTTATTTTACCAAAGCTTTTATAAATAATTTACCTTTTTACAGAGAAGGAATTTCTCCTAATTTTAGAGGTCTTGAAACTGGTGCCGCTTTGGGTTATCTCTTATATGGTCCATTTACTATGACTGGTCCTTTAAGAAATACTGATTTCGCATTAACCGCAGGATTACTTGCTGCTATAGGTGCGGTTCATATTTTGACAGCACTTTTAGTTCTTTATAACGCCCCAGGTAAAGCTCCTAATGTGCAACCTCCTGATGCTACTGTAAATAATCCTCCTGTTGATTTATTTACTAGAGCAGGTTGGGCTGATTTTACTAGTGGATTTTGGCTAGGAGGCTGTGGTGGTGCAGTTTTTGCATGGCTTCTCGTAGGAACATTGCATTTGAACAGCTTAATGCAACTTATTCAGAATATTTGGACTACTGGCTAATTTGAAAATTTAAAGAAGGTATTATATTTTAATTTAATTAAAAGACTGCTATCTAATAGTTCTATCCCATCTGTATCCTCTAATAACTTTTCCTGCAGAAATAAGCTTAGATTGATAATGTAATGAAATTGGGTGATTTGTCTCTTTTAAAGTATCTAATCCTATTCCATTTCTTCCAAACTCTTTACCGGAGCTGTGGTAATATAACCCATCTCCTTTGTAGATTCCAATGTGATCACATTGTTGTTTCTTTCCGAAGAACAAGAGGTCTCCTGGCTCAAGTTTTCTGTTAAATTCGGTCAAATAAAAAAGGTGTTTACAAAAACTTTTTATTTGATAAGAGTCTCTAGGAATATGAATATGATGCGTGAAGAAAGCAGTCTGAATTAACCCGGAACAATCATAATTGGGTCCTAATGTACCTCCCCAAAGATATTCATTATTTAACTCAGATTGTTTTTGTATCCATTTTATAATTAAGGGAACTTTATCTTTTATAAAGAAGTGTTCATTTTTTAAATTCTCATTTTTTCTTAATTCGCATTTCTCAATAATCAATCCATCCAAATTTATCCAACAGACGTAACCATCTTCATAAAGTTGAACTAAAATCCTTGCAAATTTATGGGTACGTTGATGACTATTTGGGTAAAGTAGTCTAAAAATTCTATTTTTACAAATTTCAGTCACTAACTTATTTTCTTTTTCATTTTGATATCCAGAAATATTAACTTTTAATTTCCACCAAATAGTCTTTGAAAAATTAGTTTGTTTAAATAGTGAGATAGGGTCTTTATAATTTTCCATAAAATGTCCTTCTACTATTTAAATAAAGAGATGGGTCTAGCCTTAAATGATATTTTAGGGAAAGTATGCTCTTATAATAAAGATTTTTCAAGAGAAGATATTGCCATAACTTGGATTAATTACAAAAGTGAAAATAAAAGCGTATTTAAAGGTTTTGGATATGGTATTAATAATAAAAAAATGATATATCCTGCCAGCGTAGTCAAGTTGGTTTATGGTCTCGCTGCATATTATTGGATTAAAAAAGGAAGTTTATTATTATCCGATGAGATCATAGATGCAGTGAGGAAAATGTTGTCTTTCTCAAGTAATAATGCGACAAGCTTTTTAATTGATTTACTTACTGGAACCACAAGTGGACCATGTATTGAGGGAGAATTATGGGAAAATTGGAAATATCAAAGAAGTATAATAAATGATTGGCTGCATGATTTACATTGGGAGGAATTGATGGGTATAAATTGCTGTCAGAAGACTTGGGATGATGGACCATTTGGGCGTGAAAAAGAATTTTATGGATATGAAAATAAAAATAGGAATGCAATGACTACTGATTCAGCAGCAAGGGTTTTGGAGCAAATTATGATTCATATTGATTATCAGAAAAATGACTTAAATTTAAGAAGTTTTTTAAAAAGAAGTTTAAATAAAGTTGCTCTTAAAAACGATTCTCTGAATCAAATAGATGGTTTTTTAGGTGCAGGATTACCAGAAAGCATTAATCTTTGGAGTAAAGCAGGATTAATGTCTGAAGTTAGACATGATTCTGCTTGGTGGATTAATAGTCAATCTCTACAAACTTTATTAGTCGTTTTTTGTAATGGAGAAAAATATTCCAAAGATACTTCCTTCCTTCCTTTAATAGCAAAAGAAGTATATGAATTTAACAAGAGATATGTTTTTGAGGACTAAAGTGAATCGTCTAAGAAATTAGAATCTAATTTGTCAGTATAGGCTTCATAAGGTAGCATCATTACTTCTTCAAAATCTAAATCATTCATAATCCATTCTCTATATTCTGCTAACAAACTTTTTCTATCTTCCTTATCTAATTCATAAATACGCAATGCTGTATCTTTAAAATTTTCTTTAATTAAGTTTTCAATTTCTTTATTCCTCATTTTATTTTGATTCTCCTTCCAAAATTACTCTCCTAATTGTTGACAATGCAATTCCTGTTTGTGCTCTTATTGATCGATATGAATATCCCTCATTACGTAATCTGATTACTAGAGATTCTTTTAAAGGACTGATCTTTGGCCTTCCTCCTAGATTATTTCCAGATAATTTTCTACGTAATAGTTGTTCTTTTTTTCTTTCCCCTAAACTTTTGTCTTCTAAATTATCTAATTCATATAAAATCTTAAAAATTGAAGAATTTGTTTTAGAGGAATCATAATCCGTAAAAAATCCAGTCAGAGTTCTCAATTTAATATCCTTATTAATGAGTTTATTTATTGTCATCAAACATTCTTTTTTATTTTTAAATGCTCGATCAAGCTTAGTTATTATTAATTCATCTCCTTTAGATAAGCAATTTATCGCTTTATTTAGTTGGGGTTTTATTTCTTCATCTAAACTTACAAATTCAGAGAATACTACACTGCAGCCTTCTTCTTTTAAATTTTTTATTTGCTCCTCTAAATATTCAAATTCATTATGAATAGCCCTAGCATATCCTATAGCTTTACAGTTTTTATTTTTTTTAGATAGTAAAAGACGTTTTCTTTTGAATTTAAAATTCAATGTTTTATTACATATATTTTTTACTGTATCAATAAATAAATAAAAAAACACTTTTTAGTACAAAAAAAGTAATTATATAAAATTAATCTATTTATCTGGCCTGTAATTAAACTGTTCTGATATCTGTATTAAAAATATAGTTCTAGATTCTGTTTTTATTTTAGTTAATGAAACGTGTCTATTGTGTAACTATTAACTTGAATTAGGATTTTCTAAATTGTAGATGGATTAGTGAAATTTATTTTATTTTTTGACTGCTATTGAATTGGCTTCATCTTTGAAATTATTAATAGTTAATTTATCTTGTTTTTAGTAAAATAAAATTACAGGCAAGAACGAATTAATTTGACTAATAATCCTAATAGTTTAATTTCAAAACCTGATTGGTTAAGAGTAAAAGCTCCGCAAATTGAGAGAATTGGTAATACTGCAAATTTATTAAATGATTTAAATCTCAATACTGTATGTCAAGAAGCAAGTTGTCCAAATATCGGTGAATGTTTTGCAAGTGGAACTGCAACTTTCCTCATAATGGGCCCTGGCTGCACTAGGGCATGTCCATATTGCGATATTGATTTTGATAGATCTAAGAGGGATTTAGACCCAACAGAACCATATCGTCTAGCCGAGGCCGTTTATAGAATGAAGCTTAAGCATGTTGTAATCACATCAGTTAATAGAGACGATCTTGAGGATGGTGGTGCATCTCAATTTTTTAAATGTGTTTATCAAGTAAGAAAAAAATCTCCTGAAACTACGATCGAGCTTTTAATTCCTGATTTTTGTGGTAACTGGAAAGCGCTTGAAAAAGTTCTTGATTCCAATCCAAATGTTTTAAACCACAATATTGAAACTGTGCCATCGTTATATAAAAAGGTGAGACCTCAGGGTAAATATGAGAGAACTCTAGAATTACTTAAAAGAACTAGAGATTATTCTCCTAAAGTTTATACAAAGTCAGGCTTTATGCTTGGTTTAGGGGAAAAAGATGAGGAGGTTTTGAATCTTCTTGAGGATTTAAGGAGTAATTACGTTGACATAGTTACTATTGGCCAATATTTATCTCCTGGTCCTAATCATTTACCTGTTCAAAGATTTGTGAGTCCTTCAAAATTTAATTATTTTAAAGTTTTCGGGGAAAAAGATTTGGACTTTATGCAAGTAGTTAGTTCTCCTTTAACTCGTAGTAGTTACCATGCTGAAGAGATTCAAAAACTCATGAAAAAGTATCCAAGATAATCATTTTTATTGATCTGAATCTACCCACTCATTTAATTTCCACACAACTAGATCATTTGTAATCATTGGATCATTTTTGATGATTTCTAGAGCATTTTCATAATTATTTATCTCAAGAAAAAGTAATCCGCCATCACCTGGTCTCTTTAATTCATCAATTAAAAAACCACTTTTTATATTAAGACCCTCTTTTTTTAATTTTTTTATCCAATTAATATGCTCTGTAATTATTTTTCTTTTTAAATCATTATTAATTAAGTATTCTTTTTTTATAACTTCAGTTTTTACAAAGAAAGGCATTTATAAATTCTCTATGCCAAGCATTTCTTCTTCGCTTGGTGGAACTATTAGTTTGAAATCTCTCATGAAATAAGACCAATTTTTAATTATTTTGGCAGCCTTTAAGCTCTTAGTTTTTAATAGATATTCTTTAATAATTTCCAATAAAATTTCCTCTTGCTTTGATGAAGTTATTTTATGAATGCTAACTATTCCCTTATTAACTTTATTACTTAAATCATTATTTTCATCGAGTATAAATGCTATTCCACCAGTCATACCTGCACCTATATTTCTACCTGTGGAACCTAGAATAACTATTTTCCCACCGGTCATATATTCACAGCAATGATCACCTGCTCCTTCTGTTACTGCTGTAGCCCCACTATTTCTCACAGCAAATCTTTCTCCCGATTTACCTAATGCAAATAATTTCCCTCCTGTTGCTCCATAAAGACAGGTGTTTCCTAAAATAACTTGCTCGGAGGAGATTTCATCTATTGTCGGTGGAATTATTGTAAGTATTCCTCCATTCATTCCTTTGCATACATAATCATTAGCTTCTCCGATTAATTGGACATTCATTCCCTTCAATAAAAAGGCACCAAAGCTTTGTCCTGCATATCCTTTGAAATTTAAGTTGAGTTCGCCATTGAAGCCAGTATTGCCATGAAGTTCTGCGATTTCGCCTGATATCTTCGCACAAACACTTCTATCTGTATTTTTTATATTAATTTCTTTGGTTAAATTCCCGTGATTTTTAATTGAATCTATGAATTCAGCATCAGATAAAAACTCGTCTTCTAATACAGAACCATTACTATGAGCATTTTTTGAATGTTTTAACCATGATCTATCATTTGTTGAACTTTCATAATTAACTAAAGCAGAAAGATCAATATTAGAAGTTTTTGGAAGATCGATATTTCTTGCAGAAATAAATTCTTGATTACCAATCAGTTCTTCCATACTAGAAACACCGATACTACTCATTATCTGTCTTACTTCTTCAGCAATGTATAAGAAAAAATTGACAACATTTTCTGGTATACCTTTAAATCTTTTTCTTAATTCTTCTTTTTGAGTGGCAACTCCAACAGGACACTTATTTGTATGGCAAACCCGGGCCATTATGCATCCTTCCGCAATCATTGCGACAGAACCGAAACCGTATTCTTCAGCACCTAGTAAAGCAGCAATAACCACATCCCATCCTGTCTTAAGACCTCCATCAGTTCTCAAAATTACTCTTTCACGTAAGTTATTCTCTAATAGAGATTTGTGAACCTCAGCGACACCTAGTTCCCATGGTAAACCTGCATGTTTAATAGAACTTAGAGGTGAAGCACCGGTACCACCGTCATGTCCTGAAATTTGAATTACATCTGCATTAGCTTTGCTTACTCCAGCAGCAATAGTTCCTATACCAATTTCAGAAACAAGTTTAACGCTCACCTTCGCTTTTGGATGAACTTGGTGTAAATCATGTATTAGTTGAGCTAAATCTTCAATTGAATAAATATCATGATGAGGAGGAGGAGATATTAGGGCTACTCCAGGTTTGCTATTTCTTAGTTTTGCGATGTAAGAATCAACTTTTGGACCCGGCAATTGTCCTCCTTCTCCAGGTTTTGCACCTTGAGCCATTTTAATTTCGAGTTGTTTACCACTTCTTAGATATTCAGGCGTAACTCCAAATCTTCCTGATGCTATTTGTTTAATAGCTGAGCATGCGGTGTCTCCATTTTCTAGACCTTTTATAAATGGTAATGTCGCTGATTGAGTATTTTCATCAATATCATTTAAAACATTAAAACGAGCTGGATCTTCTCCCCCTTCTCCACTATTACTTTTTCCACCAATTCTATTCATTGCGACTGCTAAAACTTCATGTGCTTCTCTTGACAATGCACCCAAACTCATTCCTCCAGTGCAAAATCTTTTGCAAATTGATTCAATACTTTCAACTTCCTCTAATGGAATGCGTTTTCTTTTTGATCTAATCGTAAGTAAATCTCTTAAAGATGTGGTCGGTCTATTACTAATGAGTTTTTTGTAAGTTTCAAAATGATCGTATCCTGGACCTTGTTTTACAGCCGAATGTAAAACTTTGGACATCTCAGGATTATTAGAGTGATATTCTCCATTATTTCTAAATTGTACAAATCCTAAAAATTCTAATTTCTTTAAATCGATCTCTGGGTAGGCTTTCGTATGTATTGAAAGTGTTTCATTAGTTAATTCTTTTAATGTTATGCCAGCAATTCGGCTTGTTGTTCCATCAAAAGCAATTTTTATTAAGTCAGAACCAAGGCCTACGGCTTCAAAAATTTGTGCACCATGGTAACTAGACAAAAGTGAAATCCCTATTTTAGAAAGAATTTTTCTTAGACCATCTTCTAGAGCTTTTTTAATATTTTCTTGAACATCAATTATTGATAATGTATTTATTTTTTTGCTACTTATGAGTTTTTGCGTTTTTGGATGTTTTAACCAGTGTCTTCCTGCTTCGAAGGTTAACCAAGGACAAATTGCGCTTGCACCATAACCAATCAAACAAGCTAAGTGATGTGTACTCCAACATTGACCTGTTTCAATTATGAGAGAAGCTTTTAGTCTAATTTCTTTTTTAAGAAGATAATGATGAATTGCTCCAACAGCAAGTAAGGGAGGAATAAAAGTCTTTTTAGGATTAATTCCCTTATCAGAAATAATGATTAAAGAGCAACCTTCTTTTATAGAGAGTTCACTCTGTTTACAAATTTCTTTTACCTGATTCTCTAAGCCTTGAACACCTTCTTCAATATTAAACAAACTTGAAATTGTTTGATATTGAATTTTTGATTTTTTTATTGATAGGAGTTCTTCCTCATTGAGAATTGGACTTTGTAAATGAACAAAAGGTTTAGGATCTTTAATCTCAAATGGTGTACATCTTTCTCCTAGATGCATTTCTAAACTCATTACCAGTTTTTCTCTCAGAGGGTCAATAGGAGGATTAGTAACTTGCGCAAATCTCTGCTTGAAATAGTCATATAAAATATGCGGCTTTGATGAAAGCACTGCTAATGGGATGTCGTCACCCATGCAATAAGTAGGTTCTTTAGCTAATGAAGCCATTGAATCTAAGATGAGATCATTATCTTCCGCTGAAAAACCGTATGCAGTTTGTTGTTGTAACAACTCAAGGTCTTTTAGTTTGCAGTCTTTAACCCATTCATTATTTTCAATTTTTATAGTTCTATTATTTAAGAGAGTTTTAAAATTATGCCTTTGAGCTGCTTCAGATTTGACCTCCCAATTTCTTAGGATTCTATTTTGATGAAAATCAACTGCTAACATTTGTCCCGGACCTAATCGACCTTTTTCTATTACTTTTTCCTCTTCAAGATCTACTACTCCTGTTTCGGAACCCATTATTACAAAACCATCATTTGTAATTGAATATCTTGCTGGTCTTAGACCATTTCTATCAAGCGTTGCTCCTACAAAATTTCCATCAGCAAATACAAGGAGAGCAGGACCATCCCAAGCTTCTTGTAGGCTCGCAGAATACTCATAAAATGCTTTAATGTCTTCTCTTTGTTCAAGTTCTGGTTGATCTCTAAATGCTTCAGGAACAAGTTTTAATAATGAGTCAGTAATGGTCTGACCTGAACGAATATTGATTTCAAGGGTTGCATCAAGATTTGATGAATCACTTTTATTTACATCTACAATAGGCTTGATTTCATTGGATAACTCTCCCCAAAAATCATCTATATGTGTTTCTGAAGCTTTAGCCCAGTTGATATTACCTAAGAGAGTATTTATTTCGCCGTTATGACCTAAAAATCTCATGGGCTGAGCTAGAGGCCATTTTGGAAGTGTGTTAGTACTAAACCTTCTATGATAAATAGAAAATGAGACCTTAAAATTATCTTCTTTAAGGTCTTGATAAAACTCAGATAATATTTCAGAACGTACCATACCTTTGTATACAACGGTTTGAGAACTTAGTGAGGCAAAATAGAATTCACAATCCCCAACATGGTTTTTAAAAGTTTCTCTTATTTTTTTTTCAATTCTTTTCCTTAATTGAAATAAAAGCCTTTCAATATCCTGATTAACTTTTTTATCTATGTATAAAATCCACTGACTTATGTATGGGGCATTTGCTTTAGCTAGAGGACCTAAGATTGCATTATTAACAGGTACTTTTCTCCAAAATGTTTCCTTGACTCCTAATTTTTCTGCTTCTTCCTGACATATTGATTTAGATTCTTCAATTTTCTCTTTTTTATTAGGCATAAAAACCATGCCTAAACCTCTATCCCAGTCTTGTTGATTTTTTAGATTAATTTCTTGATCAAGATATCCCCAAGGAATTGAACATAAAATGCCTGCTCCATCTCCTGAGTCACCATCTCCTCCACAACCTCCTCTATGCTCCATGCAATTAAGGCCCTTAAGGGATTGTTTAAGGATCCAGTTGCTCTCTATCCCTTTAACATTTGCTATGAAACCAACTCCACAAGCGTCTTTCTCACCAATTATTCCATTTGGGGAATAACTATCTTGATATGGCCCGACGATTCTTTTGATACTCTCTCTCATGGATTATTTAATTCTATTTAGTTATTTATTTTAATTATAAAAATAAATATGAAAATAAATCTAAAAATAATGAATATTTACCAAAGAATTTTCATTTCACAAATTTTTAAAAAAATATGATTAAAAACTTTTAGTTGGTGCTCGTAAAAGGTTATGATAGTTGAATGTTTATTTTTATCTAAATATAATAGATGCCTACCATCTCACAATTAATAGGTTCAGAAAGAAAACGTCTGACTAGGAAAACAAAATCTCCTGCATTAAAAGCTTGCCCTGAGAGAAGAGGTGTATGTACAAGAGTCTATACATCAACACCTAAAAAACCTAATTCAGCTTTGAGAAAAGTTGCGAGAGTAAGATTAACTTCTGGTTTCGAAGTAACGGCTTATATCCCGGGAATTGGACATAATTTGCAAGAACACTCTGTAGTCCTACTTAGGGGTGGAAGAGTTAAGGATTTACCAGGAGTTAGATATCATATAATAAGAGGAACTTTAGATACGGCTGGAGTCAAAGATAGACGTCAATCCAGATCTAAGTATGGAGCAAAAGCTCCAAAAGCTTAATTTGTAAACATCACTTTTTTAAAACATGTCACGTCGTAATGCAGCAGTAAAAAGACCAGTTCTTCCAGATCCTCAATTTAATAGTCGTCTAGCTTCAATGATGATTTCTCGATTGATGAAACATGGTAAAAAATCTACAGCTCAAAGAATATTGTCAGATGCTTTTTCTTTAATAAGTGAGAGAACAGGTGGGAATGCAGTCGAATTATTTGAAACAGCTGTAAAAAATGCTACTCCTCTTGTCGAGGTAAGAGCTAGAAGAGTTGGTGGTGCAACATATCAAGTTCCTATGGAAGTACGTCAAGAGAGGGGTACAGCTATGGCATTAAGATGGCTTGTTACATTCTCACGTGCAAGGAATGGCAAAAGTATGTCCCAAAAACTTGCTGGTGAGTTAATGGATGCAGCAAATGAAACTGGTAGTGCAGTTAAAAAAAGAGAAGACACTCATAAAATGGCTGAAGCTAATAAAGCTTTTGCACATTACAGATATTAATTTCATCAAAAAGGTACTTAAGTAGTTTATTATTATAAAAGTTTACTTTTAGAGTGAACTATACTTATCAAAAATTATTTTATTTGGAGCTTTAAAATTGGCACGCGACTTTCCCCTAGAACGAGTAAGGAATATAGGTATAGCCGCTCATATTGATGCAGGGAAGACAACAACAACTGAAAGAATTTTGTTTTATTCAGGTGTAGTTCATAAGATAGGAGAGGTTCATGATGGTGCTGCCGTAACAGATTGGATGGCTCAAGAAAGAGAAAGAGGAATAACTATTACTGCTGCCGCAATCTCTACTAGTTGGCAAGATCACAGAATTAATATTATTGATACTCCTGGACACGTTGACTTCACTATTGAAGTGGAAAGATCAATGCGCGTCTTGGATGGGGTTATAGCTGTGTTTTGCGCAGTTGGTGGAGTTCAGCCTCAATCTGAAACAGTTTGGCGTCAAGCAGATAGATACTCTGTCCCTAGAATGGTTTTTGTTAATAAAATGGATAGAACTGGTGCAGATTTTCTAAAGGTTAATAAGCAAATTAAAGATCGACTAAAGGCAAATGCACTTCCAATTCAGCTACCTATTGGAGCTGAAGGTGATCTCACAGGAATTATTGATTTAGTCGCCAACAAAGCTTATCTTTACAAAAATGACTTAGGTACTGATATTGAAGAAGCCCAAATTCCATCTGAAATGGAGGAAGAAGCTGCTGAGTGGAGATATAAGTTAATGGAGAGTGTTGCAGAAAATGATGAAGAGTTAATAGAAGTATTCCTCGAGACAGGAGAATTATCTGAAGAACAACTTAAAAAAGGTATCAGGGAAGGGGTTTTAAAACATGGATTGGTTCCAGTATTGTGCGGTTCAGCTTTTAAGAATAAAGGCGTCCAACTGGTTTTAGACGCTGTAGTTGATTACTTGCCAGCTCCAGTTGATGTAAAACCAATACAAGGTGTTTTACCAAGTGGTAAAGAAGATGTAAGACCTTCAGATGATAATGCTCCTTTTAGTGCACTAGCATTCAAAGTGATGTCAGATCCCTATGGGAAATTAACTTTTGTAAGGATGTATTCAGGTGTTCTTTCAAAGGGCAGTTATGTAATGAATTCTACTAAAGATGCAAAAGAGAGAATTTCTAGATTAGTAATTTTAAAGGCTGATGAAAGAGAGGAGGTTGATGAATTGAGGGCTGGAGATTTAGGAGCTGTACTAGGTCTTAAGAACACAACTACTGGTGACACGTTATGTAATACAGAAGACCCTATAGTTTTAGAGACATTGTTTATCCCTGAACCAGTTATCTCAGTGGCCGTTGAGCCAAAAACTAAAGGGGATATGGAAAAATTATCAAAAGCTTTAACTGCTTTATCTGAAGAGGATCCAACATTTAGGGTAAGTACAGATCCTGAGACAAATCAAACTGTAATTGCTGGTATGGGTGAGTTGCACCTGGAAATCCTCGTTGACAGAATGTTAAGGGAATTTAAAGTTGAAGCTAATATTGGAGCTCCCCAGGTTTCATACAGAGAAACCATTAGGTCTAGTTCCAAAGGTGAAGGCAAATATGCAAGACAAACAGGAGGAAAAGGTCAATATGGTCATGTAATAATTGAAATGGAACCTGCTGAAGTTGGTAAAGGTTTTGAATTTGTCAACAAAATTGTTGGTGGAGCTGTACCTAAAGAGTACATTGGCCCTGCCTCTAATGGAATGAAAGAAACCTGTGAATCTGGTGTTCTTGCTGGTTATCCACTAATTGATGTAAAAGTAACACTAGTCGATGGTTCATTCCACGATGTAGACTCATCTGAAATGGCCTTCAAAATTGCAGGTTCTATGGCTTTTAAAGATGGGGTTAAAAAATGCAATCCTGTCCTGTTAGAGCCTATGATGAAAGTTGAGGTCGAAAGTCCTGACGACTTTCTTGGATCTGTAATTGGTGATCTCTCTTCTAGAAGAGGTCAAGTAGAAGGACAGTCTGTTGATGATGGATTGTCTAAGGTACAGGCCAAAGTGCCCTTAGCCGAAATGTTCGGTTATGCCACTCAACTCCGATCAATGACTCAAGGTCGGGGTATATTTTCAATGGAGTTCGCAAATTATGAGGAAGTTCCTCGTAATGTTGCTGAAGCTATCATTTCCAAGAATCAGGGCAACTCCTGATCTCTAAACAAAAACACTATTAAACCCTCGATTCTTTAATTCAAAATGGCTCGCGAGAAGTTCGAAAGAAACAAACCACATGTCAACATAGGTACTATTGGCCATGTTGATCATGGGAAAACAACACTTACTGCTGCTATTACAAATGTACTAGCAAAAAAAGGTCAAGCTCAAGCTCAAGACTATGGAGACATTGATGGTGCTCCTGAGGAAAGAGAGCGTGGCATTACTATTAATACAGCTCACGTTGAATATGAGACTGAAGGCAGACACTATGCTCATGTTGATTGCCCTGGACACGCTGATTATGTAAAAAACATGATTACAGGGGCCGCCCAAATGGACGGAGCTATTCTGGTTTGCGCAGCTACTGATGGCCCTATGGCCCAAACAAAAGAGCATATTCTTCTAGCTAAACAGGTTGGAGTTCCTGCTCTTGTAGTAGCTCTAAATAAGTGCGATATGGTCGATGATGAAGAAATTATTGAACTTGTTGAAATGGAAATTAGAGAACTATTAGATAGTTATGACTTCCCTGGAGATGATATTCCTATAGTTCAGGTTTCCGGTTTAAAAGCTCTTGAAGGTGATACTCAATGGGAATCAAAAATTGAAGAATTAATGAAAGCAGTTGATGCTAGTATTCCTGAACCAGAAAGAGAAGTTGATAAACCATTCTTGATGGCAGTTGAAGATGTTTTCTCAATTACGGGTAGAGGAACTGTTGCTACTGGACGAATTGAGAGAGGTAAAGTTAAGGTTGGAGAAGAAGTCGAAATAGTTGGAATAAGAGATACAAGACTAACAACTGTTACTGGAGTTGAAATGTTCCGAAAACTTCTTGATGAAGGTATGGCTGGCGATAATGTTGGTTTACTTTTACGTGGTGTTCAGAAAGAAGATATTGAGAGAGGTATGGTACTCGTAAAGAAAGGATCCATTACTCCTCATACTCAGTTTGAGGGAGAAGTTTATGTTCTTAAAAAAGAAGAGGGTGGAAGACATACTCCTTTCTTCGCGGGATATAGACCACAGTTTTATATCAGAACAACTGATGTAACAGGTCAAATAACAGCATTTACCTCTGACGATGGCTCTAATGTTGAAATGGTTATGCCAGGAGACAGAATCAAAATGACTGGTGAATTGATTTGTCCAGTAGCTATCGAACAAGGTATGCGATTCGCAATCCGTGAAGGTGGACGTACTATTGGTGCTGGAGTTGTTTCTAAAATTCTCAAATAATCTATTTGAATTTTAAGATTTCAACCTCAATGACTTAATATAGTTAATGGCTTAGGGTCGTTGTTAATCAATGACCCTCAACTAGAAGTTAATTTAAATTATGACGGCATCAATTGCACAACAAAAAATAAGAATAAGACTTAAAGCATTTGATAGAAGAATGCTAGATTTGTCTTGCGATAAAATAATCCAAACTGCTGATAGCACTTCAGCTTCAGCAATAGGCCCAATACCTTTACCAACGAAAAGAAAGATTTATTGTGTCCTAAGATCACCTCATGTTGATAAAGACTCCAGAGAGCATTTTGAGACAAGAACTCATAGAAGAATTATTGATATTTATAGTCCTTCCGCAAAAACTATTGATGCTTTAATGAAGTTGGATCTTCCTAGTGGTGTAGATATAGAAGTTAAACTTTAATAAATCCCCAAAAGGACTTAAATTGTTTAATATAAATAGATATAAATGAGGTTTAAATGGGAGAGCTCTCAGTAAGGGAATTACCTTTATTTCCTTTGCCAGAAGTAGTCCTTTTCCCTCAAGAAGTATTGCCTTTGCATATTTTTGAATCGAGGTATAGAATTATGCTCCAGTCTGTCTTAGAGACGGATTCTATGTTTGGAGTTATAAAATGGGATCCAAATACTAAAAGTATGGCTAACGTTGGATGCTGTGCCCAAATAATAAAACATCAAACTGCAGAGGATGGGAGAAGTAATATTATCACTATGGGACAACAAAGATTTCAAGTCTTAGAAATAATACGTTCAACTCCATTTTGTTCAGCGATGGTAAGTTGGATTAGTGATGAAAATATTGATAACCTTCAAACATTAGATTCTCTAAAAGATTCAGTCACAGATGCACTTAGTGACGTTATTAACCTAACAAGCAAATTAACAAATACTAGGAAAAAATTACCCGATAAATTACCTAATAATCCTATGGAATTATCTTTTTGGATAGGGGCTCATTTGGGAGGTCCTGTTGCGGAGGAACAGCAAAGACTTCTAGAAGAAAGAAATACTTATGCTCGTTTGCAAAGAGAATATGAAATGCTTGATCATACTAGAAAACAACTTGCAGCAAGAACAGCCTTGAAAGAAAGTTTTCCTGATATTAAAGAAAATTAAATGTTTGAATTACTACTACCTTTTTGCTTACTGGTTTTATCCCTTTTAACTTTATTTATCATTTGGCGAATTAATGCCAGAAAATATATTTCTTCTGGCACAGTGGCATCTGCATATGACTCTTGGACCCAAGATAAGTTACTTGAGAGATTGTGGGGTGATCATATACATTTGGGCTTTTATCCCTCAGGAAAACAAAATATTGATTTTAGAAAGGCTAAAGTCCATTTTGTACATGAATTAGTTAAGTGGAGTGGTTTAGATAAATTGCCAAAAGGCTCCAGAATACTTGATGTAGGTTGCGGAATAGGAGGCAGTTCTAGGATTCTCGCAAAATATTATGGGTTTAACGTTACTGGAATTACAATTAGTCCTGCTCAAGTAAAAAGAGCAAGAGAACTTACTCCGTCTGGGATTACTTGCAACTTCCAAGTTATGGATGCATTAGATTTAAAATTTGAAGATGGTTCATTTGATGCGGTTTGGAGTGTTGAGGCGGGCGCACACATGAATGACAAAACTAAGTTTGCAGATGAAATGTTGAGGACTTTGAGGCCTGGAGGGTATTTTGCAATGGCTGATTGGAACTCAAGAGATCTCTCGGCATACCCCCCATCTTTTTTTGAGAATTTGATTCTTCAGCAATTACTTGAACAGTGGGTACATCCTAATTTTATTAGCATTAATGAATTCGGTAATATTCTTAGAACTAATAAAAATAGTGCAGGAAGAGTTATATCTGATAATTGGAATTATTATACAAATCCTTCATGGCACGACTCAATTATTGAAGGGATTCGAAGACCTTTTGCAATTTTGTCTCTTGGCCCATTGGCGATATTAAAGTCCATTAGAGAGATCCCAACAATACTTCTTATGAATTGGGCATTTAGAACAGGTTTAATGGAGTTTGGAGTTTATAAATGTAGAGGATAAATTAATCTAATTCAACATTTTCAGAAAAATAATTTCCAAAATTTACAAAGTTATTGCATAGGGGCTTTAAATGATTTATTAATGTAAGAAGATTTTCAATATTATTTTGATTATTTATTTCTAAATCAATATAAATTATATATTCGCCTAACTCTCTTTTAGAAGGTCTAGATTCTATCTTACTCATATTAAATCCAAAATCTGCAATATAATTTAAAGCCTTAAGTAAAGCACCAGGTTTATTTGATATTAATGAGAATGCAAAACTGGCAATATTGGCTAAATCATAATTTGATTCTTTGCTCAATAAGACAAATCTAGTGCAATTACCTGGGACATCATTTATGGGAAAGGCTAATTCTTTAAGACCTTCAATTTGGACTAATGATTTCGAACCAATAGCTGCTCTAAATTTACTTCCCTTTACCATATTGACAGCTTCTGATGTTGAGTTTGTTGGAAGAGGGATTGCGTTTGGAAGATTTTCAGATAGCCATTCTGAACATTGAGCTAATGCTTGAGGATGAGATAATACTTCTGAGATTATTGAAAGTTCTCCATCACTAATTAATGCATGTTTTATAGGTAGAACAATTGCTTTATTTATATATATATCAGGAAATTTCCAAAGGGCATCTAGAGTGGCGGTTACTCCACCTTCTACAGAATTCTCAATAGGAACTACAGCAGCATCACAATTGTTGTAGGCTATAGATTTAATGACCGAATGTAACCCATTACATGGTACAAATATAGGTGTCTGAAAATTGGCAAGCTTTGATAATATATGAGCTGCTTTTTCTGCGTATGTCCCTTTAGGACCTAAATATGCAACTTGTTTGCGCATGATTAATTGGAAGAAAAAAAGAGATCAAATAAGCATTGGAGGGATATAGAAAATGCTATTATCTTTTGATGCTAAACAGAAATTGGAGCTTTCCGTAACACGTAATAAAGAATATCTTTCTAAATATCTTTTGGAAGAAGAAAGAGTTGTTGGAGCAATGCTGGACTCCAAAAAATTAGTACCTGAAGGAGAAGGTAGGTATAAGTATACAGTAACAAGTTTTAAGGTTTTTCAATTAGATATTAACCCCGTTGTTTTAATTGCGGTAGAGAATAAAGATGGAATTTTAAAAATGAGTGCTCTTGAAAGTACATTGGATGGTTTAGGGATAATAGATGACTTTAATCTTATTTTGAAGGCGAATCTAGAAGCAACTGATATTGGATTAGAAGGAGAGGCGCTTTTAGGAGTATCTGTAAGTCAGCCCCCTCTATTGAAGCTGGTACCAAAGAAAATTTTGGAATCTACTGGTCATTCGGTATTAAACGGGATTTTGTTAGGTATAAAGTCAAGAGTTCAACAGCAATTAGTTAAAGATTTTTTAGATTGGTGTGAATTAAATAAGATTTGATTTTTTTAAAAAACTTTTCCTATGCAGATTAGTTATTCCATTTTTTTTGATAATTGCAAGATGATCTTTAGTCCCATAACCTTTATTTTTAAATATTAAGTATCCTGTGTATTTTTTTTCTAACCTTTCCATTAGATTATCGCGAGTTACTTTTGCAACTATGCTTGCTGCAGATATTGCGGTAAATTTCGAGTCTCCTGATACTATATTTTTCTGAATTCCATTCCATGGTCTTAATAATAAGGGTCCATCAATTATTAGTTCAGATGGTTCCTCTTTTAATTTTCTTAAAGCTCTTATCATTGAGAGTTCTGTTGCAACTCTGATACCAAACTTATCAATTTCTTTGGCTGAGGATTGCCCAATTCCATAATCTGAAGAAAGTAATAAAATCTTTGGAAAAAGTAATTTTCTTTTTTTTGGAGTTAATTTTTTACTATCCATCACGCCAAATTGTTTTAAAGTGCGTTTATTTTTTTCAGTTAATACTACAACTGCTGAGAAAACTGGGCCAAAAACTGCTCCCCTTCCAACTTCATCTATTCCAACTTCAGATACTTTATTCAATATTTGCTGAGGATCTTCTTCTTTTTTTTCGTGCATTGTTTATTTCATCTGTGAGTTCAATTTCATCCTTTTTATCTACAAATACAACTTCTTCATCCGCATTATTTTTTATTGTTGATATATCTTTAGAATTTGCATTTGCTTCAATATTAATCTCAATATCTTCGGCTAATTTAGATTTTGAGACTTTTTTTACTTGTTTTGCAGTTGTTTTTTTATTATCTAAACTTTTTTCTTTTTCCTTACTAACCTCCTTTAAACGCACAAAATTATTGCTCGTGAGATATTCTTTGCCTAATTTTATTAGTGGATTAATACCTAATTGACTGAAAACAATTTTTTCATCATTAGTAAGATCTACAGTTATTATGTTTTTTTCTTTTGAATTTAATGTTTTTAAATCATCATTATCATTTTCTTTTTTATTAGAAGAATCCTCCTTATTTAGCCTCTTAGGGTTAGGGAATTCCTTTTCAATTATATTTACCTGCTTATCAGTAGATTGAGAAGTATCTATATCTTCAGTTTTTATAAAATTTGATTTAGGAGGTTCTTCAATATTTTTTATTTTTAGATTAGATATTTCATAATTCAATTGATTTTCTATATGACCAGTACCATTGCATGCAGAACATTTTTTGCCAAATAATTCATATATATTTTGACCTTGTCTTTTTCTGGTTAACTCAACTAAACCTAATTCAGTAAGTTGGGCTATCTGAGGTCTAGCAGAATCATCTTTTATTGCTGAAGTAAAATGCTCAAGTAACTGGAATTGATCTCTTCTAGATTCCATATCAATAAAATCTACTACAATAACTCCACCAATATTTCTTAATTTCATTTGTCTTGAGATTTCAACTGCTGCTTCGCAATTTGTCCACAATACAGTTTGTCTTGAGTTGGCCGATCTAGTAAATGATCCTGAGTTAACATCAATTACTGTAAGAGCTTCAGTTGGTTCAATAATTATATAACCTCCTGAAGGAAGATCTACTCTAGGTTGGAGTGCTTTTTGAATTGTTTTCTTTATTTCATACTTTTCTAAAATATGTTCGTTTAAATCGTTATCGTGAAATTCAATATTTATATTAGATTCATAAGTTGTTAAAAAATCTTTTGCTCTATCAATTGAAAATTTACTATCGATAATTATGCTTTTAGTAGAAGATTTAATATGATCTCTTAAAATTTTAAGAGAGAAATCATCATCTCTTTTTATTAAATTTGGTGGATTAGAAGTCTCAGAAACTTTTAAAAGATTATCCCATTGTTGAATTAAATTTTCTAAATCTTCAATAAGTATTTCTTCTTTTATCTTTTCGGCCTCTGTTCTAAATAGTAAACCTGTGCTAGGTGGTTTTATTAAAACCCCAAGAGCTTTTAAACGGTTTCTTTCTGTTTCTGTATTTATTTTTCTGGAAATATTTACTCCTTGACCATATGGCTGTAATATCAAGTACTTTCCAGGTATTGAAATACTCCCGGTGAGTCTAGGTCCTTTAGATCCGGTGGGCTCCTTCATTACCTGTACTAGAACTTTTTGTTTTGGTTCTAGTAATTCAGTTATTCCTAAGATTCCTTTTTTTAATCTTAATGGACCTAGATCTGATACGTGAATGAATCCATTTTTATCACTTTCACCAATATTTATGAAAGCTGCATCAATCCCAGGTAGAACATTTTCAACTGTTCCTAAAAAAATATCGCCAATTTGATATTGACCTTGTGCGACGATTAATTCATCAACTCGATCATCTGTGAGTAGTGCTGCAATTCGAGCCTGCTCAGCGATGATAATTTGCTGAGACATATATTTGATTCTGAATGGTTTGAATTGTAAAAATCATCTAAAGTAAGTAATTAATTTTTTTATCTTTAAGAAAGAAATTCTTTATTGCTAGTATTATTTACTTTTTAAATTAAAGTTAATAGCAACTGGTTTATGCTATCTATAAAGCTTTAGAAGACTTTTAAACTATTTGAAATTGAATTCATAGCCATGATTTTCCTTGGATTTAATCATAACTAAGATAATTTTAACATCTAATCACCACTAAAGCACGTTGATCCATTATCCTTATATTGGTTAAAATTTTTTATCTAAAGTGGTTCAAGTAAACGAAAATTATTTAAAACTCAAAGCCGGATATTTATTTCCTGAAATTGCTAAAAGGGTCAAAATATATACTCAATCAAATAATAGTTCTAACATAATTAAGCTTGGTATAGGAGACGTGACAGAACCATTACCAAAAGCTTGCAGAGATGCTATGGGTAGAGCTTTAAAAGATATGGGAACAACTGAAGGTTTTAGGGGTTATGGACCTGAACAAGGTTATTCTTGGCTTAGAGAAAAAATATCTGAGAATGATTTTGTTTCTAGAAGCTGTAAAATTTCACCTGAGGAAATTTTTGTTTCGGATGGTTCGAAATGTGACAGTAGCAATATTTTAGATATTCTTGGCAAAGATAATTCAATTGCTGTAACAGATCCAGTTTATCCAGTGTATGTAGATAGTAATGTTATGACGGGACGAACTGGGTACGCTCTCGAAAATGGTACTTATCAAGGATTGACATATCTTGCAATAAATGAGGCAAATAACTTTCTTCCAGAACTACCTAAAAAGAAAGTTGATATTGTATATCTTTGTTTTCCAAATAATCCTACTGGAGCAACCATCACTAAAGAAGACTTGAAAAAGTGGGTTGACTATGCTCTTCACAACAAATCTTTAATTCTTTTCGATGCGGCTTATGAAGCATTTATTCAAGATAAAGATATTCCCCATTCAATATATGAGATTGAGGGTGCAAAGGATTGCGCTATTGAATTTAGATCTTTTTCAAAGAATGCAGGATTTACAGGAGTAAGATGTGCATATACAGTAATACCTAAAGATCTCAAAGGATTCAGCTCAACTAATGAGGAAATAGACTTATGGCCTCTTTGGAATAGAAGACAATCTACTAAATTTAATGGAGTAAGTTATATAGTTCAGAGAGGAGCAGAGGCTGTATATTCTCTTGAAGGGAAAAAAGAAGTGAGAGGTTTAATTGATTTTTATATGGAAAATGCAAAAATTATGAAAAATAAACTTCAGATTGCAGGATATAAAGTTTACGGTGGGGAAAATGCTCCGTATATCTGGATCAAGGTTCCTGATCAAATGACATCTTGGGACTTTTTTGATTTTCTTCTTCAAAAAGTTAGTGTCGTTGGTACACCTGGTAGCGGATTCGGATTATCAGGAGAGGGTTATTTTCGTTTGTCAGCATTTAACTCACGATCAAATGTCATGGCTGCGATGGAAAGAATAATTAATATATAATAATTTAGTAATCTTTAGAATCAAAAAAATTTAATGCTATCTATAAAGTTAGAACAAAGTTTAAGTAATAACTCTGCAGTGATTGAAAAGAAACCTGCTGAATTAAAAAATAAATCTCCCAAATATAAGGTTTTACTTCATAATGATCCAGTTAATTCTATGGAGTATGTGACTATTTCACTAAGAGAAGTTGTTCCTCAATTAAGTGAGCAAGATGCTATTTCCATAATGCTAGAGGCTCACAATACAGGTATCGGTTTGGTAATTGTTTGTGATTTAGAGCCAGCAGAATTCTATTCGGAATCCTTAAAATCTAAAGGAATTTCTAGTTCAATTGAGAAAGAAGACTAATAAGGGTGAAGTTATTATTTTGAATGTGCTAATTTTCTTTCCGATAAAGGACGAACTTTTAAGGATTCTTTTAAGGAGGACTTACCATATTCTCGCTCCAGAATGTTAATAACTGTTTTACCAAATTCATCTTCTTTGTTATCAAAGGCTTCTAAGCAAACTTGACCAAGTTTTTCCCCTAAAGATCCTGGGTTCCATAAAAGTTTTCTTGCTGTCCAAGGCATCATGCTCATTGGATTATAATTCGGCTTCAAAATTTTATTATCTAAGGCGTACTTCTCAAGAAGAGTATGAGGTTGTAATCCTATAAAGAATATAGCTGGGTCAACTAAGCCTTTCCCAAAAATATTTTCTAATTCTCTATGGTAAGCAATAGTTTGTCTTATCGTGCTTGGCGTTTCATCAAAAACATTAAAAGAATAATTAACTGACACATGATTCTTGAAACCTGATTTGACTAGCATTCTGCAATTCTTTAATACAGTTTCGAGGTCATATGCTAATCTCATTTTTCTAACAAGTTCTTGAGATCCTGAAGTGATGCCTATTTCAAAATAACTCATACCTGTATCGACCATAAGCTGAGCAAGATCAGCATCAATATTATCCGCTCTGATATATGCAGCCCAATTGATATCGTTCCAACCTTGATTTTTAATAGCTTGCAATAGTATTTTTGCATCTTTAATGTGTTTTTTGGTTGGAATAAACTGCGCATCTGTGAACCAAAATCCCCTAACTCCAAGATCATATAATTGCTTCATTTCTTTGATTACTTCATCGACATTATTAACACGAACCTGTTTGCCCTCTACAACTGTATAAACACAGAAACAACAATTATGAGGACAACCTCTTTTTGTTTGTACCCCTACATAATAATCTCCACCTTCTATATACCAATTGAATTCTGGCCATATGGATTCGATGTATTTATAGTTGCAAGCAGTTTTTATTGTTTCCGATGGTTGTTCATGGATTAATTTGTTACGAGGTTTCTGTCCAGCAAGATAACATCTTTCTTCCTCTATTGAATCATTCTTAATAATTTTCTCTATGAGATTTTCTCCTTCTCCAACAGAAATAACGGTTCCTTTTGGAAGTAGATTGCCTAATTGTTCATAGAAAACACTAACAGCTCCACCTCCTAAAATTACTTTTACATCTTTGTTGTATTTTTGTGCTCTTTTAAGTCCATTCTTAACTAAAGAAGTATTTCTGTATATCTCTCCATAATGGGATGCAATTAATTTTAATCCTCCCCAAGAACCTCTAATTTTTTTGAGGATATTTTTTGAATAAAAAACCTCAAAAGAGTTTTGTAGGGGATTTCCACTTCTACCATCTACAGGTGCATAAATTTGTATATCTCTCCATGAAAAAATAATTAGATGAGGTCTAAATTGATCAATTTTTCTAGTTAAGAGTTTGGAAACTTTATTAGATGGAATTATTGCTAGATCAAGAAATTGCTGTTCAATATTGGGGAAACATTTATGAATATGGTCAGCCAAATAAATAGGACCTATTGGAAATATTGGATTACATGGAAGTCTTACAGTAAGAATTTTGCCATACTGCTTTCTGCGGAAATTTTTTTTATTTAACTTTTTGAAACCGAAATTAAAATCCATGCCATGAAATTCTAATGAATTTATTTTCATTAAGAATCTAACTACTTTATTACTAATTTGGCGAAATTAAAAATCTTTAGAAAATACTACTGAAAATTTATATAAATTTAAATATCAGAAATCATATAAATCCAGCAGACTTTCAGAAGTTTTAATCCATCAATCCATCTAGATATATTTGGTGCTCCAGATTGTCTAGCGTAATATCTAACAGGATAATTAAGTATTTTAATATTATTATTTGCTGCTTCGAATATTATTGTGAAGTCTCCAAATGGGTCAGACTTGGAATCCCAACTCCCATTTTGCTTCATAAGTCTAAAGAATTTTCTTGAAAAAACTTTTGTTCCACAAAGTGAATCTGAAACTGGCTTATTAATGAGAATTGATAAAAATATTGCGAAGAGTCTATTTCCGATGTAATTGGCCCATCTCATTGCATCTTTTTCCATTGGGAAAGTTGTGCGGGCACAATTAATTAGTATATTTTCATTTTTAGTTGATTCCATTATTGCTGCAATACTGTCATCAATATCTACAGTGAAATCACTATCAATTATGGCAAGGGTTTGACCTTTAGAAATATTAAATCCCTCTACGACTGCATTTTTCTTTCCTTTATAAGTTTGTTTCAAAAGAGATATCTTGAAGAAATCTGAGAAACTTTCTTTTAATTCTTGCAAAATTTTATATGTATTATCACTGCTATTACCTTCAACAAATATAATTTCTAAGTTATTGGGTATTTTTTTGAATTTATTTAGTGCATTTATTAAAAGTTTTTTATTACCTTCCTCATTTCTCGCAGGAATGACTATTGATATTAAATGATCCGAAGTATTTGCATTATATTTATAAAAAAATATTTCTAGTTCGTATGCAAGTTGTTTTATTATAGGTAGTTTGCGAAAAATATTTTTTAAAGATCTTGGAATTAGTTTAGTTGGCAAAGGTGTTAATTTTTTAGCTTTCCATCTAATAGATCTATAATTGTAAATTTCTGCCAGAGACTCAATATCGCATAAGGTTATTCTTGCTTTGCTGGTGGTTTCTCTAAAAACTCTTGAATCGAATTTTAGCCATCTTGTTATTGGCTCCCAAGTATTACCCCTGACTGTAATTGCAATAAATTCATTATTGTCTTTGAATAATTGATGAAGTTTATTATTCGTTAAATTCCAAGTATTAACTGATTTCATTATTTTATACGTTTGCTATCGACATTTTAGTATAAATGGATAATTTACTTTTTTATTATTAATTTCCATGGCTTTAAAATATCGTTTTCGTATATAACTTCATAAACATAATTATTGTTTTTTATTTCCCTAAATTCAGTTGACCATGCCAATTCTGATTTCTTTAACTGATCAATACCCTCCAAACGTTCGCCTAGTTTAGGAGTTAATAACGAAATTCTTATGATTTTCGATTGAGATATAGAATTGTTTATTCCACTTTTGATCACATTTATCTTTTGATTTTTTACGATATCAATAGATGATATGTATTCCATTTGTTCTCTTAGTTCCCTTGATCTATCAGTGAATAATCCTGATTGCAAAACAAATGAAGTTAGTAAGTAAGGTCCAATTATAAGTGCTATTAATATTTCTGTGAATGAGTTTTTATGTTTTATAAATGACCAAGATAGGCCAAAGAATAATAATCCAAGAATCAGAAATGTGTTTTCTTTAGAGTTAAAGTTGGTTATGTTTTTAAAGAAAAAATAATATGTAAAAGTCAGACAGAATATAAATAATGGAATTATTTTTGAAGTTATAAAAACAAAAATTAGTTTATATCTTTGATAATTAAATAAATATTTTATCCCCACATAAGTATTTAGTGAAAAAATAGATGAGATTTGTAGAGTATAGTAGGGCGTTTTAGTAGAAAAAATACTTAGAATCGCAATTAACGTTAAGGGGAAAAAAACAAGTATATATTTATTCTCTTTACTTTCATGAAAATTGTATGACATGCCAATAATGGCAAAAATACTCCATGGAAGATATGTGACCGGAATATTCCACAAATAATAATAGAAAGGATTTGTAAAGTTATTTTTATTAGAGAGAATGTTAAACTTTTCCACTAAGTAAAAAATAATATTTTTCTCTAAATAAGGGTTAATAGATAATGCCCAAAATAAATACGGAATAAATCCAATGAGTAGTCCAAGCCAAAAGAATTTACTGAATAAAATATTTTTTTTTATAAATAAATATGGTAGTAGTGATAATAAAGGTACAAATACTAGAAAAGTCTTCATCATAAAAGACAAACCAATCCAAATACCAAAAAGCAGAATATACAATTTATTATCTTTACTTTTTATTTTGACCAAAGAAAATATTCCAATAGTAACTAAACACGAATAAATAATATCTTGGGTGGCTAAGTGTGAGTAGTCAAACCACAGATAAGTAGTGGCAAGTATTAATGGAGATATAATTGCATATGTTTTATTGAAAAATTCTTCATGCATTTTGTAAGTTGTGAATAGCATCAATATTGCAGCAGCTGTTGTGGGTAGATATGCGGCAAACATATTTCTTCCAAAAATTTCTTGTGACTTTGCAATTAAAAACTGTAATCCTATTGTTCTATCTAAAAAATATCCATCCCACCAAAGAGGAATTGACCAATTACCTTTATCCAATATCCACCTAGCTTGTAGGGCATAAAATCCTTCATCAAAAGCAATGTAACTTCTTTTGCCAAAATAAAATATGAGAGGAATAAAAATTAATAGTTTATACAGATTTTTAAATTTTAAAATTCTATTAATCATTTTTGTTTAAAATTTGCTTTATAAATGCCGATAATTGGAATTGAACCAATGACCTACTGTTTACGAGACAGTTGCTCTACCGCTGAGCTATATCGGCAACATTAAAATATTAATATTTTCATATAAACTTAAGTTTATAATTGAAAGCATTTATGTCAAAAATAGATCCTGAATTAAAAAAGAAGTTATTAAAGGAAACACAGGCCCCTTTCAAGGGATTAAGGAGAATATTATGGATAGCTTTTAGTGGTTCGGCATTATTGGGTCTTTTAATCATGCTTTCCAAAATTGCCAGTGGAAGTGAATTAAATACAAATAACCTTTTAATACAATTGGGTGCTTGTATACTATTCCCTACTTTATTATTTTTTGATAGGAATAAAGATTAACAATTTAAATATTCAGTTATTTAGTTAATGTTCTCTTTTTAGTAACAAATTTGAATGCTTCAATTATGTCTCCTTCAATCCACGAAGAGAATTTGTCGCAGCCAACTCCACATTCAAATCCTGTATTTACTTCTTTGACATCATCTTTAGACCTTTTTAGAGAATCTAAATTACCCTCAAAAATTACTTTATCTAATCTAATAACTCTAAGAGAGCAATTCCGTTGTAATTTACCAGTTTGTATATAACACCCTGCTATAGCTCCTTTACCAACTGAGAAAGTTGCTCTAACTTCGGCTTGACCTAATGATTCTTCGACAAGATCGGGTTCAAGTAGACCTTCCATTGCTAACTGAATATCTTCTAAAAGTTTATAGATGACTTCATATTCTCTTATATCAACCTCATTCGCATCAGCTGCTCTTTTTGCTCCAGAGGCTAATGAGGTGTTAAACCCAATGATTACTGACCCTGATGCAGCTGCTAGATCTATATCGGTCTCAGTTATTTCTCCTGGAGCTGAGAGTAGAACTCTGACTTGAACCTCATTTTTTGGTAATTGTTCTAGCGATCCCAATATCGCTTCAACACTACCTTGAACATCAGCTTTAAGAATTAAGTTTAATTCTTTTAATTCTCCATCATTTGCTTGAGTTGATAAGGATGATAAGCTTACTCTTCTAGAGGCCATTTGCTGAGCTAATTTTGTAGCCCTCGCATCTGTTGCTCTATCTCCGACAATTGCTCGTGCAGTTTTCTCATCAGAGTAGACCTCAAATTCATCACCCGCTGTTGGTACTTCACTGAATCCTAATGCTTCCACGGGGAATGATGGCCCTGCTTCTTTGATTCTATTGCCATGTTCATCAACCATTGCTCTGATTTTTCCAAGGACTGAGCCTGCAGCTAAAACATCCCCAGATTTCAAGGTACCATTTTGTACTAACAAAGTAGCTACAGGACCTTTAGCTTTATCTAGATGGGCTTCAATTACGGTACCTTTAGCTGATCTGTTAGGGTTAGCTTGTAGGTCTTCAACTTCTGAAACTAACAAAATCATTTCGAGCAATTTATCAATATTTTGTTTTTTGATAGCACTGACTGGAACCATCACAGTATCTCCTCCCCAATCTTCAGCGATTAAATCTTTTTCTGATAGTTCCTGCTTGACTTTGTCTGGAGATGCCCCTTCTTTATCAATTTTATTTATTGCTACTACAATTGGTACTTTTGCAGCTCTTGCATGACTTATGGCTTCAAGTGTTTGAGGTCTGCAACCATCATCTGCGGCTACTACAAGAACAGCTACATCAGTGACTTTTGTACCTCTTGCTCTCATTGCAGTAAAGGCCTCATGGCCAGGGGTATCTAGAAAAGTTAATTTTTTCTTTTGAGATTCATGTTCAAATTCAACTTGATAAGCTCCTATATGTTGAGTTATACCGCCTGCTTCTCCCGAAGCTACTCTTGATTCTCTGATGGAATCTAAAAGACTTGTTTTGCCATGATCTACATGACCCATCACTGTAATAACAGGTGGTCTTTTTATAAGACTATCAAAATCATCAGATTCAATCATATCTACTGTTTTTTCTGCAGCTTCTTGTATATCGTCTTGCAAAACAGGTACTCCAAATTCTTCTGCTACTGTTTCGATAGTTGTCAAGTCAAGTGATTGAGTTACAGTTGCATTTATTCCTTTAAAGAAAAGAGATTTGATTATTTCAGAACTTTCAAGACTTAATTTATCAGCCAATTCTTGAACTGTTAAATTATCTTCTGGAACTATTATCATTTCAGGTCTTACTTGTTTGGCTTCTTTAGCAGCCTTTAATTCCATCGCTCTTCTTTTCTGCCTTTGTCTTGTGGTCTCTTTTTTCTTCTTCTTTAATTGTTTTATGGATTTTTGAGATTTAGTCTCATCAGACTTTTCTTTTTTTGGTCGTGCCAAACTAGCTGATAAAATTGAAATTTTCTCACCAGAGTATCCACTGGTTTCAGATGTTAATGAGTCATCATTCTCACCGATAATATGAACTTTTTGTCTTTGTTTCTGCGGATGTTTATTTCTTAATGCTTCTAATTTTGCGTTATCATCCCAATCTGTCCTCCCTGTCTTTTTGGAACTATTTGTAAAATTTCTATGAGGTGTTTTTTTGGAATTCGGGGGAGTATTTGGACGACTATTTGGAGCTTTAACCTTCTGCTTAGGCGACTCAAGAGTTTGTTTTTCCGTCTTATTTATACCTTTTTGATCTTTTGCAGACTTATTGGTTTTTTGAAGTTGCAAAAGTTCATTAGGTGATACTGGTTTTCTTATTCCAGAGGGCTTTTGGCCATCGAATTTAGAACCAGGCCTTTTAAAATTACCTTGATTAAAGCCCCCCCCTTGTCTGAAATTCCCACTAGGACTTCCAGCTCTATTGGGATTGCCTTGCCTATTAAACGAACTAGGTCTGCCTTGATCTGATGATTTGTTTCTTAATCCAGGCCTATTAGGTATGCCAGGTTTGTTAGGAGTAAGAGACCTGTTGGGCATGTCAGACCTATTGGGTATCCCAGGTCTATTGGGTATCCCAGGTCTATTGCCTATCCCAGGTCTATTGGGCATGCTAGGTCTTTTGGGCCCGCCAGATCTGTTTGGATTAGTTTGTTTATAAGAAATGTTTTGCTTATTGTTAGTATTTTTCTGATTTGGATTTATTTTCGTATCTTCTCTTCTGATGGGAGCCCCTACTAGCTCAGGAGTATTTTTTCGATTGTTAAAATTTTTTGTTTTCTGGTTGTTCGTATTTTGATCAGATTTGTTTAATATTTGTCTTTTGTCTGCTGAGTTGTTGATATTCTTGGGAGATTCATTAGATTTGGCATTATTAGTAAAGTTTTTAGGCTTTTCAATAAGTTGAATAGGTCGTTTTGCGGGACTTTTGATAGGGGGGATAGTTTTATTGCGTAAAGTTTTTTGATCTTGGTTCAAATTCTGTGAAGGTTGAATATTTAAATTCTGATTTGGAAGATTTGATTGAGATTGTGAACCTTTAACAATAGTTGGTTTGTTGAGATTTTTAGGTTGATTTGAAATTATTTTTGGACTATCAGGCTTATTTAGAGGTTTTATCAATAATGGATTTTTGTTTAAATTGTCTTTAAGGTTTTTTCCTTGTGTAGAAGAGATGACAGGAGATTTATCTTTTTTGTTTTGTTTGTGAGTTTCTTTTTTAATTGAAGGTTTATTAATGGAAAGTATTTGTTTATCTGAAGTTTTTTTATTAATAAGATTTTTAATTTTTTTTGCATCCTCTGCAGTAATGGAACTACTATGACTCTTTACCGAAATTGAAAGTTTTTGAGCAGCATCCAATATGTCTTTATTATCCAGATTTAAGTCTCTGGACAGTTCGTAAATTCTGATTTTATCGCGGATAGTCATTTAATCTGATTTTTACTCTTTGTTTTAAGAGAATCTATTTTAATTATATTCCCTAATTGGGATAGTTATTATAGCTTGCAATTTCTTTTTCAAAAATATCAATAAATTCAGGTTCTAAAAATGTTTTTAAAGCTTTTTGAAGCTTTTTTTTGATCTTTGAATCTGAATAACATTCTTTTGATTTGCAAATGTAAGCTGAACGCCCAATTCCTTGTTGAAGAATAATGCCTTGCTTATGATCTTTGGTAATCTTTAAAAGATTTTTCCTGTCATATGTTTTTCTACATGAAATACATCTACGCAAAACAGGGGTTTGTTTTATCACCGCTTTCTCTCCTCTGAAGCGGATATTTCATTATCTTGAGTAGTCTCTAATTGATCATTATTTGAAATGGATTCTACTTCGTATTGTTCTTCTCCATATTCTTGATCATCTTCAGGAAGCGGATAAAGCTCTCTTAATCTTGCATCTTCTGCAGCTCGCTCAGCTTGTTCTGCTTCTAATCTTAGCTCAGCTTCTCGCTGGAGATTCTCTTCTTCTTCTCTTTGAATGATTAATTCAGAAACTGCTGCATCTTCAGCTTCCTTATCGTATTCATGTGAGTTTTTAACATCTATCTTCCAACCTGTTAATCTTGCTGCAAGTCTGACATTTTGACCTTCTCTACCAATCGCAAGACTCAATTGATCAGGAGGAACTAATACGTGGGCATGCTGACCTTGTGGGTCAACTAGTCTTACTAGATCAACTTTTGCAGGACTTAAAGAGTTTAAAATATACTGTATTGGATCAGATGACCATTTAATAACATCAATCTTTTCACCTCTTAATTCATTGACTACTTGCTGAATTCTTGCTCCCCTAGCTCCAATACAAGCACCTACAGGGTCAACTTCTTGTTCGACACTATCTACAGCTACTTTTGTTCTTGGGCCAACCGCTCTTGAAGGAGGGTTGGCTTCTCTTGATACAGCAACAATTTTTACAGTACCCTCTTGAATTTCTGGAACTTCATTTTCAAATAAATAAACCACCAAACCAGCATTTGCTCTACTAACAAAAAGTTGTGGCCCTTTTCTGGCTATTTCGCTAACCTCTTTCAAAAATACTTTGAAAGTTGCATTTGCTCTATAGTTATCATTTGGTAATTGATCTCTCTTGGGAAGTTCAGCCTCTACTTCAGGTCTGCCAATTCCCGAACTAACTCCCATTATGACTGATTGTCTTTCAAATCTTATAACTCTTGCAGTTAGAACAGGATCCTCCAAATCTGCAAATTCTTCTTGGATCATTTTCCGCTGTTGATCTCTTAATTTCTGGGCTAAAACCTGCTTTGTTGTTGCAGCAGCCATTCGCCCAAAATCCTCTTTTTCTGGAGTAACGTCTAAAACAACTGTGTCACCTATTTGAGCATCATCAGCGACTTGTTTGACTTCTATTAAAGATATTTGATGATCTTCGCTCTCAACTTCTTCAACAATTATTTTACTAGATAATATCCTGTAACCTTCTTCATCAAGATCTAGGCCAACATCAAAATTACTAAAATATTCTTCATCAAAAGGGTCTTCGTTAACTCCAATGTAAAAAGTTTTTCTATATTTTTCGTATCCTTTTAATAAAGCTTCACGCAAGGCTAGTTCAACGATATTAGGAGGTAACTTTTTTTCCTCACTAATGTCTTCAATAAGATTGTTTAAACCTGGGAGAATAACTAATGCCATCTATGATGGGTAATTGAATAATGGTTGAAAATGATTAATCTTTTAATGTGCTAAGACTAATCTTTAATACTTCAGCAAAAGGGATTTTTTTTATCTTACCTTTTATGTTAATGGCTAAATAATCTTTAGACTTTTCATAAAGTAAACCATTCAGAAATTTTGTTTTTGAATTCTTCTGGTTTAATTCAACATTAACTGGAAAACCTTTAAAAGTTTTGAAGTCTCTTTCTGAGGTTAATTCATTACTGACCCCTTGACTACTAATTTCTAACACATATGAACAATTTAAAAGATTTGAATTTTCTATTTCTTCAAATGCTGGGGTATTAAATAGTGCACAATCATCAAGTGAAATATCATCACCATTAGTTTTTTTTATAATGATTTCTATAACATTTGGATTTTGATTAGTCTTTATATCTAAACTGCAGATTTCGAAATTCCATATATTGGCAACTTTCTTTAAGAGACTTTCTAGTTTGCTTTTGTTTTCTTTTTTCAAATTGTATTGATATAAATTAATTTAAAATAATTTTCACATATAAAAGATTTTTTTCTATAAAAAACATTCAAAAATTTGTATTTTATGGATGTAAACAAAAAAACAACAATAATATATTTCTTCAATTAGATTTACTTAAGAAAAAAATTATTAAATATATGAAGCTTCTCAAGATTAAATTTATTAATTTAATCCAAATTTTAATTGTTGTTTGTTTTTGTTTCGTTAATTTCTCTCAAAAAGCTGAAGTTTTTGCTTTGACTTCTTCTGAAGGTCACAATTTTGTATCATCTGCAGTAAAAAATGTAGGTCCTGCAGTTGTAAAAATTGATACTGAGCGATTGGTAGAAAGGCAACAATTTGATCCCACTTTACTAGATCCTTTATTGAGGGATTTACTTGGGGAGCAAGCAAATACTCCTGAGAGAGAGAGGGGCCAAGGTTCAGGAGTAATAATTAATGAAAATGGGTTGGTTCTTACAAATGCTCATGTCGTAGAAAGAGTTGATGATGTTTCAGTAACTTTGGCAGATGGCACTATTTGCGATGGACACGTTTTGGGAACAGATGTAGTAACTGATCTAGCTTTAGTAAAAATTCAGGATTCTAACTACTCTAGCTTTGCTCCACTTGGAAATTCTGAAGATCTTGAAGTTGGAGATTGGGCAATAGCTCTTGGTACTCCCTATGGTCTAGAAAAAACAGTTACCTTAGGTATTGTAAGTAGCCTACATAGGGACATTAATAGTCTAGGGTTTTCAGATAAAAGGCTTGATCTTATTCAGACTGATGCTGCAATAAATCCAGGGAATTCTGGAGGTCCACTTATTAATTCAAATGGTGAGGTAATAGGAATCAATACATTGGTAAGAAGTGGTCCTGGAGCAGGTCTAGGTTTCGCGATTCCTATTAATTTAGCTAAAAGTGTTTCTGATCAGCTTCTTAAAAATGGGGAAGTTATTCATCCATATTTAGGGGTCCAATTGATTTCTTTGAATCCTAGAATTGCTAAAGAACATAATCAAGATCCTAATTCACTTTTCAAACTTCCTGAAAGAAATGGAGCTCTAATTCAATCAGTCATACCTAATAGTCCTGCTGAAAAAGCTGGGTTAAGAAGAGGCGATTTAGTAATAGCAACTGAAAATATTTCTATAAAAGAACCTAAAGCTTTGCTAAATGAATTAGAAAAAGCTCAGATAGGCAAAGTATTACTCTTAAATGTTTTAAGAGATAATAAAGAGATAGAGATAAATATCAAACCAGAACCTCTCCCAAGTTTGACATAAATCCCATGTTGAAATTTAATAATCTATAAACTTAGAAAAAAAGATTTTGGATTCACAAACTCAAATGAAACAGATAGTTGCTGATGCAGCAATTAAGGAAGTAAAGAGTGACATGATTCTGGGATTGGGTTCTGGATCTACAGCTGCGCTTATGATAAAAAGCCTAGCTAATGAAATTCGTTCTGGGAAACTGCATAATATCAGAGGTGTTGCAACTTCCTTTCAATCAGAAGTTTTAGCGCTCGAACTCGATATCCCGCTTATCGATTTGGCTGCTGTTTCGCAAATCGATTTGGCTATTGATGGGGCAGATGAAGTTGATCCGGGATTTCAATTAATCAAAGGAGGAGGAGCATGCCATGTTAGAGAAAAGTTAGTAGCATCTAAAGCTAATCAATTGTTGATTGTTGTTGACGAAACTAAACTTGTTCAAAACTTAAATTTATCTTTCCCTTTACCTGTAGAGGTCCTTCCTAATGCGTGGAAGCAAGTTCAGGGATTGATTTCAGAAATGAATGGCAATTCTACTTTAAGAATGGCTGCTAAAAAAGCTGGCCCAGTTGTTACTGACCAGGGCAACCTAATCCTAGATGTATTGTTTAATGATGGTATTAAGAACCCAAAAGATATTGAAAAATGTATTAATAATATTCCAGGCGTATTAGAAAACGGATTATTTGTTGATCTGACAGACAAAGTATTGGTTGGTAAAATTGAAAACAGTATTCCAGTTGTTTACTCTCCCTCAAAAGTTAGCTAATCTTCAAATCTTATTTGTACTGAGTTAGCGTGACTATGTAATCCTTCACTTTTAGCAAGATTAATAATATCAAGACTGTTAATTTTTAAACTTTCTTCATTAAATTCTATTATTGAAGTGTTTTTCATAAAAGTTTCAACTCCCAGAGAACCACTAAATCTAGAATTTCCTGATGTAGGTAAAGTATGATTTGGTCCGGCCAGATAATCTCCCACAGCTTCCGGGGTCCATTTACCTATAAATATTGCTCCTGCATTCTCTATACCTTCAAGAATCTTTTTTGAATCTAAAGCTAAAATTTCTAGGTGTTCTGGAGCAAAGTTATTGCTTAGTTCAATACATAATTCATAATTCTCGCAAATAACAATTAATCCCCAGTTTTTTATTGATTGCATGCAAATTTCTTTTCTTGGATGATCATCTATTTTTTTATAAACTTCCTCTAAAACTTCATTTGCCTGGTTCTTTGATGTAGTTAGAAGTATTGAAGAAGCTAAAGGATCATGTTCTGCTTGTGCTAGTAGATCAGATGCTATATGAGTGCTTTGAGCTGTTTCATCTGCAATGATTAATATTTCACTTGGTCCAGCTAAAGAATCAATTCCTGTAGAGCCATATATTAGTTTTTTAGCAGTAGTTACATAGATATTACCTGGACCTGTTATGACATCAACTTTGTTGATTTGATTTGTGCCAAATGCTAAAGCACCAATTGCTTGAGCTCCTCCAATTCTAAAAACTTTTTTGATCCCTGATAAGTGAGCTGCAGCTAAAACAGTTTTGTTTATTTTCCCCTCTTTATTCCCAGGAGATACCATTATTATTTCTTCTACTCCTGCTACTTTTGCAGGTATTGCATTCATTAATACAGTACTTGGATAAGCAGCTCTACCTCCGGGGATATATATACCAGCATTTTTCACTGGCCTCCATCTCCTTTGGACTGTATCACCATGTTCACCTTTTATACTGAAAGATTCTGGTATTTCTTTCTCATGGAATTTTTTAATTCTTTTATGCGCCACTTCAAGTGAATGCTTTAAATTGCTATCAATTTCATCCCATGCATCTTTTAAGTCATCTGCACTAACTTGCATAGGGTTAGGGCCGAAACCATCAAATTTTTTTGTGTATTTTTCTACTGCTATATCTCCATACTTTTTTACATCTTGAAGAATTTCTTCAACTATTGCATTGATCTTGTTATTGTTTTCTGAATTAGTTCGAGTAGAAATCCTTTTTAATTCTTGTATAGCGACTTTTTTATTATTTATTATCTTCATATTCTTAATTTTTCAAATTGAAAGGCTCGAGACCTAATTAATACCTTATATATAAAATTATATATGATTGATTAGTAGTCGATCTATTTGTTATGATATTACTCTTCATATTTATGTACCCTCTGTGGCAAATACCAAATCAGCAAAAAAGAGAATACAAATTGCAGAAAGAAATCGTTTAATTAATAAGTCATATAAATCTACAGTAAGAACTTTGACTAAAAAAACTCTAGATAATTGTGAAAAATATAAAAAAGACCCTAATGAGGATAATAAAAACTTAGTAATAACAAGTCTTAATAAAGCCTTTAGTTTAATTGATAAAGCAGTCAAAAAAAATGTTCTTCACAAGAATAACGGGGCTAATAGAAAATCAAAAATTAACAATTTTGTAAAAAATACTCTTACTACAAAGTAAAAAGGCAGATCATAATTATGAGCGATATTGAACTCATAGATTCACACTGTCATTTGATATTTGAAAATTTTGAGAAAGATCTTGAAGATGTTGTTCTAAGATTGCGTTCAAGAGGTGTAAAAAAATTAGTTCATGCTTGTTGTGAATTAACAGAAATTCCTAAGTTGAGAAAAATATCCCATGAATTTAATGAAATTTACTATTCAGTTGGTTTGCATCCGCTAGAAGCAGAAAAATGGGAACTAAGTTCCCAATCTGTTTTAAGAAGATCAGCTCAAGAAGATAGAAGAGTTGTAGCTATTGGGGAATTAGGCTTGGATTTTTTTAAAAATGACAATAAAACTCAGCAAATTGATGCTCTTATTCCTCAAATGGAGTTAGCTTATGAACTTGAATTGCCTGTAATTATCCATTGTAGAGATGCTGCGAATGAAATGATCGAGATATGTAATGATCTCTCGAAAAAAGGAAAATGTCCACAAGGTGTCCTTCATTGTTGGACAGGAACCCAAAAAGAAATGATGCAATTCTTGGATCTTGGTTTTTATATCAGTTTTAGTGGAATAGTAACTTTCCCAAAAGCACATGAAATTCATGAGTGTGCCAAGATAGTTCCAAATGATAAATACTTAATTGAAACTGATTCACCCTTCTTAGCCCCTGTTCCCCACAGAGGTAAAAGAAATGAGCCCGCATTTGTTGAAAATGTTGCAAATTTTATTGCAGATTTAAGATCTAAAGATCTCATGACAATTGCCAAAGAATCATCTAAGAATGCTGAAGATTTGTTTAAATTTGACTTGATAAGTTGACACAGCAGCTGCTAGTATTAGGAATTACTGGAAATTTTCTTAATTTTTTAGTTTTAACCTTCTTATTTAATGGTTTTACGGCTATTAAGTAAGCTAAATTTTTTAGTTTTTTGTTAAATTGATTTTTTTGAAATCGAGATTTAATGTTTGATTTTAAATAAAAAGAAGAGTTAAACAACTAAATATTGAGTAGATTTAAAGTAAATAGTAAATCTCACATAATCTCAGGTTTTCTTGGATGAGCAGTAGCGCTTTACAGGTAGCAAAAACAGCTACTTATCTACCAGATTTAGTTGAAGTACAAAGAGCAAGCTTTAAATGGTTTTTGGAAAAGGGTTTAATAGAGGAATTACAAAACTTTTCTCCCATTTCTGATTACACAGGTAAATTAGAATTGCATTTTATTGGTGAAGAGTACAGGTTAAAAAGACCTAGGCATGATGTTGAGGAAGCAAAAAGAAGAGATGCAACATTTGCCTCTCAAATGTATGTAACTTGCAGATTAATTAATAAAGAGACAGGCGAAATTAAAGAACAAGAAGTATTTATCGGAGAATTGCCATTAATGACTGAAAGAGGAACTTTCATCATTAATGGTGCGGAAAGAGTAATTGTTAATCAAATTGTTCGAAGTCCAGGAGTATATTTCAAAGATGAACAGGATAAAAATGGCCGAAGAACTTACAACGCAAGCGTTATCCCGAATAGAGGTGCATGGTTAAAATTCGAGACTGATAAAAATAATTTACTTTATGTAAGAGTTGATAAAACTAGAAAAATTAATGCTCATGTTCTCATGAGAGCGATGGGAATGTCTGATAATGATGTCATCGATAAACTTAGGCATCCTGAGTTTTATCAAAATTCAATTGACTCTGCCAATGACGAAGGTATAAATTCAGAAGATCAGGCCTTACTAGAGCTTTATAAAAAGCTACGTCCTGGTGAACCTCCCTCTGTCTCTGGTGGACAACAGCTATTACACAGTAGATTTTTTGATCCTAAAAGATACGATTTAGGCCGAGTAGGAAGATATAAAATAAATAAAAAATTGAGGCTTACCGTACCAGATGAAATCAGAACACTAACCCATGAAGATGTACTCTCTACAATAGATTATCTAATTAACCTAGAGTTAGATATTGGTGGTGCCAGCTTGGATGATATTGACCACCTTGGCAATCGAAGAGTTAGATCTGTAGGAGAACTGCTTCAGAACCAAGTAAGGGTTGGACTTAACCGTTTAGAGAGAATTATTAAGGAAAGAATGACTGTTGGGGAAACAGATTCTCTTACTCCTGCTCAATTAGTCAATCCTAAACCTTTGGTTGCGGCTATAAAGGAGTTCTTTGGTTCTAGTCAATTAAGTCAATTTATGGATCAAACTAATCCTCTGGCTGAATTAACACATAAGAGAAGAATCTCAGCCTTAGGTCCTGGAGGTTTAACACGAGAAAGAGCAGGCTTTGCAGTTAGAGATATTCATCCTTCACATTATGGAAGATTATGTCCTATAGAAACTCCTGAAGGCCCTAATGCTGGACTGATCAACTCTTTAGCTACCCACGCAAGAGTAAATGAGTACGGGTTTATTGAAACCCCTTTTTGGGAAGTTAAAAACGGTAAAGTTAATAAAGAAGGTAATCCTGTTTATCTTTCTGCTGATTTAGAAGATGAGTGCAGGGTTGCTCCAGGAGATGTAGCAACTGACAAGGATGGGAATATACTTGCAAATCTAATACCAGTTAGATACAGACAAGATTTTGAAAAAGTACCTCCTCATCAAGTTGATTTTGTTCAGCTTTCCCCCGTTCAAGTCATTTCAGTTGCGACTTCACTAATTCCTTTCTTGGAACATGATGATGCAAATAGAGCTTTGATGGGATCTAATATGCAACGTCAGGCCGTTCCATTGCTTAGACCAGAACGTCCTTTGGTCGGAACAGGTTTAGAATCTCAAGTTGCTAGAGATTCGGGGATGGTTCCCATCACAAAAGTTAATGGAACGATATCTTATGTAGATGCTAATGAGATTGTTGTTAAAGATGAGGATGGTAATGAACATTTTCATTATCTTCAAAAATATCAACGATCAAATCAAGATACCTGCCTAAACCAAAGACCTATAGTAAAAATTGGAGATCAAGTTATATCTGGACAAGTTTTAGCAGATGGTTCGGCATGTGAAGGAGGGGAAATAGCACTAGGTCAGAATGTCTTAATTGCATATATGCCATGGGAGGGTTATAACTATGAAGATGCAATCCTTGTAAGCGAGAGGATGGTGACTGATGATTTATATACATCAGTACATATTGAAAAATATGAAATTGAGGCAAGACAAACAAAGTTAGGACCTGAAGAAATCACAAGAGAGATTCCTAACATTTCTGAAGACAGCTTGAATAATCTTGATGAAATGGGGATTATTAGGACTGGTGCTTTTGTGGAGAGTGGAGATATTCTTGTAGGAAAAGTTACACCAAAAGGGGAATCGGATCAACCACCTGAAGAAAAACTTTTGAGAGCTATTTTTGGTGAAAAGGCTCGAGATGTTAGAGACAACTCACTGAGGGTTCCTAAGACTGAAAAGGGAAGGGTTTTAGATGTTCGCATTTACACTAGAGAACAAGGTGATGAGTTACCTCCAGGAGCTAATATGGTTGTTAGAGTTTATGTGGCCCAGAGAAGGAAAATACAAGTAGGCGACAAAATGGCTGGAAGGCATGGCAATAAAGGGATAATTAGCAGGATTTTACCCAGAGAAGATATGCCTTATTTACCTGACGGAACCCCTGTAGACATAGTTCTTAATCCTCTTGGAGTTCCAAGTAGGATGAATGTAGGTCAAGTTTTTGAATTATTGATGGGCTGGGCAGCTTCTAACTTAAATTGCAGGGTTAAAGTTGTCCCATTTGATGAAATGTACGGTGCTGAAAAATCGCATCAGACTGTTCAGGCATTTTTAGAGGAGGCTTCAAAACAGCCAGGTAAATCATGGGTTTACAATCCTGATGATCCTGGAAAGTTATTACTCAAAGATGGTAGAACAGGGGAACCCTTTGATCAGCCAGTTGCCGTTGGATACTCTCACTTCCTTAAGTTAGTACATTTGGTGGATGATAAAATTCATGCCAGATCTACTGGTCCATACTCTTTAGTGACACAGCAACCATTGGGTGGTAAAGCTCAGCAAGGTGGACAAAGGCTTGGAGAAATGGAAGTATGGGCTCTTGAAGCTTATGGAGCAGCCTATACTCTGCAAGAACTTTTAACAGTTAAATCTGATGATATGCAAGGAAGGAATGAAGCTCTAAATGCAATTGTAAAAGGTAAACCAATCCCTAGGCCTGGTACTCCTGAGTCATTCAAAGTACTTATGAGAGAATTACAGTCATTAGGACTAGATATTGGGGTATATACAGATGAAGGAAAAGAGGTGGATTTAATGCAAGATATAAATCCGAGAAGGAATACTCCGTCTAGGCCGACTTACGAATCACTAGGAACCTCTGAATATGAGGAAGATTAAATACTCATAAAAAACTTTTAATTTTAATTTCCCAAAAATGACAAACAGCAACTTAAGAACAGAAAATCACTTTGATTACGTAAAAATTTCAATAGCTTCTCCACAAAGAATCATGGATTGGGGACAGAGGACATTGCCAAATGGACAAGTGGTAGGTGAAGTTACGAAACCAGAGACTATAAACTACAGAACACTCAAACCAGAAATGGATGGTTTGTTTTGTGAAAAGATTTTTGGGCCCTCTAAAGATTGGGAATGCCATTGTGGTAAATATAAAAGAGTAAGACATCGAGGTATTGTTTGTGAGAGATGTGGTGTTGAAGTAACTGAAAGTAGGGTCAGAAGACATAGAATGGGATATATAAAACTTGCCGCGCCAGTTTCTCATGTTTGGTATTTGAAAGGAATTCCTAGTTATGTTGCAATTCTTTTGGATATTCCCCTTAGAGATGTAGAGCAAATAGTCTATTTTAATTGTTATGTTGTTTTAGACCCAGGTGATCATAAAGAACTCAAATATAAACAATTGCTCACTGAGGATGAATGGCTGGAAATTGAAGATGAGATCTATGCAGAAGACTCAACAATTGAAAATGAGCCTTTTGTTGGTATTGGTGCTGAGGCCCTGAAGCAATTACTTGAGGATCTTGATTTAACTCAGGTTGCTGAGGAGCTGCGAGAAGAAATTACAAATAGTAAGGGGCAGAAAAGAGCAAAACTTATAAAAAGGATAAGAGTTATTGATAATTTCATTGCAACTAATGCAAAGCCAGAATGGATGGTTTTAGACGCAATTCCCGTTATACCTCCTGACCTTAGACCTATGGTTCAGCTTGATGGGGGAAGATTCGCAACTTCTGATTTAAATGATCTTTACAGAAGAGTTATAAATAGAAACAATAGACTAGCTAGGCTCCAAGAAATTTTAGCTCCTGAAATTATAGTAAGAAATGAAAAAAGAATGCTTCAGGAGGCAGTTGATGCTCTTATAGATAATGGAAGGAGAGGACGGACTGTCGTTGGAGCAAACAATAGAGCTCTTAAATCCTTAAGTGACATCATTGAAGGAAAACAAGGAAGATTCAGACAGAATCTTCTCGGTAAGCGTGTTGACTATTCAGGAAGATCTGTAATAGTTGTGGGCCCCAAGTTAAAAATGCATCAGTGTGGTCTCCCAAAGGAAATGGCGATTGAGCTCTTCCAACCTTTTGTTATTCATAGATTAATACGCCAAAATATTGTGAATAATATTAAAGCTGCAAAAAAATTAATTCAAAAAGCTGATGATGAAGTTATGCAGGTACTTCAGGAAGTGATTGAAGGTCACCCAATTCTTTTAAATAGAGCACCTACACTTCATCGCTTAGGAATTCAAGCTTTTGAACCCAAATTGGTTGGGGGTAGAGCAATACAACTTCATCCTTTAGTTTGTCCAGCATTTAATGCTGACTTTGATGGAGATCAAATGGCAGTTCATGTGCCTTTAGCTTTAGAGGCACAAACGGAAGCTCGCATGCTCATGTTGGCTAGTAATAATATTCTTTCTCCCGCTACTGGTGAACCAATTGTTACTCCATCACAAGATATGGTTTTGGGATCTTATTATCTGACGGCTTTACAACCGAATTATCAAAAACCTGACTTTGGAGATAATAAGACTACTTTTGCTTCCCTAGAGGATGTTATTTTTGCGTTCGAAGATAAAAGACTCAGCTTACATGAATGGGTATGGGTCAGATTTAATGGAGAAGTTGAAGATGAAGACGAAATGAGTAGTCCACAAAAAAGTAAAGAGCTAGAAGATGGCTCAAGGTTAGAAATTTGGAAGTTAAGAAGAGACAGATTTGACTCTCAGAATAATTTAATAAGTCGATTTGTTTTGACAACTGTCGGGAGAGTAGTTATGAACTATACCATCATTGATTCTGTATCTCAAACGTAATCTTTTAAAACTATTTTTCATTTATTTAAAAATCATGACATCATCTAAACCTAAGAAAACTTCAAGAGTGCGTAAAACTACTAAAAACTCAAAAAAGAATAATCCAATTATAATGCCTGCTTTAGCTAAGACGCCGCCATCATTTAAGAATAAAGTTGTTGATAAGAAAGTCTTAAAAAATTTAGTTTCTTGGGCTTATAAAACTCATGGTACTGCGATAACTGCAGCCATGGCTGATAATTTAAAGGACTTAGGATTTAAATATGCTACCCAAGCTGCTGTTTCTATTTCAGTAGATGACTTGAAAGTTCCTGAAGCTAAACAAGATTTGATAGGGCAAGCTGAAGAGCAAATTTCTGCTACAGAAGAATGTTATAGACTTGGTGAAATTACCGAAGTTGAGAGACACACAAAAGTTATTGATACCTGGACTGAAACTAATGAAAGATTAGTAGATGCTGTTAAAAATAATTTCAATCAAAATGATCCTTTAAATTCTGTTTGGATGATGGCTAATTCAGGAGCAAGGGGAAATATGTCTCAGGTAAGACAGCTTGTTGGTATGAGAGGTTTGATGGCTAATCCTCAAGGAGAAATTATTGACTTGCCAATAAGAACAAACTTTAGAGAAGGTCTTACTGTTACTGAATATGTAATTTCTTCTTATGGAGCAAGAAAAGGTTTGGTGGATACTGCCTTAAGAACTGCGGATTCTGGTTATTTGACTCGAAGATTAGTTGATGTAGCTCAAGATGTAATTGTTAGAGAAGAAGATTGTGGAACTGATCGATCAATAGTCGTTGAGGCTGAAGATGGTAAATTTGGAGCAAGGCTTCTTGGTAGACTTACTGCTGAGGATATTGTGGATTCTGAAGAAAACTTAATTATTCCTCAAAACACTGCAATAGATCCTGCGTTGTCAGGAAAAATTGAGACAGCATCTATTACAAAGGTAAAAATAAGATCTCCATTAACATGTGAAGCGAATAGATCAGTATGTAGGAGATGTTACGGATGGGCTTTGGCTCATAATCATCTGGTTGACTTAGGTGAGGCAGTAGGAATTATTGCTGCTCAGTCCATTGGAGAGCCAGGGACTCAATTGACAATGAGAACCTTTCATACTGGAGGTGTATCAACTGCTGAAAGTGGCGTAGTAAGATCAAAGATTTCTGGGAGAGTGGAATTTAGTTCAAAAGCAAAGGTTAGAGGTTATAGAACTCCACATGGTGTAGAAGCTAAACAAGCGGAAGTTGATTTTATTTTAAAAATAGTTCCTAAAGGCAATAATTCTAATAAATCTCAAAAAATTGAAGTTTCTAGTGGATCGCTTTTATTCGTAGATGATGGTGAAGAAATTAATTCTGATATAACAGTTGCCCAGATCACAGTTGGAGCTGTGAAAAAGAGTGTTGAAAAAGCAACAAAGGATGTTATTTGTGATTTAGCTGGGCAAGTCATGTATGACAAGGTTATTCAACCAAAGGAGGTCACAGATAGGCAGGGAAATATTACTTTAAAGGCTCAAAGATTAGGCAGATTATGGGTTCTAGCTGGAGATGTTTATAACTTACCACCTAATGCAAGACCAGTTGTCTCTCCTGGAAACTCTGTAGAGGAAGGAACTGTTTTAGCAGAGGCCAGTCAATCAACTGAGTTTGGTGGACAAGTGCGACTAAGAGAATCAATAGGAGATTCAAGAGAAGTTCAGATTGTTACTACTTCGATGTCTTTAAGTAATTTTAAATTAATAGAAGAATCTACTCACTCAGGCCAAATATATAATTTGGAATCTAACGATGGAATCTCTTATCGTTTGAACGTTTCCCCCGGTAGTAAAATCAGTAATGGTGAGATCATTGCAGATTTAACTGATGAAAGGTTCCGTACAAAAACTGGTGGGTTAATAAAATATTCACCGGGATTAAGTGTAAAAAAAGCAAGATCATCTAAAAATGGTTTCGAAGTTAGTCAAGGGGGAACATTGCTTTGGATTCCCCAAGAGACACATGAAATAAACAAGGATATATCTCTTCTAATGATTGAAGATATGAAATGGATTGAAGCTGGAACAGAAGTTGTAAAAGATATTTTTAGTCAAACATCAGGAATTGTTACGGTTACTCAGAAAAATGATATTCTCCGTGAAATAACTGTAAGAAATGGAACTTTTCATGAGTGCGACGATGAAGAAGTTTTGAATAGATTTACAGAAGAAGGCAATCTAGTAAATCCAGGCGAAAAGATTTTGGATGGTATCGAAAATAAAGAAATTCTATTTGTTCAGAAATTAGAAACCTCCAAAGGTAGTGGTTTATTATTAAGAACCGTAGAAGAATTCACTATTCCTGATCAAGCAGAAATACCCCAATTAAATCATGTTAAGCAGGAAAAAGGACCACATCTAGGCTTAAAAGCTATCCAAAGGCTTACTTATAAAGACGGTGAATTGATAAAATCAGTTGAAGGAGTTGAATTGCTTAGAACACATTTAAGCATAGAAAGCTTTGATGCTACTCCACAAATGACTATTGATGTCGAGTCGATTGAAGATGAAAATGATGCATCAATAAATAGATTAAATTTAGTGATTTTAGAGTCTATTCTTGTAAGAAGAGATACTATATCCGACTCGAGTCATGGCTCAACACATACAGAATTGCAAGTCAGTAATAATCAAACCGTTAAAGCAGGAGATGTAATAGCTACTACTCAAATTCTTTGTAAAGAACAGGGATTGGTTCAATTGCCAACTGTAATTGATGATGAGCCGATAAGAAGGTTAATCGTTGAAAGAGAACAAGATAAAATTCAAATTAAGATTAGTAATAAAGCAGTTGTTAAAGTCGGTGATCGTGTAGTTGATGGTGATCTTATTACTGAATCTGAAAAATCTACTTCCTGCGGAGAAATCGAGGAGATTTCTAGTACTTCATTAACCTTAAGACTTGGAAGGCCTTATATGGTTTCTCCTGATTCAGTTTTACATGTTAAAGACGGAGATTTAGTTCTTAGGGGAGATGGTTTAGCTTTACTTGTTTTTGAGAGGCAAAAAACTGGAGATATTGTACAAGGATTGCCGCGAATTGAAGAGCTTTTAGAAGCTAGGAGACCCAGAGATGCGGCAATTTTATGTAACAAATCTGGAATTGTTCAGATTAAAAAAGGTAATGATGAAGAATCAGTTTCTTTATCGGTAATTGAAAAAGATGATTTAGTTAACGAATATCAACTATTAATTGGAAAAAATATAATGGTTAGTGATGGACAACAAGTTACAGGTGGAGAAATTTTAACTGATGGACCAATTAATCCTCATGAATTATTAGATTGTTACTTCAGCGATTTAAAAGATCAAAAACCTCTTTTAGATGCAGCTCGGGAATCTATCTCAAAACTACAAAGAAGTATGGTAAGTGAAGTTCAAAACGTATATAAATCACAAGGCGTTGCAATTGATGATAAGCATATTGAAGTTATTGTTAGACAGATGACAAGTAAAGTCCGCATAGAAGATGCTGGTGATACTACTCTCTTGCCTGGTGAACTTATAGAGTTGAGGCAAGTGGAAGATACAAACCAAGCAATGGCAATTACAGGAGGAGCTCCAGCAGAATTTACTCCTGTATTGTTGGGTATTACTAAAGCTTCTCTAAATACAGATAGCTTTATATCAGCTGCATCATTCCAAGAAACTACAAGGGTTCTTACTGAAGCAGCAATCGAAGGTAAATCTGATTGGTTAAGAGGTTTAAAAGAAAATGTTATTATCGGGAGATTAATACCAGCAGGTACTGGTTTTAGCGGATTTGTAGAGGAACTAGCCTCAGAGGCAGGCCCTCATCCCGATATCCTTGCAGAAGAATCTGGTGGATACAGAAGAGCACAGAACTTAAGGCCAGATTATACAGTTGATATGCCACAAACTCCTGCCGTAAGCTCTACGGCAATACTTGATGATCCTAGTGACGAAGATTTGGAGACTACGCGAAACCGACATGGAATCGATCCCTCTTCCAGTAATTTTGCTGCCTTTGCAAGACCTAGTGCCGAAAATCAATTTTCTGAAGATCAATTGCCAGATCCTGCTGCATTGGAGGGATTACAAGAGGAAGGACTTCTTTCTGATGAATAAAAATTATCTATTATCATTTTTAGTTACTAGAATGAATTTATTAATTTATAAGTGATGATTAAGCCGGAGATTGTCCCCAAGAGAAAATTACCCCGTTATGGATTCCATTCTTATAATGAAAGACTTAATGGAAGAATGGCAATGATTGGATTTATTGCGCTTATTCTTACAGAATTCTTTTTAAAACATGGTTTGCTGTTATGGTGAAAATAGTTTTTAACTAAAGACTAAATACTTTGAAAGATCTTCTTGGTAGTAGTATTAAAGAATTAGAAAATGTAGCTTTAGATTATGGTCAGGCTGCTTTTAGAGGTCGCCAAATCTATAATTGGATTTATAACTATAGAAATAAGAAGAAAAATATTGATCAAATAGAAGTCTTACCTTTAGATTTTAGAAAAAAGTTAAAGGATGAGGGTTTTAAAGTAAGCCAACTTAGTTTTCAAGAAAAAAGCTTGGCTAATGATGGCACTCTCAAGTTATTACTTTCTACAGTTGATAATGAAAGTATTGAGTGTGTCGGCATACCAACTGAAAAAAGACTGACTGCATGTCTTTCGAGTCAAGTAGGATGCCCAATGGACTGCAAATTTTGTGCAACTGGGAAGGAGGGTTTGAAGAGATCTTTAAAAACAAGTGAAATATTAGATCAAATTTTATTTATTGAAAATGAAATGAATAGAAAAGTTACTAATATTGTTTTTATGGGTATGGGTGAGCCTTTACTGAATATTGATGACTTGCTTTTTTCAATTAGATCTATAAATGAGGATTTTCAGATTAGTCAGAGAAAGATAACTGTAAGTACTGTTGCTGTCCCAAAAATGATAAGTAAATTATCCTCAAAGTCTTTTCAAATCTTGGGCAACTGTCAATTTACATTAGCAATAAGCCTACATGCTTCAAATCAAAAAATAAGAGAAATGATAATTCCAAGTGCGAAAAACTATGATATCAAAAATATAATTGAAGATTCTAGGCAATTTGTAAGAGATACTGGTCGGAGGGTCAGTTTTGAATATTTAATGTTAAGGGGTGTGAACGATAAATTAGAACACGCCAATGAATTGAGTAATTTGTTAAAAGGTTTCCAATGCCATGTAAATTTAATACAGTACAACCAAATTGATGAAGTTGAATTCAAGCGAGCCTCTTTAAAAAATCTTCAAATATTTCAATCTAGACTTTCTAATAATGGTATCGCTGTTAGCTTCCGAAAAAGCAGAGGACTAGATAAAAATGCTGCATGTGGTCAGTTAAGACAAAATGCAAGCAATTAATAATATTATCTGAAAATAATTTTTTAAAAAGTCTCTAAACAGGTTATTATTGACTTAATTCATTTTGAATCTTTGGGTTTTATTAAGACAAAAATTTTACCTTTCGCTATCGTCGCACTTTTTGGAATTGCTTTCTTTGCAGTCAGCGCAAGAATCTGGCTGCCTGGAGATATGATGTCACCAGCTCCCTTGAATTAATATTTTTAGGTTTTGAAATGACAAGAAATCAGGATCCTAATAAAGAAAGCTTAGCTGAAATTGCTGTTGATCCAGATGTTTTAGCTAGAGAATTGGCTTTAGAGCTTGAAATAGATCCTTTAGAACAAATTGATGAGGATGCATTTTCAAAAGGTTTAAATATAACTCAAGAATGCAATCAAGCTTTAACAATGCTTCAAGGTAATAGAGAAGAAAGAATACAAGGCTTAAGAATATTTTGCGAATATAGAGATAAAAGATCATTCCCCCTTTTGTTACCATTACTTGATCAGCCTTGTCCTGTTGAGAGAATGAGTGCGGTATATGCTTTAGGCCGTAATCCATGTCCTACGGCAGTCCAGAAACTTGTCAGTCTTTTGGAGACTGATGATAATGCTTATGTCAGAAGAGCAACTGCATGGAGCTTAGCTAATTATGATAACCAAATTGTTTTAGAGCCATTAATAAATGCTTTGAAGAATGATGTGGCTGCAGTAAGGTTATGGTCATCTAGTTCTTTAGCCGAAATTGGAAACGTTTCATTAGAAAATGCTCAATTAGCAGCAGAACAACTTTTAGTAAGTTTAAAAATAGATAATGAACCGGGGGTTAGAAGTAATTGCATTTGGTCATTGTGTAGATTGTATGAGAAATTAAACAATTCATATCAAGAAATTTTCATTGATGAATGTACAAAGATAGCACTTTTCGATAAGGAACCTTCCGTTATGGAAGAAGCAAAAACTGCCTTGGATTCAATGGGTATGCAAGGTTTTTATAATTAAATTTATTAATTTTTTAACCAGAACCCAACCGGAAAAAGAATTTTTTATCAAATAATCAATATAAAAATTAAAATTATTTAACTTGTACCAACTGAAACAAAAAATTTTCGTTATTCTATATAAAGTTTAAATACTAATTAGCTGAATTTAATGCCTCAAAGAATATTGAGATTCAAAATTCATCAAGACGGAAGAGTTGAAGAGACTGTTGAGGGATTCACTGGTAACTCATGCAGTGAAGCTACAAAAAATCTCGAAGATGCTCTGGGTGAAGTAACAGTTAAGAATAAAAAATCTGATGCTTTCATCTCTAATCACAGTGAAAACTTAAAACAACTTAACAACGAATCTAATGTCACATTTTAGTAAGATAAAAACTCAGCTGAAAGAAGCAGAGCCCTTAATTAAGGCTTTAAATAACCTTGGTTATGTTATCAATCAAGAAGAAAAGTTTGTTAAAGGCTATAGAGGTAAACTTACAACTGTTGATATAAGCATGAATTTACCTGGTGATACTAAAGTTGGATTTAAATGGGACAATACTTCAAATTCATATGAATTAGTTTCAGATCTTGATCTTTGGAATTTTGAGCTCCCTGTAGAAAGATTTATTTCAAAAGTTACTCAAATGTATGCTTACGAAACAATTGTTTCCAAAACAAAAGAGGATGGCTATCAAATTGTGGAACAAAAAAACACAAATGACGGTTCTATTGAATTGGTTTTAACCAAGTGGGAAAACTAATATCAGCATATGGATTTTACCGATCCATTAGAGAATGTTGAAGAAAACATCGAAATTACAGGCTGCGAGCCTGTATTAGGTGGCAAATTAGCTGATAAGGCAGTATGGGTTGATGAGGCTAGATGTATTGGTTGTAGATACTGTGTACATGTAGCTTCAAACACTTTCCTAGTTGATGACTTTCATGGTAGAAGTCGAGCTATGAGACAAGATGGAAATAGTGTTAATGTTATACAAGAAGCAATAGATACATGTCCTGTTGATTGCATTCACTGGGTCAAGTTTGAAGAATTGGATGATTTAGAAAATAATCTAGATAGGGATATGTTTCAATCACTTGGAAAACCACCAAGAATGAATAAGCATTAATATCAAAAGATGCAATATCGTAGATTTGGCAGAACCAATATAAAGATTCCTATTTTATCTTTGGGTAGTATGAGATTTCAAAAAAGTTGGGATCAATTAGATTTTTCTGAAGTTTCATATGAAGAACAAAATAAAGTAGAAAATATATTAGATCTTGCAAACAAATATGGCTTAAGTCATGTAGAAACTGCTAAGTACTATGGAACTTCTGAGGTGCAATTAGGGATGTGTTTTAAGAATACTAAGAAAATCCCAAATATTATTCAAACAAAGATTCCACCAAATAGTGATCCAGAAATCTTTGAGAGAGATGTTATGACAAGTATTGAGAAATTGAAAGTTAAAAAAATTGATTTGCTAGCAATACATGGCATTAATACAGATGAACATTTACATCATGCTATTAGAGATGGAGGTTGTATTGATATTTTGAGGAATTTGCAAAAAAAAAATTTAATTGGATATATTGGATTTTCAACTCATGGAAAACCTTCTCTTATTGAGAAGGCCATATCAACTAACTTATTTGATTATGTAAATTTGCACTGGTATTTTATAAATCAAGAAAATACAAAAGTTATTAATTTAGCAAATAAGTATGACCTTGGGGTTTTTATAATAAGTCCCACTGATAAAGGGGGACATCTTCATACTCCCTCAACAAAAATGTTGGAACTTTGTAGTCCACTTCATCCTATAGTTTTTAATGATCTTTTTTGCTTAAGGAACAAAAATGTCCATACTCTCAGTGTGGGAATTGCAAAAGAGACAGATTTTGATCTCCATTTGAAAGCTGTCTCTTTATTATCAGAATCTGAGCAATATGTTCCAAAGATAATAAACAGATTAAGGCAGGAATCAATTAATACTTTAGGTTTAGATTGGTATCAAAATTGGAATAGAAATTTACCTGGTTGGGAATATACGCCAGGAAATATTAATATTCCCATTCTGATTTGGCTTTCGAATTTAATTGATTGGTTGGATTTGGAAGGATTTGCGAAAGCTAGATATCAATTGCTTGGTAATGGAAGTCACTGGTTCCCTGGATGTAACGCTAATTTACTAGATGTGGATGTTTCTGAAGGACAATTAATGAATGTTTTAGAAGGCCATATAAATCCTAAAAAAGTTATAAATAAATTGAGAACCTTAAAAGAAAAATTTGGAGATAATATTGCGAAAAGATTATCAACAAAATAATCTCATAATGGATTCTTCTCAGGTTTGCCAACTTTTCTTGGGTAAATTTCAGGGCAAAATTTTTTTGGTTGAATAAGAATAATATTTCGGGTGCCTTTATTTCTTGGTAATAATATCTCTTTTTTATCTTTAACTTTCCCTTCTAATATTTCTAAAGTTTTATCCAGATTTTTGCTTTCTTCATTCGTCCATTTGCCACAATATAAAACTCCAAACCCTTCTTTTTTTAACATTGGTAGTATATATTCTGAAACTGTTGATGGATTACTAACCGCTCTAGTTGTTGCAATATTAAAATTATTTCTCATTGACGATTGGTGGGCTAAGTTCTCAATACGATCATTGATTACATGAATATTGTTTTTGAAATTGATCTGTTCAACTAAAATTTTTATTGCATCTGTTTTCTTTTTCAAAGAATCAATTAGGTATATCTCAGAATTAGGATGAGTTATGGCATAAGCTAAACCTGGGAAGCCACAGCCTGATCCAATATCTAAAAATCTTTTATTATCAAAATTAATATTCGTGAAAGCTTTAAATGGCCAAATGCTGTCAAAAACTTGAGATACCCAATAATCATCCCCATCAGTTAATCTTGTGAGATTGGTTTTATTATTTAATTCTTTAATTTTAATTTGTAACTCTTGAAACATATTTATTTCTTCTTCAGTTATTAAGGAAAGAATTTCTTCTGGAATGTTTTGTTTTTTCATTTCGTTGTAAATATGAATTTTAACCATCCATTAAATACATTCTATTTAGTAAAAATTTACTAGAATTACAATATTAATAAAAGATTATTTTGAAAGGGGAAACTTCCTATTACAAAATTTTAGGTGTAAATGAAAATGCATCCAATAATGAATTAAGAAAGGCATTTTGTAAACTTTCTATTGAGTTACATCCTGATACAACTTCATTAGAAATAGACGTTGCTAAAAGTAAATTTCAAGAAGTTCTAGAAGCTTATGAACATTTAAATAATAGTAATTTAAGGAAAATATATGATGACAAACTAAAAGAAAACTCTAGAAGTAGAAATAATACTAACGTTTTAAACAATTTAGTAATCGATTCTAATAATCAAAATTTAATAGGAAATAGAAGACCTTTTTCAAGTGGAGAATTGTTTTCGTTGTTTCTTTTAATTATCATCATTTCTATAAGTTTAATTTGTTCAATTTTTATTGCTTCTTTTACTGGAAAAGAATTAGAGACAATCCCGCTTTGGCTAATTAAATAATTATTTAAAAAAGTCTGTGAATCCCTCTAAAAAACCTATTAATCAAAATTCATTGCAAACATTGGAATTGTGGCTCACTGATTTAGGTGCTGTGAAGGATATTAATAATCCATCTAAATGGTATCTGTTACTTTCAAATTGGAATGCAACTATTATTTTTGAACAAGAAGATTTAAGTGTTATCTGGGAAAGTGAAGGACAAGAAACTAAAAGACTATTTTCCTATTGCATTAATAGAGAAGATGTGGAAAATGCAATACTGCAGGGACCTTAAATTTCTATCTAAAGATTTTCTAAGATTTGCCTTATTATCCAGTAACTTTTTTCTAATTGATCATCGGTTATACAGAGAGGTGGCAAGAGATAAATAACATTTCCCAGGGGCCTAATAAATAAACCTTGCTCCATTGCAAGACTCTTTATTTCTTTCCCAATATTATTGAAATAACCTTTTTTGTTCCCAATATCTAAATCGAAGGCAGCAATTGTGCCGGATACCCTTATCTTTTTTATATGAGGTAAATTTTTAAATTTAATTAAATGAGATAAATGTTTTTCTTCAAATGAAAGGTATTTGTGTGGTTCTTTTTCTAATAAATCAAGACTAGCGTTTGCCGCAGCACAACCTAAAGGATTAGCAGTAAAACTATGTCCATGCCAAAAAGTTTTTCTTGGGGAATCATCAATAAAGGATTGGAAAATTTTTTCTTTACATAAAGTTATTCCCATTGGTAAAAATCCACCAGTTAAGCCTTTTGAAATACTCATTAAATCAGGAATGATTTTTGCCTTTTGAGACGCAAAAAGGCTTCCACATCTTCCAAACCCAGTCAACACTTCATCGGCAATTAACAAAGAATTATTATTTTTTATAATTTCTGAAACTTTTTTTATAAACTGAGGCCTAACCATATTCATTCCTCCGGCTCCTTGAACAAGTGGCTCAAGGATAACTGCTACTGTAGGAGTTTTAAGTAGAGTTTCTAATTTTTGGATCGCCTCATTTTCTTTATTTTCTACTTCTTCATCATTTATCCAAGTTGAAGGCCATGGGACTCTCCTAACTGGGAACATAAGATTATCGAAATTCTCATTAAAAATATTTCTTTCACCTAAAGCCATTGCTCCAAATGTATCGCCATGATAGGCTCCATCAAAAGCTACTATTTGAGTTCTTGTCTCTCCTTTATTTTGCCATGATTGGAAGGCAATTTTTAAAGCGACTTCCACTGCAGTAGAACCGTTATCAGAAAAGAATAATCTTTCTAGTTTTGTTAATTTACTAAGTCTTTCCGCCAATTTTTTTGCCTGTGGATGTAAAAAATCAGCAAATATAACTTGCTCAAGTTTTTTTGATTGATTGAAAATGGCATCCGCAATATATTCGTTGCTATGACCATGAAGAGTTACCCACCAACTACTAATTGCATCTATTAGCTCTTTTTTAGGATCTTTAGTAAATAGGAGGGCATCTTTACCATGAGTTACTTCTATTTGCGGTTTGCTCTTATTGACTTGAGTAAAAGGTGGCCAAATATTTGGGTGCCAATCTTGATTTGGAGTTTTTGAATCCAAAGGTTTCATTTAACTTATTTTGGAATTTAAAAGTGAGATTAACTTATTTTTAATTTCAAGTTCTTTCCATAGTATATCTAAATTATTTGAGTCCATTTTTTTGATATAAGGAAATTCAGTAATTAACGGAATACCACTAAAATCAACTAGAGTTTTTGGATTATCTAGGTGTTTTTCGCCATTGACTACTAAACCTAAAATCTCAATATTTCTTCGTTTTAAGGCCTCAATACTAAGCAGGGTATGGTTAAGAGTCCCAAGTGAGCTCTTACATACAAGTATTACCGGAAGATTCCATTGTTTTATTTGATCTATTTGCAAAAAATTGCGTGTTATTGGAACCATTAATCCACCTGCAGTTTCTACAATTAATGAGCCCTGCACTTTTGGCAATCTCAACTTGTCAAAGTTAATAGTTTTTTGATCTATTTCAGCAGCCCAATGAGGAGATAGAGGTTTTGTAAAGACATAAGCTTCTTTGATGATTTTCTCTTTACTTACTTGTGCAAGTTTTTCAACAGTTTGACTATCAGTGTGCGATTCAATACCACTTTGAATAGGCTTCCAATAAAAGGAATTTAATCCTTTAACAAAAAAAGAGCTTATTAAAGTTTTTCCAATATCAGTATCTGTTCCACAAATTATAAATTTGAAAATACTATCCTGACTACTCATAATTTCTTTATGATTTGAATCTCAATTTGCCATGAAAGGTTCACTGTATTATTGTAATTCTTTGGCCAAAACTTTTGAATTTTTTTTAACTCCTTCACTGTTTTGCGTTTACAATTTGTTGATTGTGCCCCTACATTTTTAATGCTTCTAAAAAGCTTAAATACATCTTCAAAATTTTCAAGATAATTAAACTTTTCTGAATAATGAATTTCAGTTGATTTGAAATCTTTTAATAATTCTTTAGAGCAAAGGAAATTAAGACCACTATATTCAATATCAATTTTTCTACAAGTATCTTTCCATTCAGGAAAACAATTTTTTGTTGGATATGAAATGATTAAAAAACCTCCAGATATTAATCTACTAAACCAATTTTTTAGTATCTTTTCTGGGTTGTTTAACCAATGGATGCAAAAGTTAGATGTTAATAGAGAACAGTTATTGATTTCAGAAGGTAAATCATTATTCAAATCCCATAAAATTTTTTTACTAGATAATTTATTCTCAAGAAGCATTTTTTTGCTGAAATCAATTCTGGATACTTTTTGGGAAGAAAATTTTTTTTCTATTTCATCAGCTAATATTCCTGGTCCTGAACCTAGATCCATCCATTCACCTTTTTTTTGGGGATTTAATTCTTTGATAAATTGAACAATCTTTTTTGCAAAAAATTTCTGAATATTTGAATGCTTGAAATACCGATATGCAGCATCATTGAAATTATTTTTTATTTTCTCATTCCACTTTTTACTATCCATTTCAATCATTAAGTCTATTAAGTAAGATCTCGTATAAATTTAAATTATTCAAGCAATGACCTTGTTGAGCTAATTTAATTAATATTGGCTTCCTATCAAGTGTTCTATTCAATAAATATAAAAAGTTATTATTTGATTCGTTGTCAAGAATCAAATCATTTTCTGATTTTATAAAAATAATTTTGCAATCTTTTCTTAAAAATACTGGAAAATCTCTATTGATGTAAAGTTGTTTTAAATCACCTAAAAGAAGAGTTTTATTTAAACTCTCTAAACTTTTATAAAAGATATTTTTAAAACTATTATTCATATGATTTGGCATAAATGATCTATGTATAAATTCTTTCAACATTTCCTTAGGTTCATCTTTTATGATTTTTGTTTCCATTCTTTTTAGAGACCTCAAAATAAAGTTTCTCTTATTACTTAAAGGAAGAAAATTATTAAAAGAATTTATAAGAACAATATGAGTTGCTTCTTTTAAGATTTTTTTTTGCATTAAATGAAAACCAAATGAATGGCATAAAGTCATTCTGATTTCTTTTTTAGATTCGCTTTTAATCCATTTTGCTTGATAATTTTTTGTTGAAAAATAGCCCCTTTCATTATCTTGCCAATGCCAATTATTATTTAAAAAATCAACTTTATAATCATCCCAGAAATATTTATTTAGTCCCCACCCATGTTGAGTAATAATTTGTTTCATTTAAAATCTTTTAATACTGCAATGAAATTTTTTAGCAGATTAAAATCTAAGTTTCTTCTTATTGTTATTCTAATTCTTGATTGCCCAACTGGTACAGTAGGAGGTCTTATCGCAATTGCTAAAAACCCATTTTCCTCAAGATATTTTTGGAGATAAATTGCCTTCTCTTCTTGGCCAACAATAATTGATAAAATGTGAGAATCTCCCTGAACTGGAAAACTAAAATTTTTAATAATTTCATCTTTCCATATCTTCGCAGAAGATAACAAATCATTACCCCATTCTTTATTTTCTAAAATTTTTTTCAAGCCTTCTAGCGCTCCAGCAGCTAAAGATGGCGCAAGAGCGGTTGTGTACCTAAATGCACCACTTGTTTGGATAAGATATTCACCAATTTCTGAATTGGAAGCTATGAAAGCTCCACCGCTTCCAAATGCTTTTCCAAAAGTTCCAGTAATTATAGTTATATCTGAACGGCAATTAAAACTTAAACCCCTCCCTTCAGGGCCCAAGATCCCAATTGCATGGGCTTCGTCAACTAATAATTGCACACTATTTTTTTTGCAAATTTCCGTTATTTCTCTGAGCGGAGCAATTGAGCCCTCCATGCTATAAAGAGATTCGACAACAACTAAAATGGAATTTTTTGTGGGGTTAGATTTTATAATTTTGTCTTCTAAATCTTTTAAATTATTGTGTGAAAATCGAACTAGTTTTGCTTGAGCAGCTTTAACTCCCACCAATAAAGAGTTATGGATCAATTTATCTGCTATTACGATACTATTTCTGTTTGCTAAAGCTTGGATAGCGGCTATATTTGCTTGAAATCCGCTTGGGAAAAGTAATACTTTCTCTTGATCAAGCCACTTGGCAAGTTCTGTCTCTAATAATTTATGTATTGGTCTTGAACCTGTAATAAACCTTGAGCTTCCTGAACCAATACCTTCTAAAATGCTTATTTCGTAAGCAGCTTTTATTAAATCCTTGTCTCTACTTAATCCAAAATAATCATTACTACATAAGTCTATAAGTTTTTTATTTTGCGAATTTAAACTTAGAAGTTCGAATGATTTTTTACCTAAAGAAAATGTTTTTAATTTACGGATTCTATTTTTTGGAATTTTTATTTTTTTCATTTTGGCAAAATAAAATATAGTGGATTTAATTAAAAAGATTTAGATTTACTATTAAAGTTTGCAAGGTATTTTTTGTTTATTAATATCTATATAGATCATATATTAAGAAGTTAACTCATCCTCTCTTCAATCACAATTATTGCTTAATTTAGAGGAATATTTCCCCTTTCCGCTAGATGATTTCCAATTAGAAGCAATCCGAGCTATTAATAGCGGAAATTCTGTTGTTTTAACGGCACCAACAGGTTCGGGTAAAACATTGATAGGAGAATTTGCTATATATAGAGGCTTATCTCATGACAGCAGAGTTTTTTATACAACACCTTTAAAAGCCCTATCAAATCAAAAGTTTAGAGATTTTGCTAATCAATATGGTGAGAATAAAGTTGGTCTTTTAACTGGAGATATAAGTATAAATAGAGAAGCACCAATCTTAGTTATGACGACTGAGATTTTTAGGAACATGCTTTATGGCGAATTTGATGAATTTGATGATCCCTTAGAAAATTTAGAATCTTTGATTCTTGATGAATGTCATTATATGAATGACCCCCAAAGAGGCACAGTTTGGGAAGAAACTATAATCCATTGCCCTACTAGAACTCAAATAATAGCTTTATCAGCAACAATAGCCAATGCAGATCAACTACAAAATTGGATAGAAAAAGTTCATGGCCCCACAGTACTAATTAATAGTGATAAGAGACCAGTCCCACTTGATTTTATTTTTTGTAGTATTAAAGGCCTCCATCCACTTTTAAATAATAAGGGTAATGGAATTCATCCAAACTGTAAGATTTGGAGAGCTCCTAAAGGGCAGAAAATGAGAGGAAAAGTGGGCAGGATAATGCAACCAAAGTCTCCCTCAATTGGCTTTGTGATCTCGAAATTAGCTGAACGAAATATGTTGCCAGCTATTTATTTTATTTTTAGTAGAAGAGGCTGTGATAAGGCTATTGAGAATATAAAAGACTTAACTTTAGTAAGTTATTCAGAAGCAAATATGATATCCCAAAAATTAGATGTTTATCTTAAAAATAATCAAGAGGCAATTAAAGATAAATCTCAATGCGAGGCATTAAAACGAGGTATTGCATCTCACCATGCTGGATTATTGCCTGCATGGAAAGAATTGGTTGAGGAATTATTTCAGCAAGGCTTGATAAAAGTTGTTTTTGCAACAGAAACTCTTGCTGCAGGAATTAATATGCCCGCAAGAACAACTGTTATTTCTTCTTTATCAAAAAGGACAGAAGATGGGCATAGATTATTATTTAGCAGTGAATTTTTGCAAATGTCAGGAAGAGCTGGAAGAAGAGGAAAAGATACCCAAGGATATGTTGTTACATTACAAACAAGATTCGAAGGTGCTAAAGAAGCTAGTGCACTAGCTATTAGCAAACCAAATTCTTTAGAAAGTCAATTCACTCCTAGTTATGGAATGGTACTTAATCTTTTACAAAGTTATACTTTAGAGAAGTCTAAAGAATTAATTAAAAGAAGTTTTGGTAGTTTTTTATATTTAGGTGAATCCTCAGGTGAGAATATAATTCTTGAAAATTTAAATAAGGATTTAATTGAATTAAAAAAAATCACATCTAACGTCTCATGGAAAGATTTTGATGCCTACGAAAAGTTAAAAAATCGTCTTAAAGAAGAGAGAAGACTCTTGAAAATTTTAGAAAAACAAGCGGCAGAAAAATTATCAGAAGAGATAACTAATGCACTACCATATATTAAAGATGGAAGCTTAATTTCAATCAAAGCTCCTCAAATTAAAAGAAAAATTGTTCCAGGATTAATTTGTCAGAAAATATATGAATCCCAGAAAATTAAGAGTTTATTGTGTTTGACAATTGATAATTTATTTATTCTTATAAAACCCTCCCACATAGTAAGTATTTTTAATGATTTGGATGCAATTGATGTCTTAGGACTTGAAGTGCCAAAGATGTATTTTTCTGGAGAGGTATTTAGGGGAGATGATATGTCGCAGTGTTATGCTGATCGAATTTTAGAAGTTTCTAAAAAAAATGATTTACAAACTCCACAATATGATCTGACAACGGAGGTTTTGGCACAACAGCAACAAATTAATAATTTAGAAGAAACAGTTACTGATCATCCCGCACATAGATTTGGAGACTCCAGGAAATTAAAGAAATATAGAAAAAGAATTATTGATGTTGAACAAGAAATAAATATGAGAAAAAAACTGCTTGAGGATAAAGAAAATCATAACTGGAGAACTTTTACTGATTTGATTAAAATTTTGAATCATTTCGGTTGTTTAAATAATTTGGAATTGACAGAAGTTGGACAAACAGTTGGTGCCATAAGAAGTGAAAATGAATTATGGATTGGTCTTGTTTTAGTTAGTGGTTATTTAGACGATTTAGATCCTCCTGATTTAGCTGCAATTATTCAAGCTATATGTGTTGATGTAAGGAGGCCTAATCTTTGGTGTAATTTCAAGCCTTCTTTAAAGGTAATAGATGTTTTTAATGAATTAGATGGTTTAAGAAAATTAGTCGCTTCTCAACAAAATAAGTTTCATATTGAAATTCCTATTTATTTAGAAACAGAGTTGACTGGAATTATTTCTGAATGGGCAAGGGGAAAAAAATGGAAAGATTTGGTTTTTAATTCTTCATTAGACGAAGGTGATGTAGTGAGGATTATTAGAAGATCAATTGATGTACTTTCTCAAGTGCAATACTGTATTGGTGTTAGTAATAAATTAAAAAGCAAAGCAAAGTTAGCATTAAAAGCTATTAATCGTTTTCCTGTTTCTGAATCTAATGATCTTATAAAAGTCTCTGAAGATATTAATCCTGCGACAAAAAGAATTGAAAATAATTCTTAAATTTTTTTTAATTAAATCATTGAATTAATATTCATCGCTTCATCAAATTCATCTTCGTTTAAATAACCTAATTTAAGTGTTGCCTCTTTTAAATTTAATGATTCTTTGAAGGCAAGGTTTGCAATTTCAGCTGCTTTTTCATAACCAACTTTTGGCACTATGGCTGTAACCAACATTAGTGAATTATCTAAATTAAACTTCATTTTCTTTTGATTAGGTTCCATCCCATCAACTAATTTTATTCTGAAGTTTTTTATTGCATTTTTAAGTAATTTTAAACTTGTAAGAATATTAAATCCAATCAGAGGCTTATATTCATTCATCTGCAAAGTGCCGCTAGAATTTGCCATTGAAACTGCATATTCAAGACCCATTATCTGAGTGCAAACCATTGATAAGGCTTCGCATTGAGTCGGATTCACTTTACCCGGCATAATAGAACTTCCAGGTTCATTTTGAGGGATAATTAATTCATATATTCCTGACCTTGGTCCTGAAGATAGAATTTTTATATCATTTGAAATTTTAAATAATGCACCTGCTAATATTTTTATCTGACTCATTACTTGAGCTAGACGATCATGCGAGGCCATGATAGAAAAATTATTTTTTGATTTATAGAACATGAGATTAGTATCATCGGAAATTGATTTTATAGACTCTTCACAAAATCCTTTTGGACAATTAATCCCTGTTCCAACTGCAGTTCCTCCCAGAGGTAAAAAATACAATTCATTCAGACTTATAATAATTGCATTCTCAGCATCTTTAAGTTGCTCTGACCATCCTGATATTTCTTGCCCAAAAGTAAGGGGCACTGCATCTTGAAAATGGGTTCTTCCTATTTTTATGAGGTCTTTCCACTGCTCACTTTTTTTATCAAGGATCTTAGTAAGCTCTCTTATCGTTGGAACTAAGTTTTTAATTATTTCATTAACAACTGATATTTGAATAGCAGCAGGAAAAGTATCATTAGTTGACTGAGATTTATTTACATCATCATTCGGATGAAGTGGTTGATGACTCCCAAGCTCTGAATTTGTTTTTAATGCTGCAATATTTGAAATTACCTCATTAACATTCATATTTGTTTGCGTGCCACTACCTGTTTGCCAAACCTTTAAGGGGAACTGTGAATCATGAAGCCCATCAAGTATTTCTGTACATGCCTCTACAATCAAATCTTTTTTTCTTTTATCTATTAACCCTAAATTGAAATTCGCAATTGAAGCAGCTTTTTTTATGAGGGTGAGTGAATAAATTAATTCAATTGGAATTAATTCTTCTCCAATAGAAAAATTTATTATCGATCTTTGTGTTTGAGCTCCCCACAAAGCTTCAATGGGAACCTCTATTGTTCCCATACTATCTTTTTCAATCCTAAAGTTTTTTGTCATTATTCCTCTGAAAACACTGGTTTAACTTAGATAAGGTTTTCAGTAATCCTAGATACCTAACTTCTCCCATATTACACTTAAATTATTGAGATGAATTGAAGGATTAAAACATTCTTCCAAGTCACTTTGATCAATAAAATCCATTATTTCATTATCTCTCTCTATATTTTGTTTGAAATCCCCATTTTCAGTATTCCAAGCCTGATGCGCATTTTTTTGTACTATGCTATAAGCTTTTTCTCTAGACAACCCCTTCTCTACAAGCAAAAGTAAAACTTTCTGACTAAAGATTACACCACCATATATATTTAAATTTTTGAGCATATTTTTTGGATAAACTTCCAAATTGCTTACTATATATTTCATTTCACTGAGCATAAAATGCAAACAGATTGATACGTCAGGTAACATGATACGTTCATTTGAACTATGGCTTATATCTCTTTCGTGCCAAAGTGGAACATTTTCCAGTGCTGTTAAGACGTAACTCCTCAAAATTCTTGCTAAACCGCTTACTCTTTCACTTCGAATAGGATTTCTTTTATGAGGCATGGCAGAACTTCCTTTTTGCCCTTTTGTAAAGCCCTCCTCAACTTCTAAAACATCAGTTCTTTGTAAATTTCTTATTTCAGTTGCAAATCTATCTAGAGAAGCGCCAACTAGTGCAATAGTTTGAACATATTCTGCATGCCTGTCTCTCGATATCACCTGCGTACTTGCTGTATCAGGTTTTAAGCCTAGTAAATCACAAGTTATTTGTTCTACTTTGGGATTCGTATTAGCGTAAGTTCCCATTGCACCACTTATTTGTCCAATTGCTACAGATTCTTTAAGTGCTAACAATCTTTTTTTGTTCCTTATTATTTCTGCTAACCATCCAGCAAGTTTAAAACCGAAGGAAATTGGCTCCCCATGAATTGCATGAGATCTGCCAATCATTAATGTATTTTTATGCTTCCTTGCTAATAATCTGACTTCATTTTCTAGGTTCTCAATTTCTTCTAATAACAATTCGCAAGAATCTTTTAACTGAAGAGATAAGCCAGTATCAAGTACATCACTACTGGTCATGCCAACATGTATATATCTTCCAGAATCTCCTACAAATTCATTAACGCTTGTAAGAAATGCTATGACATCATGTTTAACTTCTTTCTCAATTTCTGTAATTCTAGATTCATCAAACTTTGCATTTGAACGTATCTCTCTCATGGCATTCTCAGGAATTTTCCCCAGGGAAAAATTTGCTTCACATGCAGCTATTTCAACCTTAAGCCAACTCTGGAATTTTGCGCTATCAGTCCAGATTTTCCCCATTTCGGGTAATGTGTAACGCTCGATCACAATTTTTATTAATTATCAATTTAAACTTTATAACCAAAATCGAATTATTGCTCTATACCTTAAAGATGTACTTGCCATTGAACATATTTGCCTGACTATTATTTTCTTATGTAACATTTTTCTGGCTAATTAAGAAAGCTTAAATATAAAAATGTTTGCATTTAGTCCTTTCGTTAATAATGGGTAATTTTTTAGTTCTTATTTAAAATTGGAAGGTATTAAAGAATTTGGATCTTAATCTTGTAGAAGTTCATTATTCAGTCTTTTTTTATTGATTAATAGATGATTAAAAAAAGTAGATTAGACCTTTATCTTCTAAAAAGTGGTTTATGTGAAACTCGTCAAAAAGCCCAAGGTTTAATTCTTGCGGGTAAGGTTAGAGATATCAATGGGAAAGTATGGGATAAACCTGGACAACAAGTATTAATTGGATCTGAATTTTTTATTGATTCCGAACCTATGTTTGTATCAAGGGGCGGCGATAAATTATTGGAGGCATTTAAAAAACTTGAAATTAAAGTAAAAGATAAAATATGTATTGACGCAGGAATCTCTACCGGGGGATTTACTGATTGCTTATTGCAACAAGGAGCAAAGTTAGTTTATGGGATAGATGTTGGTTATGGACAGACTGCATGGAAGATTAGAAATAACCCAAAAGTCATCCTTTTTGAACGAACAAACATTCGAAATTTAAAACCTAATGATCTTTTATCTAGAAGTGATCAATTGCCAAATTTTGTGGTTGCTGATTTGTCTTTTATTTCATTAAAGTTAGTTTTTAAATCTATTAGTAATTTATTAGTAGGAGATTGTATAGAGGGAATATTTTTAATTAAGCCCCAATTTGAGGTGGGTAAAGATAAAGTTAGTAAAGGTGGCGTAGTTCGCAATCCTAAATTCCATACTGAGGCTATAGAGTCTGTTATTAGTAATGCTAAAAATTTTCAATGGAATATAAATAATTTAATAGCTTCTCCTTTGGTGGGCCCTGCTGGAAATCATGAATATCTAGCTTGGATGAGTTTAAGAAGTGAAGCAAATCCAAGGATTAATAGAGAATATATACAAAATTTAGTAAATGAAACTCTTTGAATTAGAGAGCTTCTTCATCTTTCTCACCAGTTCTAATTCTTACAACAGAATCAACTGATGTGATGAATATCTTCCCGTCACCTATCTCTCCAGTTTTTGCTGCTTCAGCAATTGCATCTATGACTGAATTAACTTTTTCATCTTCTACTACAACTTCTACTTTGAGTTTCTGAAGGAATTCAACAGTAAATTCGGATCCTCTATATCTTTCAACTTGTCCTTTTTGTCTACCAAAACCTCTAACTTCACTAACTGTCATTCCAACGATACCAGAGTTTACTAATGCAATTTTTACATCCTCCAGTTTAAATGGACGTATGATTGCCTCAATTTTCTTCATGATTAAAGCTTGAATATTGTCATTTTAATTGTTTTTTTGGAAAAGATCCAACATTGAAATATCAGAAAAACATTTAATATTAAGTCCTGCATTCGAAGCGTCTTCAATTAATAATTTAGAATTCTCTTCAGAAATAATTACTGTACTAGTTGATAATGCTTCCCAATGATCATCATCGAAGTGTGTTTGAAGCCATAACATTCCAATAGCACTTTTTGGTTGAAGTGATTTATTTAAGTTGTTATCAATAGTTATCAAACAAATGTCCATTAATTTTTCTTTGAACTAAACACATATAAGCCTCTTGGCTAACATTATGAATGTTACTATTGATACAAAAATAAGATTTAACAGTTTTTGACTGAGTTAATTGTAATACTTAAGCTTCTTGAGATTTTTGCGGATTTTGATCTTTTTATATAGGTTTAGTAAATAAGTTCTACTAAAAATGAGTACAGCTAAATTAGATGATTCGACACAAAAACCACTATATGGTGAAAGAATTATTGAAGAATCAAAAATAATTTGTTTCGAGAATCCAAATAAGAAAAGAATTTATGAAATTTCTATTCAGTTACCTGAATTCACTTGTAAGTGCCCCTTTTCTGGTTATCCAGATTTTGCAAAGCTAAATATTATTTATCAACCTAATTTGAGAGTTTATGAGTTGAAGTCTTTAAAGCTTTATATCAATAATTTTAGAGATATAAAAATATCACACGAGGAAGTTGTTAATAGAATTATGGATGATTTATTGAGTTCAGGCTCACCGCACTGGATACATTTAAATGCTGCATTTAATCCAAGAGGGAATGTTTCTATGCAGTTGGATATTTTTAGTGGACAGAAAAAAATTTAAAAATTTTTTATTTCTTCTGATAATTTTAAAAATTCTTTTTTAAAACCAACTAGATTTTTATTGCTTAGACCTCCAATGGATAACTTTTTTGTTTCTTTATTTACAAGAATCCATAATTGGTTGGTTGGTATAAGACTTATTATTGTTCCAAAAATTATTAAGATGAAAGAAAAGTAAATAAATGGCACAGACGGATCATTTTTAATAATTAATCCACTGCTGGGTATTATTTTTTTTAAAGATAATTTTGAAAAGTTAACTTCCAAGGGATCTTCATTGATATAGAGAATATTCTCGGAAAAATTTTCTATATTGGAAATTGTAAGTGGACCATTTTCATTGTCTATGGTTAAAAGGAAATTTTTTTTAGTCTCTGAACCTAATTCAACTAAAACCCCCCAAACTTGATTGCCTATTTCAGGAATCTCCTTTAGCTGTAATTGATAAAGGATATTATCTATTTCTAAAACTATATTTGATATTGCCCAATCAGCTTGATAAATAGTTAAACCTTTAAACCTAATTGGGTGATTAACTTTGGCAGTTTTGATTTCATTCGATTTTAAATCTTCAGAAGAAAAATCTAACTTTGAAACGAACTGCTTTGGTATACCATCACTTTCTCGTTCTATAGAAAAATCGACTAATTTCACATTAGCTTTTGAGTTTGTACTCTCATTGATAAGATTCAAGCTTTCTCCAGGCAACAAATATTGTTCTTTTGATTCACTTGTAAAACTTCCATATGCTGAACCTATAAGTAAGACTATTAATCCAATATGTACAACTAAAGGTCCGACTTTTCCAATTAAACCCCTTCTTGCAGATATATGACTTTTAAATTTGTATGTTTTCCATCCTCTTTTTTTAAGTAATAAATCAGCTTGTGATAGTTGATCTTCGTCTTCATTGATTTGGTGACTTGAAGTTAATTGTAGTTTGCTAAATTTTTTTTCACTATCATATTCAATCCATTTTAATGAAGCTTTTAGAGAAGGGATTTGCCTCCTAAAACTGCAAGCTGAAAGAGAAATGCAAAGAAGAATTAATGAAAATAAAAACCAGAAGCTTGTATATATATGATCCAATTGAAGTCTTAAGACATTATCTCCATTTAAAAGTCCAAAAATAGGAGCATCATCGAAAATATCAATATAGAATTTTTTATTATTACCTTGAGGGATGAAAGTTCCTATGCCACTTGAAATGGCTATGAAGATTATTAGCGATATGGCGAATCTTAAACTTGATATTTTTAAAATTAAATTCTTAAAAATAATCATTTAAATCCAATTTGAAAATAAATTTAATAATCCTAGGGAAACTAAAAATATCCCACTTAAGGTGGGAATTATTTGACTAAATTTTCTAAGTTCTAAAAATTTTTTTAAGTTTTCTGCAGTAGCCCCTGCGACAATTAATGGAGTTACTTGGCCTATTCCAAAGAAGAATAAAACAATAATAGAGATCGTCGGATTTTTAGCTTGCGATACCCAAGCGAGAAGAGTAGCCAAAACTGGAGTAATGCAAGGTGAAGAGGCTAATCCAAAAGTAATTCCTATCGCAAAAGGTCCTAGAAATGATGGTATTTTATTTTCAATTATTTTTAAATCAGGTCCATTCGGGAACTGAAACTTTAGAATCCCCAGTAAATTTAAACCCATTATTATTGCTATTAGGGCAACAAACGAAGTGTAATAAGATGGAATTTGACCGTATATTTTACCTAAGAATCCACTAGCAGCCCCAAGTGCAACGAGTGAAAAAACGACTCCTCCTGAAAAACTAATAAGTTTAAATTTATTCTCCTCTGTTCCTCCTATATAAGCAATTGTGACTGGAAGTAATGATAATGAGCATGGCCCAAGACTTGTTAAAAGTCCTGCGCTGAAAACCAAAAATATAGTAAATGGACCTGGACTATTTAGACCATTCTGCATAAGCAGATTACCCTTTTGAGATAATTCTGAAATAAATAAATTAAATGATTCGATAGCTTGGCTGAATTCTTTTAAATTCTAACTAATGAAGAGTCTTTCGTGTACTCATCATACCTATGAATCCTGTTGATTCTAATGAACATCTAAGTAACATCCCTGCAATAAAAAAAGATGCGATTAATGAATTCCCACCATAACTAATGAAGGGTAGGGGTAAGCCTGTAGTAGGCATTGAACCCGTGGCTACAGCAATATGCATTATTGATTGAGCTGTCAACAATACACCGCATCCGATAGCAACTAATTTTGTATAGTTGTTTCTACACTTAAGAGCAATTCTTAGGCTTATATAAGAGAAAACTGCTAAAAAACCTAAGAATAAAGTACAACCCAATAAACCAAATTCCTCCGCAAAAATGGCAAAAATAAAATCTGTGTACATAAATGGTAGGTACTGTAATTTTTGTATAGAAAGCCCAAAACCTTGGCCAAATAGACCACCTGAACCTATGGCTAATAAACTTTGAACCAATTGAAATCCACTTTCTTGTTGATCTTTCCAAGGATTAATAAATGAAGTAACTCTAAGTTTTTGATATTCGTTATTGAGGATACTAATACATCCAGTAATTAATCCAAATGAGGCAAATGAACTAAGAGAGCTAAGTTTTACGCCTCCACATAAACCCATAACCCAAAAAAGAATTCCAGTTAATGATGCAGTACTTAAATTAGGCTGCTTTAGTATTAATAAAATTAATAAACCAAATGATGTTATTGTAATTAGTTTTTTATCATTCTTTATCAGATTCCAATGAGCAAAAAGGTTTGAAGATTCTAAAATTAGGAAAGGTTTAATTAATTCAGATGGTTGCAGACGTAAATTCCCTAGTAATAGCCATCTTGAAGATCCATTCACCGTAATTCCAGTAATATTGGTTAGGAAAATCAAAAAGAATAAAATATAAAAAATAATTTTTGAACACTTTAAAAGACTTCTAATGTTCGTATTAAGAACCAAATAAAATAGACCAATGCCTGGAATTGTCCAAATAATTTGTTTCTTTAAGAAGTAAGCCCAATTTCCCATTTCTCTACTAGCCACCCACCAACTTGATGATCCTAGAATAAATATTCCTAATATTGACCAAATTCCAACGAGCATAACTAGGATTTTTGCCTCATAAGGCCATATTGTCCAAGGTAAGGGAAATATAGATTCTATTAAATTGCTTTGATTCTTTTTGTTATCAGAACTAAGGGTTTTTTTTCTTTTAGAAATTCTTTTATATTCTATTTTTTCTTGACTTATCTCCAATTTTTTAGATGTATATACACTATTGAGACGTTTAATTCAGATTTTGCCAAGTCTTTTATTAACGTTTTAAGTTGTAAGTCAATTAATATTATGACTTTTTTATGAGATTTATTCTTGAAGAATAAAGTAAAAAATGGTCTATAGATTCATCATAAATCTTAAGAATTAATTTTTTATAAAAAAAAACTAGCTAAAAGGCCCCTCTCCGTGATAGATTCCCTGAGTTTATATACTTACTTCAAACCATTTAAGAGAGGATTTCTAAACTATGTTCACATCAGTGGACTCAAATAGAAAAAAAGTTGAGCATCCTTCTAATGAGAATGTTCAATTTGCTCAATCCCTGGATAATTCAATCATCAAGGAAAGTAGATCTGGCATCGCCAATCAAATAGATAATTTACTTTCTCAAAATGATGAATACACAAAATTGCAATTAACAATTTTTGGAATTACTTTTATTGTTTCTATTTTATTAGCATCAATAACTGGAATTTTTCTCGGATTTACTTTTGGTTTTAGTATTTTTATAGGTGCAATTGCCGGTATTTTTTACTTACGTTTGCTCGCTAAAAATGTAGGAAAACTTGGTAAAGAATCAACAGGTGTATCAAAATTGCAACTATTAGTTCCAGTTTGCCTCTTTATTTTTGCTAGCAAGCTAGGATCTTTGGATATTTTTCCTGCAATGATAGGTTTTTTTATTTATAAACCTTCACTCATTCTTTATTTTTCACGTTCTTAAGTAAATTTTTTATTCAAATCAAATGTTCTTTAATTCCCTGCTAACAAATTTTGCAGCATTAGAAGTTGGTCAACATCTTTATTGGCAAATTGGAAATATCAGACTTCATGGGCAGGTATTTTTGACATCTTGGATTTTATTAGGAGCGTTATTAGTTTTTATTTCTTTAGGAACTAAAAAAATGGAAAATGATCCTAAAGGCCTTCAAAACTTGCTTGAGTTTCTCTGGGATTATATAAGAGATCTTGCTAGGACTCAAATAGGTGAAAAAGTTTATAGAGATTGGATGCCATTTATAGGTACATTATTTTTATTCGTCTTTGTTAGTAATTGGGGAGGAGCTTTAATTCCTTGGAGATTGATTAAGTTGCCAAGTGGAGAGTTGGGAGCACCAACTGCAGATATCAATACAACAATAGCTTTGGCTTTATTGGTTTCACTTTCTTATTTCTATGCTGGTTTAAGCAACAAGGGTTGGAGATACTTCGAATACTATGTTCACCCAACTCCGATTATGCTTCCTTTTAAAATTCTAGAGGACTTTACTAAACCTTTATCACTCTCTTTCAGGCTATTTGGAAATATTTTGGCTGATGAACTTGTTGTTGGTGTTCTAGTCTTCTTAGTTCCACTAATTCTACCAATACCTGTTATGTTCCTAGGATTATTTACTAGTGCAATTCAGGCATTGATTTTCGCAACTTTAGCGGCCTACTACATTGGAGAAGCTGTTGAAGAACATCATTAGCTGTCTTCCAATACATTCAGACGCTTTTACAAAGGGTCTGTAATCTGGCAAAATATCTAATCGCGTAGGTCTGAAAATATCAGACCCATTCTTAAATGAAAGGATGTCCAAGCGTGTATGACAAAAAAGATTTATCACAAGTATTAAGCTCTTTATTTCAAAATTATGGATTCGATTACTTCCGCTGCATCAGTTGTAGCTGCTGGCTTAGCAGTTGGTCTAGGTGCTATTGGCCCAGGTCTTGGACAAGGTAACGCAGCTCAAGGTGCTGTTGAGGGTATAGCCCGTCAACCAGAAGCTGAAGGTAAAATCAGAGGTACTCTTCTTTTATCATTCGCTTTTATGGAGTCATTAACAATTTACGGATTAGTTGTGGCTTTGGTACTACTTTTTGCGAATCCTTTTTCCTAAAAGTTAATATTGCTTCTACTCCTTATTAGCAATATTTAAATTTAATTTTTTAACTTCAACTGAATCATATGTTGGCCTTTAATTTTTTTGGTGCTACAGAAGGTGGATTATTTGATATAAATGCCACTTTGCCACTAATGGCGATACAAGTAGTTGCTCTCACTTACATATTAAATTCTCTCTTTTTTAAGCCTGTTGGCAACGTTGTTGAAAAAAGAGAAAAGTTTGTAAGTAATAATATTATTGAGGCCAAAAATAAGCTTTCAGAGGTTAAAAAATTAGAAGCTGATTTAATGACTCAGCTTCAAAGTGCTCGTTCAGAAGCTCAAAGAATTGTGGGCGAAGCTGAGAATGAGTCTGATAAGCTTTATAAAGAAGCACTAGAACTTGCTAACAATGAAGCAAATGCTTCAAAAGAAAAAGCAAGACTAGAAATTGAAAGTCAGACATCTGCTGCTCGTGATCAACTTTCTAAACAGGCTGATGATTTAAGCGAACTTATTGTTAATAGACTGATTATAGAAAAATGAATTTAACTCTTTTAGCTACAGAAGGTTTTGGATTGAATTTCGATTTATTCGAAACTAATATCCTTAATTGGGCTGTAGTGGTTTTTGGCCTTTATAAATTTTTGCCTGGTTTCCTAGGTAAAATGCTTCAAAAAAGAAGAGAAGGAATTCTTCTTGAATTAAAAGATGCTGAAGATCGACTTCTCAATGCAAATCAAGCTTTAGAGAAGGCAAAGAAAGACTTATCTTTAGCAGAAGAAAAAGCTTCTCAAATAAAAGCAGATTCTCTCAAAAGATCTGAATCAATCAAAATGGAAAGTGAGAAAAAAGCAATCGAAGAGATGGCACGAATTAAACAAAGTGCAATTTCCGATGAGAGCTCTGAAGCATCCAGAGCAATTTCTCAACTTCGAAAAGAAGCTGTTGAATTGGCAATTAAGAAAGCTTTAGATTCTCTCCCAAATAGACTTGATACAACAACACAAGAAAATTTGGTAACTCAATCAATTAACAATATTGAGGTGAACTAATGCCACTTTTAAATTCAGTTACTACACCATATGCAGAGGCATTACTTCAAGTTGTGAATGAAAATTCGCAAACTGAAGAGATTGTATCTGAGGTTAAACAACTTTTAGAATTATTAAATGATTCCCCTGAATTGGGAAAGGCACTTTCCTCTCCTGTTTTAGAGACAGATGCTAAGAAGAAAATCATTATTGAAATTTTTTCAAATAAGGTAAATTCTTCTTTACTGAATTTCTTAAAATTATTGACCGATAGGCAAAGAATTGGAATTCTTACTTCTATTCTTGAAAGGTTTTTAGAGATTTATCGAGAAAATAGTAATATTGCTTTGGCAACTGTTACTTCAGCAGTCGAGCTTACTGATGAACAGAAAGGTTTAATTACCCAAAAGATCGTCAATATAGCAGGAACTGAAAAATTAGAACTTGTAACTAAAATTGACCCATCTCTTATTGGTGGTTTCGTCGCCAGTGTAGGATCAAAAGTAATTGATGCTTCCCTTGCTTCACAAATTAGAAAACTTGGTTTGTCACTTTCCAAGTAACTTTTAAATCAAACTTAAATTCTTAAATCCATGGTATCTATACGCCCTGATGAAATCAGTTCAATCTTAAAACAACAAATAACTGATTATGACCAATCTGTAAGTGTTAGCAATGTAGGAACTGTTCTGCAAATCGGTGATGGCATTGCAAGAATATATGGCTTAGATCAGGTCATGGCAGGTGAGTTGTTGGAATTTGAGGATGGTACCGAAGGTATAGCTTTGAACCTTGAAGATGATAATGTTGGTGCTGTTTTAATGGGTGAGGCACTTGGCGTCCAAGAAGGAAGCAACGTTAAGTCAACAGGTAAAATCGCATCTGTTCCAGTTGGTGAGGCAATGCAGGGGAGAGTTGTTAACCCTTTAGGACAACCAATAGATGGGAAAGGGGAAATCCCGACTAGTGATACTAGATTGATCGAAGAAATGGCTCCTGGAATAATCAAGAGAAGATCAGTACATGAACCAATGCAAACAGGTATCACATCTATTGATGCAATGATTCCTGTGGGAAGAGGTCAAAGAGAATTAATTATTGGCGATAGACAAACTGGAAAATCTGCTATTGCTATTGACACAATAATCAACCAAAAAGGTCAAGACGTAGTTTGTGTTTATGTGGCTATTGGTCAGAAGTCAGCATCTGTAGCAAATGTGGTTGAGGTTTTAAGAGAAAAAGGAGCTCTTGATTACACTATTGTTGTTAGTGCAGGAGCCTCTGAAGCCGCAGCTCTACAATACTTAGCACCTTATACTGGTGCTGCAATTGCTGAGCACTTTATGTACCAAGGCAAAGCAACATTAGTTATTTATGATGATTTAACAAAACAAGCTCAGGCTTATAGACAAATGTCTCTCCTTTTGAGAAGACCACCAGGAAGAGAAGCTTATCCTGGAGATGTTTTTTATTGTCATAGCAGATTACTTGAAAGGGCAGCAAAATTATCTGATGATATGGGCGGCGGTTCAATGACAGCTCTTCCAATTATTGAAACTCAGGCAGGTGACGTTTCTGCTTATATTCCAACTAATGTTATTTCAATTACAGATGGACAAATATTCTTGAGTGCAGATTTATTTAACTCAGGATTAAGACCAGCTATTAATGTTGGTATTTCTGTTAGCCGCGTGGGAGGAGCTGCTCAAACAAAGGCAATTAAGAAAATTGCTGGAACTCTTAAATTAGAATTAGCTCAATTTGATGAATTAGCAGCATTCTCTCAATTCGCTTCTGATCTTGATGAAGCAACTCAACAACAACTAGAAAGAGGGAAAAGATTAAGAGAGTTACTAAAACAAGCACAATTCTCACCATTAAATCTTGCTGAACAAGTTGCTGTTGTTTATGCAGGTGTTAAGGGCCTTATTGATGAAGTTCCAGTGGAAGATGTAACTAAATTTGCTGCTGAACTAAGAGAATATCTTAAGTTAAACAAAGCAGAATTTATTGAGGAGATTCTTAAAGAGAAGAAATTGAATGATGGCTTAGAAGCAACACTCAAAGAGGTGATTAATGAAGTTAAATCTTCAATGCTTGCCACAGTTTAAATTTATTTAAGGGAATATCATGGCAAATCTTAAAGAAATTAGAGATCGAATAGTTTCTGTTAAAAATACACGAAAAATAACAGAAGCTATGAGATTAGTTGCAGCTGCAAAAGTTAGGAGGGCACAAGATCAAGTTCTTAAGAGTAGGCCTTTTGCAGATAAACTTGCTCGGGTTTTAGAAAATATTCAATCTAGAGTTCAGTTTGAAGCTGTGGATTCTCCTCTTCTATCAAAAAGAGATGTAAAAACAATTTCTTTGGTATGCATAACTGCTGATAGAGGATTATGTGGAGGATACAATACCAACATAATCAAGAAGGTGGAAATTAGGTATGCAGAGCTGATTAAACAAGGTTATGAACCAAATTTGATCTTAGTTGGTAAAAAGGCAATAGGTTATTTCCAAAATAGGAAAGATAGATACACAATTAAAAGCACATTTAAAGAGCTGGAACAGGTACCGACAGCCAAGGACTCTGAGGGAGTTACAAATGAGATTTTAGCTGAATTTCTTTCGGAAAATTCTGATAGGGTAGAAATTATTTATACGAAATTCATAACTCTAGTTAGTTGCGCCCCTGTCGTTCAAACATTATTGCCACTAGATCCTCAAGGTATTGCTGAGGAAAATGATGAAATTTTTAGGTTGACTACAAAAGATAGTAAGTTACTTGTTGAGAAATCAAATATTGATCAAAGTGATTCAGAGAAGTTACCATCAGATATTGTTTTTGAACAAAGTCCTGATCAACTATTAGATTCGTTATTACCATTATATTTACAGAATCAGGTACTAAGAGCTCTTCAAGAGTCGGCAGCTTCAGAACTCGCATGCAGGATGACTGCTATGAATAATGCTAGTGATAATGCTAAAGAATTAGCAAGTACTTTGAATCTAACCTATAACAAAGCCAGACAAGCTGCTATTACTCAAGAAATATTAGAAGTTGTGGGAGGTTCAGCAGTTTAGGAAGAATACTAAGAATATGGCTGAATACAATATCAAAGTTCGATTTGAGCAAAAGACTTTTAGTTTTTTATGTTCTGAAGATCAAGATATTATTTCAGCGGCAAAAATGAATGGAATAGATTTACCAAATAGTTGTTGTTCAGGAGTTTGTACAGATTGTGCATCCATGATATTGGAAGGATCTGTAGATCAAGAGGATGCAATGGGATTAAATGATGACTTGAGGGAAAAAGGCTTTTCACTTTTGTGCGTGGCTTATCCTAAGTCAGATTTGGATATTGTTATTGGTAAAGAGGTCGAAGATGATTTATATAATGATCAATTTGGTAAGTATCAAAAATGAAATTAAGTTCAGTTGATTTTTATTTGGATTGGCCAGTGTCAATAAAATTAAAAAACTTAAGGGAATTTATCATTGCAAATTTAGAAAAAAAAGGTGATGTAATTCGATGGTCAATTGTAGATATTCAAAATTCTATTGACTCTTTTGGAACGAAAAAACTTAAAATTAAAGCTGTCTTAGCTAATTGAAAGAATATAAATTGAAAGATTTTTATTAATGGAAATTTCACCAACAATATTTATTGTGCCAACTGGTATAGGTTGCGAGATAGGAGGTTTTGCTGGGGATGCACTTCCTACGGCTAAATTATTAGCATCGGCAAGTGGATGTTTAATTACTCATCCAAATGTTATGAATGGTGGTAACCTTTCTGAAAAAGATCAAAATATTTTTTATGTTGAGGGTTATAGTTTAGATCGACTTGCTAAGGGAGAAATTGGTTTAAAAAAGGTCAAGGAACAGAAAATTGGAATAATTTTTGATTCAGGAATTGAAAGAGAAATATTAGTAAGACATTTACAAGTCGCTGATGCGTGTGTTTCTACTTTAGGAATTAACGTTCATTCTTATGTGGTTACAAAAAAACCATTAAACATAGTTTTTGACTCTGACTCTTTAAAAATTAGTGGCGGCATAATTGAAAATCCTGATACTCTAATTGAGGCTGGTAAATGTTTAATAGAAAAAGGAGCTACTGCAATAGCAATTGTGGCAAAATTTTCAGATGATTCAGATTCTTTAGAAACAAATATTTATCGAGAAGGGAAAGGAGTTGACCCTATTTCTGGAGTCGAGGCGGTCATAAGTCATCTAATTAGTAAATTCTTAAAAGTTCCCTGTGCTCATGCACCAGCATTAGATCCAATTGAGTTGAATGAGAATTTAGATCCTCGGGCTGCTGCAGAGGAAATTGGATATACCTTTTTACCATCAGTATTGATTGGTTTAAGTAATGCGCCTGATATTGTTGAATTGCCTAATATACAGGAAACAATATCATTACATCCTAATCAAATTGAATCTATGGTAGTTCCTTATGGGGCGCTAGGTGGAGAAGCAGTACTGGCAGGGATTGAAAAAGGTTTAAATATTATTTCTGTAAGAAATCAAAATACATTAAAAGTGACTAATGAGTTTTTTGATTATCCTAATCTTTTTGAAGTGAATAATTATTTAGAAGCAGCAGGCATAATTCTTGCTATTAAAAAAGGTATTAATCTTAATTCAATTAAACGGCCTTTAAAAAAAATCCAAAAATGTCCTTATGGTGATTAATAAGATATTGCTATAGGAACCCTCCAGTCACTTCCCAAGGATTGACTGCTTAGTTTTAGAATTGGAGGAGCCTGTTTCCTTTTAAATTCTGCTTTGTTTATAAGAGAGATTATTTTTAAAATTAATTCTTTTTTATAACCATCTTCTTCAAGTTGTTTTAAATCTTTTTTCTCTTCAATAATTCCTTTAAGAATATTATCTAAAATAGAATAAGGTGGGAGAAAATCAGTATCTAATTGATCAGGCCCTAATTCGGCACTTGGAGCTTTTTTACGTATCTTATCTCCAATTATATTTGCATGAATATCTAACATATATGATTTTCTATGATTAATTGAATTTTTACTATCAAGCCAATTGCATAATTTAAAAACATTACTCTTATATAAATCCCCTATTACAGATAATCCTCCATTCATATCACCATAAAGAGTGCAATATCCTACGGCTAGTTCAGATTTATTACCTGTTGAAAGTAATAAATGCTTTTCTTGATTTGCTAAAGCCATCAGAAGCGTACCTCTTATCCTTGATTGAATATTTTGATTTGTTATTTCAGCCATTTCGAAATCTAAGGTTTTTGTAAAAGACTCTTCAAAAGAGGTCATGAGGTTTGAAATTGGGATACTGTTGAAATTTATTTTTAATCTCCTCGCTAAATCTTTCGCATCATTTTTTGAATGAGATGAGCTCCATTTAGAAGGCATTGAGATGCAATAAATATTATTACTGCCAAGAGCAGCTGTAGCAATTGCTGTAACTAGTGCTGAATCAATACCACCACTTAATCCGATTAAAGCTGTTTTAAATCCGCATTTTTTAGCATAATCCTTAACACCAAGGACTAATGCATCAAAAATTGATGACATTTCACAGTGTACATATTGATTTTTTTCGGGTTTTGTTTTCTCAATTTCCCAACTGGAGATGTCTTCTGAAAAAGATTTTAATTGCTTAATTTTAGATCCATTCTTATCAAGAATAAAACTATTTCCATCAAAAATTAAATTATCATTTGCTCCAATCTGGTTTACATAAATCAAGGGCACTTGAAGATATTGAGCAGCAAAACTGGAAACTTTGTATCTTAGCTCTAACTTTTTGAAGGTATATGGGGAGGCTGATAAATTCACTAAAATATCAACTTTTTTGTTCTTTAAATCAGTAATAGGATTTTTTTTATGAATTCCTCTTCCTTCTATATCTTTGTTGACCCATAAATCCTCACATATAGTAATACCAAGTCGCCAAGTTTTATTTTTGATTTTTTTTATCAATACGGAAACTTTTTGTTCTGATCTAAAGTATCTTTTCTCATCAAATACTTCATAAGTAGGCAGTATAATTTTACGTGCTATTATTTTCCATTCGCCACCCTCAAGTAACGCAATAGAATTATAGAGATTTGGAAAAAAAGAATCATTTATGATCTCTGCCATCCCAACTGTGATACTTAAGTTCCCATATTTTTTTTTAATATCTAAGGCTAGTTGGTCAAGAATTTGATATTGATTTTTGATTAAATTTTTTTTTAGAAGTAAGTCATTGGCTGGATATCCCCATAATGAAAATTCTGGAGTGAGAACAAAATCAGCAGAAATTGAGCAAGCCTTCGAAGCAATATAAAGTATTTTTTTCGCATTGCCCTCTAAATCTCCAACAATTGGATTAATTTGAGCAAGTAAAAACTTCATTCAACTAATTTAGTGGATTCATATAAATTATTCTTCTTAACAATATCTATTAATGATTTTGGTAAATTAGAATAATTAAAGTTTAACCTGAACTTAGAACTTGAAATGTTTGGGATTTTGATGGTTGAAATCTTAAATTTCACTTTATAAGTTTCTAACATTTTAAGAGCACTTGATTCAACAGGATATCCATCTCTAATAATTATTAAGAAACTTACTTCCTTAATAATTTTATCAAAGTCTTTCCAGCAAAAAATATCTTTAATTAAATCACTCCCAATAACAAAATCTAATTTTTTAAATTCATAAATTTTTTTGCAATTCTTGATTGACTCCACTGCCCATTGGCTACTCACTCTTTGATTAAATAAAATTTTGGGATTATCTAAATCTTCAATCAAAGTTTTTAACAAATGGCTACGAATTGATATATTTTCTTTGTGCTTTTTGTTGGGATTGTTGCTTACATAACTAACTGTAAAATCATAAACTTTGGATAATTCTTCAAGAATTTTTTTATGACCGATGGTTGGTGGATCTGCACTAGTACCAAATAAAGCAATGCTTTGTCCCATTTTAAATTAAGGTAGAAAACTCACAAAATTACTATTTATATTCCTATTTGATAAATAAATATTAATGTGGTTAAGTATTTCTGGTTCTTTAAAAGTTATATTTTCGAGCATAATAAAAGGTTCTATATAAGAAACTTTGCTTCTTCTAAATATCTCTTTAGCTGCTAATTTTCCAAGGATTTTTGTTGAATGAATTGCGATTGCGGCTTGAATGATTGCTATAGGTCCATAGGGTAATAATGATAGCCCGTGGGTGAAGGGTGCTGTTAAAAAAATTAATTTCCTAATGATGTTGAAAGAAGTATTGATACCAACTTGAGTTACTCCCAAAAATAAATTATTTATAGATATATTTTTAAATATTTTTCTTGTAGATTCGCCCTTCAGATTTAAGCCATAAATTTTACTTAATTCGCTAATTAATGCAGTATCTAATGCAAAACTACCAGCAATATCAAATAAAACAAAAGGATTAAGAGCTACTGCCGATGCCTTTATGGTCGAAAATTTACCAATAGTAGACTGAGCTAATTTCTGTCTTCTTTTTAATCGTTGCTCTTTTATCTGTAAAAACAATTTGTCAGCTAACTGAAGAGAATTTAGTATTAATAGTATTTCTCCATATTGATTTATTATTTTTGTTATGTAGTTTTTAATATTGTTTTCATGATTAATAATTACGGGAATATGTAACTCTTTTGGAAGTTTAAACTTTATATTTTCTATTATTTCTTTTAATTCAGTTTTGTTCACAAGATCGATTTTATTTAAAATTAAAATAATTTTTTTCCCATTTTTAATAAAGGAGTTGATTTCGCTTACTTCATTTCTATTAATATCTCCTGCAACTACAAATAAAATAAGATCTGTTTGATTTATATAAGAGTTGATTTTATCTGGGAATTTATTATTGCAGAAATCAAATCCTGGCGAATCAAGTAACTCTATACCTTTGAGCGTTTGATCTTTAAAGCCCCACTCTTGTGCTTGTATTTCTTTTGTAGAACCATTGATTATAGCTGTTTTGAAGATGTCTTCTTTCAATAAAGAGTTTAAAATTGAAGATTTGCCTACTCCTGATTTACCATATGCGCCAATTCTTAATTTTTTTTCTTTTAGCCTAAACAATTGTTGGTTAAAAGAAATTATTTCTTTGTTAAAAAAACTTTTTTCATAGTTGGTAAGATCTATAGTCTCCCACCATTTTTTTAAAAGTAAATAGTTTTTATTAATCTTCAATTGAGTCATGATTTATTTTTTCCACCAACCAGCTAATACAGACAACACAGCTTCAGCTCCAATAATTCCCACAAATCCCCCAAACTCATCTACTACTACTTTTACTCCTTTATGATTCTTGTCAAATCTTGTTAATAATTGATCTGCCTTAATCATTTCGGGAATATAGTCCACAGGTTCGCAAATTTCTGATAATAATCTTTTATTTTCCCCATTAATTAATTCTGCTAACATATTTTCACGTTTAACTACCCCTTGTATTTTGTCAACTTTATCTCCCAAAATAACCCACCATGGGGAGGTATCTGACATTATAAGTTTTTTAATTTCATCAAGATTCGAAGACCCGTCAAGACAAGGTGCTGATACCCTAGGAATCATTAAATCTTTAGCTTTTAAATCATTTAGTTGAAAAACCTTAAATATCATTGCTGCTTCATCATCTTCTATCAAACCTTTCTGACTTCCAATTTTTGCCATTTGTCTAATTTCTTCTTCATCAGTTGAAATTTCATTTTCTGCAGTAATAACTGGAAATATTTGCTCTATTAATATTAAGAATGGTCTCATTAAACTATTTAATATTCTTAGGATTGGAACGGATAATAATGCTATTTGCACTGAAAATTTTGTACCAAGAGCTTTGGGTAGTACTTCTCCAACTAAGACAACTAAAATATAAAAAACAATTGAAAACAGGGTTAAGCCATAATTACTATTTATTACAAATGCACCGTATACGCCTAAAATAAGACTTCCAATGATGTTGAAGCCATTATTAGTAATTGTAATTACAGTTAAAGTCCTCCCGAGATGTTTTCTAAGTTTAAGGAGTTGATTCGCAGAACTTTTAGGCTTCTGTTTTGAGGCAATTTCTAAAATTCTAATTGAATTTACGGCTAAAAAAGCCGCTTCTACTCCAGAACAACATGCTGACCCAATTAAGATAATAAATATAAGTAAAATTAAACCGTAAACACTTGGTTCCATTAAAATAGATTAGATACTAAATATCTTTTAGTTCATTCTTCCATCTTTTTTAAAAACACGCCAATACAGAATTTATGTTTAACCCTAATACTAGAGTATTTGAAGAAAGAAGAGAAATTTTCTTGGATAAATTAGATGGAAAGGCTGCTATTATTCCAGGGGCTAATCTTGTAAAACATCATGCAGATTGTGAATATCCTTTTAGACAAGATAGTAATTTCTGGTATTTAACTGGTTTTGATGAGCCGGATGCAGTCGCCATTTTCTTATCTCATAAGCCAAAGGGAGAGAGATTTATTTTGTTTGTTGCTCCTAAAGATGTAATTAGTGAAGTTTGGCATGGCTTTAGATGGGGTTTAGAAGGTGCTGAAAAAGAGTTTAAGGCTGATAAAGCTCACTCAATCAATGAACTAAGAGATTTACTGCCTGGTTATATAAATGGTTCTGATGAACTCGTTTTTTCAATTGGTAAGTATCCATCAATTGAGAAAATAGTACTGGAGATATTTTCACAACAACTTGAAAATCGCTCAAGATTTGGGTTTGGTGCAAATTCTATAAAATCGCCAGAAATTTATTTAAATGAGATGAGATTAATTAAAAGTGAATTTGAAATTAAGAGAATGAGAGAGGCTATACAAATTTCAGCAGAAGCTCATGAACTAGTAAGAGAATCTATCTCATCTAAGAAAAATGAAAGACAAATTCAAGGCCTTTTAGAGGGATTCTTTTTGGAAAAAGGGGCGAGAGGACCTGCTTATAATTCTATTGTTGCTTCAGGAGATAATGCATGTATTCTGCATTACACTTCAAATAACTCACCTTTGAATAAGGAAGATTTGTTGTTAGTAGATGCTGGCTGCTCATTAACCGATTATTACAACGGAGACATAACAAGAACCATTCCAATAGGCGGTAAATTTTCCAAAGAGCAAAAAGTTATCTATGAAATTGTATTGAGTGCTCAGAAAACTGCAATTAAAAGTGCTGTAACCGGATCAAATTCTAGTACTGTGCATAATGTAGCTTTAACTATCCTTATAGAAGGTTTAAAAGAAATTGGTTTATTGTCCGGGAGTACTGAGGAGTTAATTGATAATCAATTATATAAACATCTTTATATGCATAGAACTGGACATTGGCTTGGCTTAGATGTTCATGACGTAGGTGCATACAGAATGGGAGACTATGAAGTGCCATTACAGAATGGAATGATTCTTACTGTAGAGCCTGGTATCTATATTAGTGACAGGATACCAGTTCCTGAGGGACAACCCAGCATTGATGAAAGGTGGAAAGGTATTGGGATAAGAATTGAAGATGATGTTCTGGTTAAAGATAAAAACCCAGAAATTTTAAGTATTGCTGCACTCAAAGAAATTTCTGATTTAGAATTTTAATATTTGACTTATTTAGTTAATAGATTTATTTTTTATAAAGTTTAAATTTTAAAAATGGATAAATCAGATTCGTATGATTCTAAACTTTCTCAAGCAAGAGGTTTGGCCAGTCAACTTGGAATGTTTGCAGAAGAAAATGATATCCCTAAAGATCTTTGGGATTCATTAGAAGCTGCAATTTATGATTTTTATCAAGTTTCACATGATAGATAAATTTTTTTTAGAAAAGTAGCAATAATTAAAATCAAGAAATTTTGAATCAATCAATCAAAATGTGTCCATAAACTGATAAATTATTTATTGAACATAATTAAGTGAATGACCTCATCAGATAAGTTAAATCAAAATTCAACAGAAAAAAAGGAAGAAAACAGTGATTATCCAAAATCTAAAAATTCTTCTCCCAATACAGGAATGATGGGTGCTTCAGCTGTATTAGCTGCTGCCAAAATTGATGAGGATGGAGTACCTATGGGTTATACTCCCAAACCTGACGAAGGAAGATTCATTATTAAAGTATTATGGTTACCTGATAATGTGGCTTTAGCTGTTGATCAAATAGTAGGAGGAGGCCCTAGTCCTCTAACTGCTTATTATTTTTGGCCAAGAGATGATGCTTGGGAAAAATTAAAAAGCGAACTAGAGAATAAAGGTTGGATTACAGATAATGAGAGAGTTGAAATTTTAAATAAAGCTACAGAAGTAATAAATTATTGGCAAGAAGAGGGTAAAACAAAAAAATTAGAAGAAGCCAAGATAAAGTTTCCTGAGGTAACTTTTTGTGGCACTGCTTAAAAATTAGTTTTTAGCCGCTTGAATCCTAGCCTCAGCCTTCGAAATCTCTTTAAGAGCCTTAAATTTCTCTGGATTTTTTTCATTTTCAGAGAATTTACTAATTGCTAATTTTGCCTCTTTCAGATCTTGTTCAGCATTTTGAACATTAATTTCAGATCCAATTTCTGCATTGTTTACTAAAACTATGACTTCATCTGATTCAATTTCAGCGAAGCCCCCCATTAAAGCTATTGATTTCCATTGAGAATTCATTCTTAGTCTTAAAACGCCAATATCTATAGCGGTAACTAAAGAAATATGTCCTGGCAGCACACCTAGTTGACCAGTAGTGCTAGGAAGAATTACTTCTTCAGCTTCGCCTTGATAAACATTTTTATTAGGAGCTAAAACTTTAAGAGAAATTGCCATTAATTTTAAATTATTGAAGGTTAAATATATATTTAGATATTTATTTATCTGACTTTATTTTTTCAGCCTTTGCTTTGACTTCATCAATGTTTCCAACCAAGTAAAATGCCTGTTCGGGTAATTCATCTAATTCGCCTGACAAAATCATGTTGAAACCAGCAATTGTATCCTCTAATTTTACGTATTTGCCAGACATTCCTGTAAATATTTCGGCTACAAAGAAAGGTTGTGAAAGGAATTTTTCAATTTTTCTAGCCCTGTCGACTGTTAGTCTATCTTCTTCAGAAAGTTCATCTAAACCAAGAATCGCAATAATGTCTTGTAGTTCTTTGTATCTTTGCAAAGTTGATTGAACAGCTCTAGCAGTTTTGTAATGTTCATCTCCAACAACCGATGGTTGCAGCATTGTACTGGTTGAGTCTAATGGGTCAACTGCCGGATAAATTCCCTTAGCTGCAAGAGCTCTTGCAAGCACAGTAGTAGCATCTAAATGTGCAAAGGTTGTTGCTGGAGCAGGATCAGTCAGGTCATCTGCAGGTACATAAACAGCCTGAATGGATGTTATTGAACCTTCTAATGTAGATGTAATCCTTTCCTGTAATTCACCAACATCAGTGCCTAGTGTTGGTTGGTATCCAACAGCTGAAGGCATTCTTCCAAGTAAAGCTGATACTTCAGAGCCAGCTTGAACAAATCTAAAAATGTTATCAACAAAAAGTAGAACGTCTTGTTTATTTACATCTCTAAAATGTTCAGCCATTGTAAGCGCTGACAAGCCTACTCTCATTCTTGCACCAGGAGGCTCATTCATCTGTCCAAAGCATAGGGCAACTTTTGATTGTGTTAAATCATCTGCATTGATAACTCCTGATTCTTTAAATTCTTCATATAAATCGTTTCCCTCCCTGGTCCTTTCTCCTACACCTCCAAAAACAGAGACACCACCATGCTCCTTAGCAATGTTATTAATTAACTCTTGAATAAGAACGGTCTTTCCAACACCAGCGCCTCCAAATAATCCTACTTTTCCTCCTTGCCTATAAGGAGCTAAAAGGTCGATAACTTTTATTCCAGTTTCAAAAACTTTTGGTTTAGTTTCTAGGTCAGTTAATTTTGGAGCAGATCTATGAATTGGCGCAGTAGCTTTAGTTTTTACTGGACCTTGTTCGTCTACTGGTTCTCCTAAAACATTAAATATTCTTCCTAAAGTTGCTTCTCCAACAGGTACAGATATTGGTGCTCCTGTGTCGACCGCCTCCATGCCTCTCACAAGCCCGTCTGTGCCACTCATTGCCACTGCTCTAACTCTATGGTCACCAAGTAGCTGTTGAACCTCTGCAGTGAGGGCTATTTCCTGTCCGGCAGGATTTTTTGCTTCAATTCGTAAAGCATTTAATATTTTAGGCAATTTCCCGGCAGGGAATTCGACATCTAGAACTGGGCCAATTACCTGACGAACTACGCCTTTTGTTTGGGATGAAGTTGATGGAGTTGCTACCATTGTTTATTGATTGGTGATGAATAGCTGATTTTAAACAGCTCATAATCCGAAAATAATACCACCTCATGGGCAGATTCGTTAAATGGGTTCGGCCAACCGCACAGTTGAAGTATGGTTTAATTGCTGCTTCGCCGTTTATGTTGTTGATGACAAGGATAGAGAATCTCTCTTTCCATTTTTATGACGCACAGCGTCTCAATCATGATCCTCCATTAATCTATGGCAGCTGTTTCACTTACAGTCTCTACAGTAAAACCACTGGGAGATAGAATATTTATTAAAGTTTCCGAATCTGAGGAAAAAACTGCTGGGGGCATCCTTTTGCCTGATTCAGCTAAAGAAAAACCACAAGTAGGAGAAGTTGCTCAGGTAGGCCCTGGGAAACTAAATGACGATGGCTCTCGACAAACTCCAGAAGTGAGTATTGGCGATAAAGTCTTGTACAGCAAATATGCTGGAACAGACATTAAATTGGGAGGAGATGAATATGTCTTGCTCTCAGAAAAAGATATTTTAGCTGTTGTAAGCTAAAATGTTTGTTTCAAAAATTATTAAAACTTATTACTAAATTGCTGCCTAAACATGGCTAAAAGAATTATTTACAATGAGCAAGCTCGTAGAGCGCTCGAGAGAGGAATCGATATCCTTGCTGAGTCTGTGGCTGTAACGCTTGGACCAAAAGGAAGAAATGTTGTGTTAGAAAAAAAATTCGGTGCTCCCCAAATTATTAATGATGGTGTCACAATCGCTAAAGAGATTGAATTAGAGGACCACATTGAGAATACAGGGGTTGCATTAATCAGACAAGCTGCCTCAAAAACTAATGATGCAGCTGGCGATGGTACCACAACTGCAACTGTTTTAGCGCATGCAATGGTTAAAGCAGGTCTGAGAAACGTTGCTGCAGGAGCTAATGCAATCACCTTAAAAAAAGGTATTGATAAAGCTACTGAATTTTTAGTTGGCAAAATTCAGGAAAATGCAAAACCTATTAGCGATAGTAATGCTATTGCTCAGTGCGGAACTATTGCGGCTGGAAATGACGAAGAGGTAGGTCAAATGATTGCCAATGCTATGGATAAAGTTGGGAAAGAAGGTGTGATTTCCCTAGAAGAGGGAAAATCAATGACCACTGAATTAGAAGTTACTGAGGGAATGCGTTTTGATAAAGGCTACATTTCACCTTACTTCGCAACAGACACCGAGAGAATGGAGGCTGTTTTAGATGAACCATATATCCTTCTGACTGATAAAAAAATTGCTCTAGTACAAGATTTAGTACCTGTTCTGGAACAAATAGCCAAAACAGGTAAGCCATTAGTCATTATTGCAGAAGATATAGAAAAAGAGGCTTTAGCTACTCTTGTCGTTAATAGGTTAAGAGGTGTGTTAAATGTTGCGGCAGTAAAAGCCCCTGGATTTGGTGATAGAAGAAAAGCCATGCTTGAAGATATGGCTGTTCTAACTAATGGTCAACTTATTACTGAGGATGCAGGTTTGAAAATAGAGAATGCTACCTTAGATATGCTTGGAACTGGTAGAAGAATAACTATCAACAAAGAAACTACAACAATAGTAGCTGAGGGCAATGAGAAAGCTGTTACTGCTAGATGTGATCAAATTAAGAAGCAAATGGATGAAACAGATTCCTCATATGATAAAGAAAAGCTTCAAGAACGTCTAGCAAAATTAGCTGGAGGTGTAGCAGTGATTAAGGTTGGAGCTGCGACTGAAACTGAGATGAAGGATAAAAAACTTCGTCTTGAGGATGCTATCAATGCTACAAAAGCTGCTGTTGAAGAAGGTATTGTCCCTGGAGGAGGAACAACTCTTGCTCATTTATCTCCAATTTTAAAAGATTGGGCTGACAAAAATTTAGTAGGAGAGGAATTGATTGGAGCTAACATTGTTGAAGCTTCACTGACAGCTCCTCTTATGAGAATTGCAGAAAATGCAGGTTCTAATGGTGCTGTGATTGCTGAGAACGTCAAATCTAAGCCATTTAATGATGGATTTAACGCTGCTACTGGTGTATATGTTGATATGTCCTCCGCTGGTATAGTTGATCCTGCTAAAGTTACTCGTTCAGGATTACAAAATGCTGCTTCAATAGCAGGAATGGTTCTGACCACTGAATGCATAGTTGCAGATTTACCTGAGAAAAAAGATACATCTTCTCCAGCAGGAGCTCCAGGTATGGGTGGTGACTTTGATTATTAACTTAAAAGTAGTTAATAGTTTAACTTTTTAATTTGCGGGATCATTTTAAATGATCCCTTTTTTAATGTAAAACTTATGAAATCCAGCCAGCACTCAGAATAATTGCGAGAGACAAAAATATACTTAAAAAAGTCCAAGTTATTTTGTTGAGAGATGCTTCTGCACTACTTGCGCTATTGAACATTGAGCTTCCACTGGCTGCGATGCCTCCCATTCCATCACCTTTGGGACTATGAAGTAAAACTAAAAGTATTAGAAGAACTCCTGAAAGAACCCATAACCAACTAAAAAATTGAACCATTGCTTAAATAAAAAGCTTGTATTTACTTTAGACGTGTTGTACGACCTTATTATAACCTTTTAACTCGATTTCTTTAATTAGAGATTTGCCTGTCATTTCTTTTGGAATTGGGAGATTCAATAATTGTAATAAAGTTGGTGCAATATCTGCCAAGCCAGCGTTATCCCTTAAATAAATATCATTTCCCATATTTGGGATTTTTCTTTTTTCACCCTCAATAAAAATTAATGGAACTTTATTTATAGTGTGTGCCGTCCATGGTTCTCCTGCAGGCCCTTTCATTACCTCTGCGTTACCATGATCAGCTGTTATAAGAATGCTTCCACCCATTTCTCCAGTAGCATTAACTATTTGACCTATACATTTATCTACTGTTTCTATAGCTTTAATTGTTGCATTCATATTGCCTGTATGACCAACCATATCAGGATTAGCAAAATTGATTACAACAAATGAATAGTTTCCACTTTTTATTGCTTTAGAACAACTTATAGTTAACTCTTCCGCAGACATTTCGGGTTCCATATCATAAGTTGCGACTCTTGGAGATGGAATTAAATGTCTCTCTTCTCCAGGTAAAGGAATTTCTACTCCTCCATTAAAAAAATATGTTACGTGAGGATATTTTTCTGTTTCTGCTGTTCTGTATTGTTTTAGTCCGTTTTCGGAAACTATTTGGCCGATAAAATTATTGAGAGATTCAGGAGGAAATGCAACTTTAACGGGGAAGTTTGTGTCATATTGAGTAAAAGTAATTAAATCTAGATTTGGAAAATTTTTTCTTTCAAAATCTGAGAAATTACTCATTGAAAGGGATTTGATTATTTGTCTTGCTCTGTCAGGACGAAAATTAAAGCAAATTAAACTATCCCCATCTTTAAGATAGGTTTCAGACATTCGTGCGGGCTCTATAAATTCATCAGTTATATTTTTGTCATAACTTTTTTGTATGTAATCCTGAGGAGAAATATTTGTTAGTTTAATATCTGGATCAGTTAAATTAGCGTATGCTTTTTCTGTTCTTTCCCATAAAAGATTTCTGTCCATTATCCAATACCTTCCGCATATAGAGGCTATCTTACCTGTATTGAATTTTTTTATGCATGAATCTATTTGATTTAGATATTTAGATGCACTTTTTGCGGGAGTATCTCTTCCATCAGTAATAATATGAATTGCAACTTTTTTAATATCATTATCGGATGCCCATTTTATTAAACCTAATAAATGATCAATATGACTATGTACGCCTCCATCAGAACATAATCCTGTGATATGCAAAGTAGAGTTGTTTTTCTTTAATGAATTAGCCATCTCCTTTAACTGATTCACTATGCCTAACTGATTATTTTTTACAACATTTGAAATCCTTACAAGTTCTTGTTGGATTATTCTTCCCGAACCGATAGTAAGGTGCCCGACCTCTGAATTACCCATTTGACCATCTGGGAGACCTACATCAGAGCCGCTAGCGCTTATTAGAGTGTGAGGATATGCATGCCATAATGAATCCATGATTGGAGTACTAGCAGTTTTTATAGCATTATCGGATATATCTTCTCGATATCCCCATCCATCTAGTATCGCAAGCACTACAGGGCTCTGAGGAACATTTAATCTATTTATATTTTTGCTGCTAATCTTTGACATATTTAGATCAAATTCATTGTTCAGTGATCCAATCTTAAATTTAGCTTTAAAAGATGCTATTTAACAATTTATATTTAAAATAGTTAGCTTTTGCTAATTTATGAAAAATTTTGAATGAATTCTATTTATTAATAAATTATGCCTAATAAAACAAAAAGGATCGTAATACTTACTGATGTAGAGCTTAGAAAAACTCTTTCACGTTTAACTTCCGAAATAATTGAAAAAGTAAAAAACCTAGAGAACCTCCTTTTGGTTGGTATTCCTACTAGAGGAATTGATCTTGCCGAAGTTCTAGAAAAAGAATTATTCTGTAAAACAGGTTTAAAAATAAGAAAAGGCATAATTGATCCAACTTTTTATAGAGATGATCAAAATAGAGTTGGAACTCGACTAATAAAAGCAACTGATATTCCAACTCCTATTGAGAAAAAAGAAATTCTCTTGATAGATGATGTTATTTATACAGGTAGAACAATTAGAGCTGCAATGGATGCGCTATATTCATGGGGCAGACCTCAAAGAGTGATGTTGTTAGTAATGGTAGATAGAGGTCATAGAGAATTACCTATTCAACCTGATTTTTGTGGTAAAAAAGTTCCAACCAGTAAGAATGAAAGTATTAGTTTACGTCTAAATAATATTGATAATGAAGAAGGAGTTTTTCTTGAGTAGTTTTAGTTCAGAAAATATTTCCCAAATTATATTCTCCTAAAAATTCATCTTTGATATCGAAACACTTAACTAATAAATCAGCTTTTTTAGTAATTTCAAAGAAAAGTTTTAAGATGTCTTCTCCAAGATTAGATTTATTTTTTAGTTCAATTTTGAGTGGATTTTTGTCCCATTTAATAATTTCTTCTTCACTTTGAACCTCTGATAATTTTGGTAATCCATTTTCAAAAATTACATCATATTCTCTTTCTTTTTTTGTTTCTCCAATAATTATTTCAAATATTTTCTGATTATTTTTACTAGCTTGAAGAACCAGTTGAAATGGGGTATCAGTTGGCCATGTTTGACCTTTACAAAAAATAGGATGCCAGAAATGTTTTTGTTCTCTTTTATTAAATAATCTTATGGATAATCCTTTGTTTAATATGTCTTTAATAGTAACCCCTGGGGTCATTGCTAAAGCTCCTAAAGCTATTGATTCAATAGGAGGAGGAGACTTTATTTGAATTTTTGAAATGTTTTGTGTTATCCATTCTCTGATTAATGGTATTTGAGTGCCACCCCCAACCAAAATAATTGAATTTAAATCATCTACGGTACAAAATTTGCCTCTTGCTTCATTTAATAAATCTTTAAGTAAGGAGGTAAGGTGATTAAGGAGATTATTCTCAATAATGATTTTCTCCAATATTTCTTTACTAAGATAAAATTCATTTTCTTGATCTCCTTCAGTTAATAATATTGTTGGATACTTAGTTTCATATTCGATTGCCGATGAGCTGAGTTTACATTTTATTTCTTCTGCCTTTAAAAGATTAACTGCATATTTATTATCTGGAATAAAATAATCAACTATCCATTGATCAATATCTTTACCACCAATTTTTGAGCCTGTTTTACTGATTATTTCAGCACACCTGAGTTTTTGTTTTGAAATTGAGCTTACATCATTTCCTTTAAATTTCAATAGTTCAGCTATTGGGCTAGATTTTCCTTCTCCTCCTTCTATTTTGACTATATTCATATCTATAGTGCTTCCTCCAATATCTAAGGTCATAATTTTGGAGCCAAATGGAACATTAACTCCTAAACTTGCCGCAGTAGGCTCGTCAACTAGAGCTATTTCATCTACTGATATCTCTTCACAAAGGTTAACTAACCATTTTCTATAACCCTTGTATGTATCAATTGGAGCAGTTAAAACAAGCCTTTTGATTTCGTATGTTTGAGGAATGTTTGCCCACAAAAATTTGAAAAATTTTTCGCCACATTCAGTAGGATGTAAAATATTTTTTTGGTTGAATTTTTCTATAGGATTTCCAATTAATCTTTTAAAATTTGAATGAAAAAACAAATCCGCATTAGATTTATCCCTCATTTTTAAAGCACTAATACCAATTTTCAAAGTTTTTGAAGGTTCCTCGAACCAAACTGCTGTAGGGATAACTCCTGGAGATGATGTTATATTTGGTATCTCAACTAAAACACAATTGATATCTTTTTGATCCTGAAAAGCTACTACAGTATTAGTATTCCCTAAATCAATAGCAAGAGTTCCAGATAAATTTTTTTCCATATAAAGCTTTTTATAAATCAATTTAGTTCGTTTTGTAATTTATGTTTTTAATAAGGCCAATAAATTGTAGAATATATAATAAAAATTAAAAAAGATTTTATGAACATATCAAATAATAGAGTTGTTGATTCTAATGATCTTGCTAAAAGAGGTGAGAGTTTAATAAGAAAATCAACTAATAGATACTTGACGACAGTAAGAATTGCTTTTAGAGCTAAACAAAGGCGTTTTGATGATTTTGATGGACTATTAGAAGAGTCAACTATTAAACCTGTTCAAAGATCTATTATTGAACTAAGCGATGAACAAGACCAACCAGATTTGCTCCCTGGTTAATTTTGTTAAAAGAGCAAAAAAGATGGAGATTATTTAGAGATTTTAAAAAAGGCAAATTTTGTTTCTTGATTGGGGTTGATAATTGGTCAATTGAATTACAAAGAAGTGAATTTTATTCACTATATCTTTTACTTTTAAGACTTAATTCACAAATATTGAGTATAAGTAATGAATTAATGGATGAGGAGGCTATTACTTTAGAAATAGAGCAATTACCTTGGTATATTGAGTTAGAAGGGAAAAAGAATGAATGGAGTTTAAGATTTGTTTTTGAAAGTCAAGACCAAACGCGATCTTTTGAAATGTATTGGCCGATACCAATAGCACAAAGTTTATGTTATGAAATAAAAAAAATGTGGGAATCAATGGATTAAAAGATAAATAAAATTGGAAATTTTTTAAAATATTTCCCCTAGCCAGAAAAAATTTTTCACAACTTTTCCACAACTAAAGTTTTAAAAATAGCTGATGAACTAAAGTATGTGGAAAACTATTTGTTTTATATAATTCTTTATATTTCAGTAAGATTTATTTTTCAAATATTAGGTTCCTTGAACCCCCTTGAAATAACTATATTCTCATTATTCTATTTTCTGAGACCGTATCTTATTCATACTTGTTGACGATTTAGTGATTTTGAAGAAAACTAAATCTTGTAGTTTTAAATTTTAAAAAATTTTCTGAACATGCAAGAGTTAAATAACAAAGTAAATCCAATAGTTTTAAAGCAAAAAGATGAAGTCATTAGTTTCAAATGTGAACTTCAAGAAAATCTTCAAAAGGCTATGAAAGAATTTGTTGAAGAACATCCTAACTGGGATCAATACAGGTTATTACAAGCTGCTATTGCAGGTTTCTTGATGCAAAAAGGATTTCAAAATAGAGATTTAACGAGACTCTATATTGGGAATATGTTTTCTATGAATTTTAATGAATAAAAATTTTTTATATTTTTTCAAGTAGTATTTTTGCTATCTCATGTCGGACAGGTAATATTGATAACCTATTTCCTTTCTTCACAACTAATAACTCATTCTCACTGAATAAAATCTTTAATTCAGGTAAACTTAGAATTTTATTTGACTTAGATATATATTTTACTTTTACACAATCCCATCTAGGATTTTCAGGTTTCGATTTTGGATCAAAATACTTTGAATCTTTATCAAATTGCGTAGGATCAACAATATTTAGATCTATCACCTCCATAAGTCCAACTATACCTGGGGGTTTGCAGTTTGAATGATAGAAAAAAACTTTATCTCCTTTATTCATTTTTCTCATGAAATTTCTAGCTTGATAATTTCTTATACCATCCCATAAAGTTACTCTATCAGTCTTTAAGGTATCTATGCTGTAAGCATCAGGCTCACTTTTCATTAGCCAAAAATTTTCTTCAGTCATATCAAGCGATCTCAGCGAATTTTTAAGCTTGGAGGACGTGTTATCCAAACTTTTTTGGTATAAATTTATTATCCATCAAAGTTTCTACTTGTGAAAGTAGTATTTTTATTTGAGTTAACTTTTTTTACTTTGGTCTAAATATTTCCTCTAAATATATTTCAATGTTCAAATAAAGGGATGTCTAAATCTTTTACTAAATTTAATTTTTAACCATATTTAAATATATATAAAATTATGAATAGTAAAAAAACAGAAGAGAAAAAGGATAAAAAATTTAAATTAAATAAATTCTTTAAATGGTTTTTAATTATTTTATTAATAACAGGTGGATCAATAGCTTCAATAGTAATTTATTACGTGTTTTTATACTCTAGATGTCTTTACTTTAATAAATGTGATCAACTTCCAAGAGGAGAAGCATCAGAAAAAATTAAATTAAAAGCAGAAATTAGAAAAGCAGGAAATTCATTAGGCTTGCTGATGGATGAAAGTAAAAGCAAAGGGTATAAATTTTATTCTGCTAATTGGTGTAAAAATCATAATCAAATGATTCCATTACTTGAAGAAATAAATAAAAAGGGTTCAAAGTTAGCTCTATTAGAAAATGATATCGAAGAATTAAAACTTCTAAATCAAAAATGGCAAAAAACCCAAAAAAATATCATATTTTCTAATGATAAATGTGCGAAAAATTTATCAAATAATTTAAATATCTCAAAGCCTAAAAAGCTCAATTCAAATGAAAAATTAAAGGAAAAAAGAATATGTCAATATAATGATAAATTTCAACTTGAATTTTGTTTTTTTAAAACAGATAATACCTTTGATATAGAAATAAAAGATGAAGAAAGAGTTTTATCTGAAGTTTTTTTAGATTGTAAAAATTTTAAAGCTAAAGGATCTCGAAAAGTTCCTAATGGTAATTTGGATTTAGTGATTTCTCAAGAGAAAGGTGATGCTTTAGTTCAAGAGAGCATAAGAATTTTTTGCAAAAATGCTAATCCAAGCAGCTTAAGAAATACTAAGGAAAACTCAGTTATAACAAATATTCCACTTACAAAAGATTTAACATCTGAAGGAACAAAAGAAAAATGCTTTGATCAAGAATTATCAGAAGACCCATCAGCAAAATACCCTTTCGTAAGAATATGTGAGAAGAACGACGGTGATTTCTTTTTTTACCGTATATTCAGTCCATCTTTAGAGAAACCATTTTTCCAAGTTTCTGGATATTGTGACCCATTAAATGGAGACTATAGCCATGACCTTAATGCATTTACTAAAGATATGGCAGAGAAAAGATACTTGAAAACATTATTAAATCAAAGTTCTATTTGTTCAATGAAACTTGTTGAAAGATCAACTGAAGCTATGAAAAATGGAAATTTAGATAAGGCTAAGGAGGCTATAGATAAAGCATTAAGAGTAAATCAAAAAGATAAAGCAACTTTATTAAAAGCATCACAAATTTCGATTGAACTAAATAAAAATATTGATGCCATTAATTATCTAGATAAACTGATTCAACAAGATCCATCAGTAGCAATTGCTTATGGACTAAAAGGTTATATAAATCATAATCTTGGAGATACAAACAATGCATGTAAAGAATTTAAAAAAGCAATCTCAATGGGCGATGAGTTTACAAAAAAAATGTTCTCAGATGGATCATCTCGTTTTAATTATTGTTCTTTAGATGGATCTGTAAGAGATTTTGGTGAGAAAAATGAGGATGAAATTAAAAATAATTCCTCTAATTTGATTATTAAATCAGATGAAATCAAATGTGCTACGGATAATTATTTAATAGCTGATGGAGAGAAATTTTGCCTTTAAAGAGTTTGGATAAAGTTGGGATAAAAAATTACGATTCCTTTAGATCTCAGTAATAGCTAGTAGCGCTCACTTTTCATTAGCCAAAACTTTTCTTCAGTCATATCAAGGGATTTGGAGGAAACTGTAAATCGTGAACGAATCGTGAATGTAATATCATACTATTCGCTTTTATATATTTATTATCCTGCAAAGTTCCTATTTAGGAAAGTGAGGGGTGTTATGGGGTAATTGATTCTCTAAAAAATATTGTTTTTATCACTTAAGTCATAAAATGAATATTTAAAAACAAATACAGAAATGATTTTCATTTTCATATTGGTGTAAATTTTATACATTAGGTAGTATTTTTTTTATGAGTCAAGTTTGTTTAATATCAGGTTCGCCTGGATGCGGTAAGACAAATTGGATACTAAATACTTTTAAGAATTATTCTGCTAATTGTGGTTACTTACGTCTTGGAGGATATTCAGAAATTAATTTAGAGCAAGCTATAAATTCAAAAATTGATTTTGCTTTTTTGAAAGATCAAATTCCTAACTTATTAGACTTATCTATTTCAAACTCAATATCAGAGAAAGATAAAGAAAACAGTTTAATTATTATTGAATTTCCACAATTTTTTATACCTAAATCTCAAGGTATTAATGGAGTTGATCTGAGAATTCTTAATGAACTTGATAAATATAATCTCCAGCCAAATAGATATCTTCATTTTGGTAGAGATCCAGAATTATCAATAAAAGATACTTTAGATTTTAGAGCAATTGAATCAATAAGCCTTGATCTTAAAAAGCATATTTGGGACCCTGCAAGCTTGAATACTTTTTGGTTTGAATTAGTTAATGGTGCTTATGGGGATGTATATAGAGCCAAAGCATTAATGAACTTGCCGGATGGTCGTTACATCTTGTTTAACTGGATAGTCAGTCAGCAAGGATCTCAATATCAAACATTAAACCAAGTTGCCCCTCTTAATGGAAGACCAGAACGATGTTCTGAAATTGTTATACAAGGGAAAAATTTAAACTTCGAGTCAATAAAATCAACGATTCATAATTGTCTTCTTAATGATGCTGTACTAGATCATCATCAAACTTCACTTAGAAATTCACAACTACAAACTGCTCGCCGTTAACTTAAAAATGAATCAAGCTGTCATCTCATGTTTACATGCAAATCTACCTGCAGTAGAGGCTGTCTTAAAAGATATTGAACTCCAAGGAATTACAAATATTACCTGTCTTGGAGATCTAGTGGGTTATGGTCCTCAACCTAATGAGGTTATTGAGTTAATAAGAGATAAAAAAATTCCTACTTGTCAGGGATGTTGGGACGAAGACGTTGTTGATGGATTAGATGCTTGCGATTGTAGTTATCCTTCTCAGCTTGCTGAAAAGAGAGGTCATTTTGCTCATCAATGGACTACGGATAAATTAACTAAAGAAAATAAGGATTATCTAGCTAATCTACCCTACTCAATACGTAAAGATAAATGTCTTTTTGTTCATGGTAGTCCTAATAGTCAACATGAATATCTTTTACCAGATATGGATGCATTTGCAGCTCTTGAGAGAGTTGAAAATGCCAGAGCAGAGATTCTATTTTGTGGTCATACTCATCAACCTTATATTCGCGAATTAGCAGATGGTTCAATTGCTGTAAAGATCAAAAACGCTGCTCCCAAAGATATTCAAGAAAAAGAAATTCAATTGCCGATGCGAAGAATAGTAAATGCAGGTTCAGTAGGAGAGCCAAGACATGGAGGAACTAAAGCTACTTATGTTGTTTATAACGAAGTCACAAATGAAGTAAAAATTAGAGAAGTGGAATATGATCTTGAACTTACGTGTAAAGCAATAATAGATGCCGGTCTTCCTCCGATTTTTGCATGGCGTTTAAAAAATGGATTCGAATTTGCAGAACAAGCTGAAGATGCATCTCATGTTTGTGAAAGATGATAGAACGCTGGGCACTCGTAAGTGGTCTTAAAGGGGATCTAGATACTTATGAACTTATTCAAAAAGACTTAAAAAAAACTCCAGGTAATATAACTCTTTTTGTTTTGGGGGATATGATAGGTCCTGAAAAAAACTGTAATAGGCTTCTCCATAGGTTAATTAATCCAAAAAGTAATGATTTACAACCATGGTGTATATACGGTTGGTGGGAAGAACAAATCCTCTTGGAAAGTGGTTACCGTGGGGATCAAAGAGCTGAAGCTTTGAGAATAAATAAGGGTGAAGAAGTAGTTAAGTCTCTTACGAATGCTGTAGACAAATCATTTCTTGATTGGATAGCAGCACTTCAATTTGGATTTGTTGAACTTGATTGTGGTTTAATTCACGGAAGCTCAAAAGATATTGGCGAAAATTTAACACTAGATACGCCGCCACTGACACTCCTTGATAGACTTACACGTCTTCAGGTAAACAGATTATTTACTGCAAGGAGCAAACAACAGTTTCATTTGGAATTGACAGAGGGAATTGTTAATTCTGAAGTAGAAGATTTAAATGGAAATCGTAAGAAAGAGCAGAAAGTTCCGCAAAAAGCTGTTATTGGTATTGGGGCAGGAAAAAATTATACTCTTTATGATGTAGGGACTGATAATACTCAATTCGTACAAGCAGGATATAAATCAGAAAAAAGAACTAAGGGATTTGGAAGGCTTTAGTTTTTAGCATCAAGTACCCACTTCAATATTTAAGTATGTTTGAAGTAATGCAAAAAAGAAAATAAAAAAGAGGAGCATTTGCCCCTCTTAGCAATCGACTGTCAATCAATGGATATTCTAGATTGTCAATTTATCTTGTAAACAAGTTTTGTATTTAGCCAGAACAAGAAAAGGCACCTGCAAGAATATTTTTGAAAATAGGTGCTTGACCTAATGCGTATAAAAAGAAAGTTGATGATGCGAGCGTAATAGCTATTTTAGAAGACCTGTTAACTTTCAAATTTGAGACTTTTGCAAATGCGAAATTCATTTATTCATTAATGTACTGAAAATATATTAGCTATATAGATAAGATTTTCAGCATCAAAATTTACCAAAGATTAATTTTATTGCTGCTGTTGATGTTGTTCTGAATAAATATTTTTCTGATAGTGATTATATAGATCAATTTCTTCTTTATCTTCACTAGCTAAACCAAGATTGAGTCTTGCTAAAAGCATTATCCTTTGCTTTCTATAGTGTGAAATTGCCATTATTATCAAATTTTTTCAATCAATTTTAGCTGTAAAAATCGTGAATGAATCGTGACTGAAATTCATTTGGTTTTTGAAAACCCTTGCAATAACTACTGGTACATTGTTCATTAGCCAAAAATTTTCTTCAGTCATATCAAGGGATCTCGAGGAATTTATCTGCTAGAATTTTGCTAGAATCAGAATTTTTTATATGTTTATTATCCATCAAAGTACCTATTTAGGAAAGTGATACAGGTATGGGGTTAATCGACTTTGGATATAAGTATATATTCGACCTCACAAATTCCTGTAGAAATATAAGTTGGTAAGAAATGCAAAGTGGTAATTAGGAGGAGACTGCCGTCCAATTCTTCTAAGAATCCGCATCCATCTCCTAATCTTTTTCTAAGATAAATCAGCTTTCAATATAATCAACTTTAATACTCAAGGGAGAGGATAAAATTCTTTACCCATAGATGGTTTGATTGATTGCTTTTTTGAAAGATAAGGACTGCATATTTTCTTTTTATATGCATACTCTTCTTCTTTTGAAGTGGTGTGGTTTTGTGCCTCATTAAAAGCACTTTCATGATCGTATCCTCTTTGAATTAAAACCTTATATTTTTTCTTAAAGGTAGACCACCATAAAGGGGTTCCCTTCCCTTTTGCCCAATCAACACATGCAGCTCTATCTCTACCAATTTCTACAAAAGCTAACCTCTTATTGTGGCAGCCATTTGGATCGCAGTTTCATCGTTTTTGTAGCAAACTAAATACTCTGTATAAGATTTAATTGATTCTCTGTAATCCTCTTCAGTTAGCCAACTAAAGAAACCACTCCTTGCGAAGGCTGTTTTTAAAACAAGATTACTGGGATTATTGCATTCCGCTTTATAATTAACAATATTTGCATTAACAGCAGTAGGTAAAGCGAGTGCAGCTAGTAGTGGGAGCAGTAAGCGTTTCATTTATTTACCAATCAAGCAATAATATCTATGGTATTTGTTTTTGCTTTTAAAGTTCTCTCCCTGTTCTTCGCATTGTTCCATACTTCCCATCTCAATTTTTTCAAATGCTCCTCTACTTACACCTACTTTTAAAAGGAGCCAATAACTTTCAGCATTAACAGCAGTAGGTAAGGCAAAGGCAGCTAATAAAGGTATTAATAATTTACGCATTAAAAAAGAGGGTTTTATCCCTCCAGTTTAGATCGAATGTCAATTAAAAAAAAATTGATTTATAGATAAATTTATCCTTCTGCAGGAATTAGAATTGGAACATCTTTTGCTCCAATTGCTGCGAACCAAACTATTGCATTATCGGTTTTTGCATTACCCATTGTATGTTTTGGTGTCTTTGGACCAACTATAAATGTATCCCCCGCTGTATAGGTAAGATCTTCCATACCTTGTCTTTTGACAACAATTGTACCTTGCTCAACATTACCTAATAATGGAATTGGATGAGAGTGAAGCGGGACTATCCCTCCCTCAGCTAATTCGACTCTTTGTAATCTTATTTCTGCTTTTCCTTTTGGATATTTAAGAGCATCACCATCCATAGTTTCAGAACCTACAAAGACTTCTTGTACATCTACAGGCGATTCGGCAGCTATAGAAATATTTGGGTTGATGAGCATCAAAGCAAAAGCGATTGCTATGAATAAATTCTTAATCATGAATTTAAATTCCTAGATAATTATTTAGGCATATAGTATTTATTTTTAAAATATTTGTCAGTACCAGATTTAACTTTTTAGGCTTTTCTTGATGGAATTTTAATCAACTAAAAGTGTGGACGACGTGTGGACGGAATTTATCTGATTTTTGAGATCCATTGCTATGACAACTGGTACATGGTTCATTAGCCAGTAGTTAGGTTCAGTCATAGTCTATGATTTGCGGGAAATAAGGCTGCTGGTATGGTGCTGGTATGGCATTTTGTTAACTTTTTCGTAAGTCAGTCAAATCCAAAGCATTTTATTTAGTTTATCTAACAATATTAGTCGAAGAAAGTTTCTATTTAGGAAAGTAGTGGGTGGTAGGGGGTCAGCTCAGTGGCTGTTCACCTATGTAAACCTTTTCAGACATCTATTTCCTAATTCAGCACTTTCTGCCGAACTTAATCATTGCGACAGGTAACCCAACAGTAATAAAAACTCCAATAGGGATTTTGATTATTGGGATGCTGACCCTGCTACTATTCCAAAGCATGTAAAATAAAAGATTGATATTCAAAAAGAAATAATATGTTCATAATGATACATTTAGCAGAAGGAATAGGGCATAAGTGTATAGTAACTATACAGAATCCGTTCCAAATTTCTGTAGGTTTAAGGTCTTCCCTCTCTTTTAACTGCTAATAATCCTCAGTTGAAAATAAAAACCTATTTAATTTTCAAGTAGATTAAGTCCTAGTAGTAAGCGTTTCATCTATTCAACAAAGATTAAAGCCCCATTACCTTTATCCCATATACGATCAAACCACAGCCAACTAAGCAAGCGTTAATCAAACCCATTCCAACAGCACCTACTGTGATGATTCCCATTGATACTCCTCCTATAGCAATAAAGCCCATTGGAACGAGTCCAATAGCAATCACTCCTCTAGGAGCTATCCCTATGGATACAAACTTTTTAAAACTATCATTCATTGCACAAAAAAAGAGAGTTGTATCCCTCCATGTTAGATCGACTGTCAATCGCTAAAAGTTTGGATAAAGTTTGGATAAAAAATTACGAATCCTTGAGATCCCAGTAATAGCTAGACGGGTGTACTTTTCATTAGCCAAAACTTTTCTTCAGTTATATCAAGGTATCTCGGCGATTTTTAAGGCTTGGAGGACGTGTTATCCAAACTTTTTTGGGTATAAATTTATTATCCATCAAAGTATCTATTTAGGAAAGGGAAGGTCGTTATGGACTTATTTACCTAACCCGTGAGTTGCGCATGGCATCCATAAATCACCCATTTTATGAATTCCTTTGCATCCAAGTTTTTTGGCTTCTTCAATAGCTTTGGCTTTCGTGGGATAGGCATAAATATTTATTGAATCTGAAGAGTTAGTTTTTTTAGTGCTTTGTTCAATCTTAGGTCCTATAGGAGTCCAAACTTTTAATCCCATAGTTGTCACTCCAGCAGAGAAAACACCCATCCCAACAATAGAGGCATTTATTACTCCCATTGCTACTACACCAAGAGAAACTACTCCCATTGGCACAATTCCAATAGTGACAATGCCCATGGGGACTATTCCAATTGATATATATCCAAGCGGAGCTATTCCAATTGCAATCTTTTTTGGCTTACTTCCGCAATGTGCAGGACCGTCAGTTTTATGCTGATTAGTATTTTCTGAATCCTTCATTTAAGACTTAATGATGATGGTGGTGATTGTGATGCTTTTTGTCCTTGTCATGAGAACTTTCATGAGCTTCATGAGTTGCGCAAGGCATCCACTTATTCCCCATTTTATGAGCTCCAGTGCAATTAAAACTTTTAGCAGCTTTTTCAGCCTCTTTTCTGGTTTCAAAAAGTGCAGGGGTTTTTGTTTCTTCAACTTTTGAAGTGCAGCCAAGACTAAATAGGATGCTTATTAAGAAAATTGGAGAAAGGATCAATGTTTGTTTCAAAGGAATTGTAAAAATTTATACCAATCTTAATATGAAATTACTAGTTAATCTAGATTGCCTAGAAATTATTTTTAATGAAACTTTCTACTCAGAAATTATTTGCACCTGCTTTGGTTGGAACAATTATGCCTCTTGCTATTCATGCAGGAGGAATGAATCATCATGATCATCATATGCATGATGATTCTCATATGAATATGAATGATTCGTTTCCATCAACGATGTTTATGGGAAAGAGTACGTTTGTTTTGGGAGGTGTTGATGGTGTAACAGGTAGAGAGGCTGTGACTTTTAATTACGACTTAAAGTTAATGGGAATGACTAGCTTCACAGGAGAAGACATGTTGATGACCGCTATTCGAGCTGGAAATTTCAATATGATGGCTCCCTTTGGAATGATGGGAGCATCTAGGCTAGATACAGCATTTAACAGTACTGATAATCTTGAGGTTCACAAGCTCTTTTATAAGTTTCCTTTAGGAGATAATTTCAAAGTCACTTTTGGTCCTAAACTTCGTCAAGATGATTTACTTGGTGTTAAGCCAACTTCTTATCCAGGTGATGATGGCATTTTATTTGTTTTAAATCAAGCAGGTGCTAATGATACCTATTCAAAAAAAATGGGTGCAGGAGCAGGAGTTACTTATTCTAAAGATAATTTGATAGCAAGTACGGTGCTCGTTTCAGAGAATGCCTCTTCTACTAACGGTATTTTAACAAATGAAGGAAGTGACATTATTACTACACAGCTTGCATGGGTAGATGATTCATATACTCTAGCCTTTGCTTATACATATTCTGATGGTGGAAATACAGATAATAGTGCTGATGCTAATGATTATTCTTCGTATGGAATAAATGGTACTTACAATTTCTTTAATCAGTCAGATGCTTTACCTTCTTCCATAAGTGCTGGTTTTGGATGGAAGAATCCAGATAACGATGATAATCCAGATACAGCAGCAAATTCTGTTGAGGATGGTAATACATGGACAATTGGGATGTTTTGGAACGATGTAATTCAAGAAGGAAATAACCTAGGATTTGCTATTGGAACAGCGGAAACTCATAGGGATGATGATGGTTATGATAACCCTTTAGCCTGGGAGACTTTTTATCAGATGCAAATCAATGATAGTATTTCAATTACGCCCTCAATCTTTTCGGTTCAGAAGGATGGAGCTGATGATGTAACAGGAGTTTTAGTTAAAACTAGCTTTAAATTCTAAACAAGAAGTCAATATATTCAGAATATTTTGGCAAGTTTAGAAGTGTATAAAATGATTATATTTTGACAGTCATTAATAATGAAAAATTTGGTTATTATATGAATGATTAGTTATTCATTTATTAGTTGATTTTTCGATGAAAAGGACTCAACTTAATATTAATATTGATCCAAATCTTTTAAAAGAAATAAAAACTATTGCAAGAAAAGAAGGGAAATCTTTAGTTGAGTACGTAAATGATTTTTTCAAAAAACATCTTAATAACGATGCTTCAGATGATGTAGAAATAAGATTAAATAATCATGAGAATAGATTGAAATTGATTGAAGAAAATATTGGTTTAGCTATAAAACAAAAGAAGAAGTTGTCAGATTTTACGCCTCAAGAAGCAGCTAACTTTAATGATTTTGTTAAAGCTATTTTCGAAAAACAAGTTAAGAAAAAAAAATATAATTCAACTAAAGATGCATGTGATGACCTTATTAGTCATTTGAATTGCTTTGATAAATGGAATGAAAGATGTTCACTTAGATTAAAAGAGATTCTTTTTATCGATCAAGGAGATTCACTTGATTGTGATGAAATGAATTCTCTTAAGGAAAGTCAAATGTGCCCTTCTCCTCTAAGAACTGGAATAATTAATTGGATTAACAATTCAGAAAAAGGAAAATGTTCTTGTTCTAATAGTAATTTTCCTTCAGAGCAAATTATCCGTGCAAAAGGATCTGAGTTGATTAGTGATATAGAGATTTAGGATAGTTCTCTTTAAATACATACTTTATTGACTTTGAAGTTAGATATTTATCTAGTAATGACTAATAGCGATATTAGGTTGAGTTTCAATCACTAGAAAGTTCGAATGAGGTTCGAATAGAATTTTTTGTAAAAAATCAAACCCTTGCTATGACAAGGAAAATGCATCTCGCTCTTTGTTCATTAGCCAAAACTTTTCTTCAGTCATATCAAGGGATCTCGAAGATTTTTGAGTCTTGGATGAGGTGTTATCCAAACTTTTTTGGGTATAAATTTATTATCCATCAAAGTTTCTATTTAGGAAAGTGATGGGTGGTAGGGGGTTGTCGTACTTCCATTAATTTTATATGTAAACTTAAAAATTTCTCTCAAAATTAAGAGATGACTCATTTGATAGGCGAGGATTTCGTAGACCCTAGCATTCTTTTTTTGAGCCAAATTTCTCAAGATAAAGCTTTTCCCAACCAATTATGTGCATTTCTTCTAATAGTTCATAGAAACGTGTTTTATAAAAAAATGAATCATGCACTTTTCTTAATCTGATTTCTGTTTGTCCTCCTCCCCACCATGCAAATTTCTTAGGTGTTGCTTTTGGAGCAGCGTTTTGGGTTTCAAATAAAATGATCTGCTCTATTGCCCAAGCTTCACACCTACAAAGACTTGGGGATTCAAAATCATAAGAGCGGTATTTAAGAGTTGATTTTCTGACTGGTAATTCATTAGATATACCAGCCTTTAGATAATTATCATCCAAGTCAGCGATATAAAAATAACAATCACCTTTTGCGTATTCATCATTTTTTAAGAAGTAATCATAGGAGTCCTCTCCTTTCGGTACACAGCCACAACTTGTAGTACCTCCAGTTTTGACGGCATATTCTTCAGCAATATGAGTTGAGCCACAATCACATAGACATAAAACTCGACTTCTTGATTTTTTATCACTTCCCCATTGTCTATGAATTAATAGTCTTCCGAATTTTTTACCTTTTATCTTCTCCCAGTTCCTCTTCTTCACTCTTAATTGCTTATCTCTAATTGAGCAGACTATGCAAGAAGTAACTCCACCCTGAACAATATTTGTTGTTGCAATCATAAATTCATCACTACCACAGGAACATTTAACCCACCAATAAAGGTCTTTTCCCTTTTTCCCTTTTTCCCTTTTTTCTTCTTTGGTTACTGTTCTAAGAATATGTATTTTCCCGATTTTCTTATCTTTAAGGTCGTTCCTCATATTATCTATTTGACAAGCTTTACAGCCTGTACCTCTTAAATGATCACTTGCTTTTATCAAAAATTCTCCATGCCCCTCCTTAGGACAAATAACTGTTATTTTTGATTCATCTTTTATGTATTTAACCTTTGAATAATCAAACTTACCTACCCCCCAGAAATCATTGAACTGTTTAATTAATACCTCTTGTTTTTTTGTCCCTGCAATATTTCTCTGAATAGTTGCTTGTCTTGATCTCTCTTCACCGCAAAATCTGCACCCAGTATTACTTTCTCTATTTCGCAAATGATTAAATGGCTTCATAGGTATAAAACCATGAACAGGGCAACCAATGATCACTTCGGTTCTGTCATTGATGTATTTCACTTTGCTGTAGTTATATTTCAGCCCAAATTTAGCCTTTCCTTTTTTTATAAATTCTTCTGTATTTGATTTATTCCAGATCACTTCTTATCTTCTAGCTAGATAAATTATTACCGTCATAGTTCCCATTGCAACAATACCGAAGTTCCATAAAGTTGAACTATTTCTATTGAATTGTTGAACCCAACTTGGAATACCATCTGACATGAAAAGGAGTGTTAATCCAACTAATAGAAATATTGGCAATCCTAAAGCTATAAATAATTCCATTAAAAAAGAGGGTTTTATCCCTCTATGTTAGATCGACTGTCAATAATTATTAGAGGTGTAAATTGCCAAAAGTTCATTCAATAATATCCTCTAATTTGTATAGAGAAATAAATTCTATCTTGTTATTTTTCCATACAATTTGATCCTCTATTCTATCAACGATTGCAACAACACGATTCACAATGTAACCTGCATCACGCAAAACATTTACGGCTTTGATGGCACTACTACCTGTTGTAGTTACATCTTCTAATACTGTAACGATAGATCCTTTAGGTGGCTTATTACCTTCAATAATTTCTTTTGTTCCATATCCTTTCGGATTCTTTCTTATGATCAAAGCATCAATATGTTTATTTGAGTAGTATGCTTTCTGTGCGATACCACAAACTAAAGGATCAGCACCTAGTGTAAGTCCACCAACTGCTGCAGATTTATCTTCTATATGTTCAAGCATCAAATGGGATATAAGTGCATTTCCCTCACAGGATAAACTAACAGGTTTACAGTTAATGTAATGCTCTGATTCTTTACCAGAAGATAAGGTAAATTTACCTTTCTTGTATGCTCTTTCTTTTATAAGATTTAGTAATGTCTTTCTATGAATTTCAGTCAAAGAATTAGTTGTTAAGTTGCTTTTGATAATTTACCAGTAATCTCAAAATAAATTTTCCTTCAGAGTCGACTTCTTAAAGTTTGTATTTCTTTTTTTCTCAATATAAATAATATATAAAGATGGTTTTATCCCTCCATGTTAGATAGACTGTCAATCGCTAAAAAGTTTGGATAAAGTTTGGATAAAAAATTATGATTCCTTGAGATCCCAGTAATAGCTAGACGGATGTACTTTTCATTAGCCAAAACTTTTTTCAGTTATATCAAGGGATCTCAGTGAATTTTAAAGCTTGAAATAAGGCTTACTCAAACTTTTTTGGGTATAAATTCATTATCCATCAAAGTCTCTAATTAGGAAAGTGATGGGTGGTACGGGGTCAATGTGACCGTGCTACATCGTATATATGATCTGATAAATTTCTGTTAAAAGTTTATGGGTACAACCTTTCAATAGCTTCTTTCTGTTCTTGCTTTTTTATGTCTTCAGCATCTAAAACAGGGCACGAGTTTTGATTTAGTGATGAGAGGAAAGTGCTTTTGTTGAATAGTTTGAAAAGTGGTGCAAGTAAAAAGTTTTTCATTTATTCCCAAGTTTTCTTATCAGAGAAGTCGCTTGCTATTGCATGAAGCATCCCTCCTACAAATGATCTAGGACAACCAAGTTTGTTAACTAATACTTCTGATTGTTTTTTGATATCTTCCCATGTAGGTCTGATATCCTCATTTATTTGTTTAAGGCTAGGTTTAAATTCTTCTGAATCATTCATATAAAAAAGGTATTAACTTAGTAAAATTCAAATGATCGTAAAGATAATCTCATTTATTTAAATCAATATTCAATTAAAATTACAAAATAAATTCTTTAGAAATTATTCTAAGCTGATTTAAATTCAGATTATTTAAATAATTATTTTCAATAAATTTTTCCTCATTAATTTCGAGATCTTTAATCTCAGAAATAATGCTGCTAGATATTAAATCAATTAAATGTTCTTTGTCCATAATTAATATATAGATCCAAAACAAACATTTATTATTTAAAGTCTTCAACTCAACATATAAGTAAAAGTACTTAGATATATAGCAAACTTATAGGTTTGCTAAATCAAGTTACCTAAACTTGTAATAAATGTATTTTATCGGTATAAGTGGACTAAGGACTTTTCCTTTTCGTAAGGACTTGAGCCTAGCGGTTTCAAGGTTAACCCCGCACTCCTACACACGAGTACAAAAACCTTTTTAATTAATGCAGATTACTTCCAAGACACTTAGCTTGCTACTTAATGTAGTTTTTGTGCTTTGTGTCTTTATCATTTGAAGACTATTCATCAAAAGAGATTAATAGTTTCAGGGTTTTCTTACTTCGAACCGAACTCAATTATCGGTTAGTTTTTTAGTCTGTAGAAGTTTGAGTAGAGTTTGAGTAAAAAATTACGATTGCCTGAGATCCCAGTAATAGCTAGACGCGCTCACTTTTCATTAACTAAAACTTTTCTTCAGTCATATCAAGGGATCTCGGCGATTTTTAAGACTTGGAGGACATGTTATCCAAACTTTTTTGTGTATAAATTTATTATCCATCAAAGTCCCTATTTAGGAAAGTGATGGGTGGTATGGGTTTTTTGATATCAACTTAAACTTGATTAATCTTGATAAATTTATTTTAAAAATCTCCATGGATTTTTCCAACCTAGAAAAAGTAAAACTATTAAAGAAACTTTTATCCAAAAACTTATAAAAGGAACAATTATTAATACTATTGTGAGAACAAATGCTAAGAAAAGATATGTGATTGTATCTGTAAATTGTAGTAAGTCGTGCCACCAACATAAAGCTTGAGGACCATGTAGTTCCCATCCACTCCAATGCCCTGGTTTCCCACAAACTGAACAAAAGTGGGGTGGCTCTCCCCATGGCGGTTTTAACTCCTTTTTCTTTTCTTCAGTCAATTTATTTTCTCCGATAATTGCCTTTTAGTTTTATATAAATTACACGCCAAAGATTTAATCCTATTGCCATCCTCTAAATCATAAAATAATTCTTTTGGAATATTTTTAAAACCATTAAAAGCTCCCCAAATCGAACCTGACATAGAACATAAAGTATCAACATCTCCTCCACATCTCCTTGCAAATTTAATCATCTCCAAGAATGTAGAGGAATTAAATCTTAATGCCAGATAAATCGATGTTATACAAGAATCAGTAGCCCTAATACCATTTCCTAAGTTTTTAGAAATTTCTTTTGGAGAAATATTTGAATTGTTTTTTAACCACTCTAGTGATAAAAGGGATCTTTCTCTAAAAATATTGTCTTTAGAATGCTCAATAATTATTTTGATTATATCAATAGAATTATTTTTATTTAAAGCTAAAGAAATAGCTCGACCAATTAAAACTGCCCCCTCAATTGCTAAAGGATGTCCGTGTGTAATTTTAGTGGCTTTACTAATTTCTTTTATAAGTAGGGCTTCATTATCAAAGTACATTAGACCAATTAATGGTGATCTCATAGCACCGCCATTGCCAAGAGAACCTTCTGGATATGTTTCCCGACTTGCAATCTCCCATTGAGTTCCCTTCCTTATGGACTTAAGAACTTTTCCTGCTGCTGGTCCGTATCCTCGGCTCCATTTATAACTTGATGCAAATTTTTGGGCAAGAAAATTCACATCTATTTTCTTTTTTTCAATTAAGGTTTCAGCTATATCTATAGACATTTGTGTATCATCTGTCCACCTCATTTTTCCTGTAGGTGTTTTTGAAAAAAATTTCCATAAAAATCTTTCAATCAAACCACCTTCATAAGGAGCTCCTAATGCATCTCCTAAAGATAAGCCAATGAAAGAACCAATAAATTTATCTTCTAAAACATTTGATAATTTCATTTTTTTTAAAAAAATTAGATAATTTTTATTTTTTAAATTTATGCAAATTCTGTAAGAAGACAATTAACAAACTAACTAAAATTATCAATATCCAAATGCCCGCTGATAAGTTGCCCAATATTGTAAATGCTGTAAACCCAAGTCCTAGATAGACTAAAAAGAAAACTACTGATTCAGCTATAGTTGGGTGATCTTCATGTCCATTAGGCATTGGTATTTATTTAATTGATTTGTTATACCAGATATCAAAAGTCTAAACAAATATGAGTCTTGAAATTGTAGAAGGGGATCTGTTAAAGCAATCAGTTGAAGTAATAGTAAATTCATGGAATAAGAATTTTATTCCATGGTGGTTACTTTTACCTCAGGGTGTATCTGGGCAAATAAAAAAAGAAGGTGGGTTTGAACCCTTTAAGGAGATAAGAAAAAAAGGATTAATGAAAACAGGATCTGCTGTCTTTACTTCAGCGGGCAAATTAGATTTCAAAGGTATTATTCATGTAGCTGGGCTAAATATTTTCTGGGTTGCTACAGAAAAATCAATAAGAGAATCTACAAAAAATGCTTTAAGAATTTGCTTAAATAAAAAAATTAATTCAGTTGCTTTCCCATTAATTGGAGCAGGTACTGGAGGTATAAGAAAAGAATTAGTTATTAAATTTATGAGCGAAGAAATATCTAAAAGTAACTTCACGGGTAAAGTAATTTTAGTTTTATATAAAAAAATTAAATCAGGTTAAAACTATAAAAAATTATGATTCCTTGAGATCCAAGTAATAGCTAGTCATGGGCATTTTTCATTAGCCAGTAGCTAGGTTCCTGTTGAGGCATGGGATCTCGGCGAAATTATTTAGTTCGAATTAAGTTAGAATATCTATCCAGATATAAATTTATTATCCATTAAAATAATCTATTTAGGAAAGTGAGGGTTGCTATAGGGTTATTTGATCGGAAATTCTCAGGAAAGTTTATTTGTAATTGATAATAATTATCTTTTAAATTAAGTTTCTGGCTTTTTTATTCCCCATAATCACAATCAAACAAACAAATATAAAATAAAAACAAGAAATAATAGTGGTTGAATAAATATTTGAATATATATAGGTTGTTAGTCCAATAAACTTGCTTAATTCTAAGTCAATATTAACGAGTGAATTTATTTGTTTAACGGTATTACTCCCAAAAACAGATTGTATTTGAATTAAAAGTAGAGGTATTACGGATAAAAGAGGATTTAATAAAATACGTATTAAACGATTTTTGTTGCCTGGCGCACCTTTAAAGTGCCAACTCAGTAGACTAACAAGAGCAATGATAGATAGTAAATAAAAAGGAGCTGCCATAATTTCTAGTTCTTTAGTCCTATCTAGAAGTAGTCTGGAAAGTTCACTACTATTCTCTAATTGATTTAAAGGAAATCCTTGTAAATAATTTGCTAATTTTGGGAGACTTGCATTTCTATTTGGGTCAATTGAATATAAAGTTGAAGTTGAGGAATAAGTTAAAATTACAAACAATTCAAAAGGTGAAATCCAAATAATTGCATAGATTATTCTTTTAAAAATTTTAGGTAGAGTATCAATCCATTTGAAAATTGGACTTAAATTATCTTTATCCATTTAATTTAATTCATTAATTAGATTATATTTCTTATGTCAATCAATAAAAAGTTCGAATGAGGTTCGAATGGAATTTTTTGTAAAAAATAAAACCCCTGCTATGACTAGCAAAATGCATCTCGCTCTTTTTTCATTAGCCAGTAATTGGGTTCAGTCATAGTCTATAATTTGCGAGAAATAGGGCTGCTGGTATGGTGCTGGTATGGCATTTGTTAACTTTTTCATTATTCAGCCAAGTCCAAAGCATTTTATTAAGTTTATCGAAGATAATTGTTCGAAGAAAGTTTAGAAAAATATAGAAACAGATCGCTTGAAGTAACCTTTTTCTGAAATTAATAAACCTATTATTTACAATGCTTTTCAGGGAATGAGAGAGTCTTTTATGCCAGCAGATTCCCATATCTATACCAGCTAGGTATGTAAAACTCAGTCATAGACTAGGTTGAATGCTCTCTCTAAAGAACCAAGTACTTAATGCTCAAGCTGCTTCTGGAGCAAAAATTCTACCGTTCTCTCTCCAGTATCTACATCCCTTAACTAGATGGTCACCTTGAGGAATAAGCTTTTGATGAAACGGACAAGTAAGGATGGTGACACAAGAACTTGTCGTGCTGTACCTGAAGTGATTGCAAGTAATACAAATCTTCCGTCGTTTTCTTACTAATATTTCGTCCTCTAGATAATCCCATTCCTGCCAATCCTCCATAACTATATAGTACAACTGTACTAATATTTATAGCAGCTGATAAGGGTAAGAGTCAACAACTTTATTTACTCTTCAAAAGGAGAGCTCTTGCTTTATTCCATCTATGCTCAAAAGACTCTTCTCTGCAGCTATTAATTGGAGAATTTGTTCATCTTCTAAGGCATAACCAACCCTTTTTACTTTCTTTCTTGTATTGTTACAGATGCATACATATTAGAAATCTTTGCCCTAAGAACTGCCCACTCAAGAAATTTATAAATTACTCTTTTTGCAATTTGTCTCGAGCTACTACCTTCTTCCCATTTTTCAAGGCAAGATATCATTAATTCTTCACCGTCAGATGGTTCACCTTTCGATCTTTCTAATAGCTCTTGGCATTTACGGAGCACAGGGACATAGGATTTATTCCATTTTTTATCCGAAGCGGTAACGCAAAACCTTCTAAATTCTTTGAATATTTCGTCAAAATCTATTTTCACCTTATTACTTATAGTTTCAACAACCTTACAAGACTTTTCTAAAGATCCTTTTCCTAGATCTGAGTAGAAGTTCTCATATATTTTTATGTAATTAGTCTTTGATATTAATCAGCTAGAACTTCGCAAGCCTCGCCATCTTTGTCCCGATCTAAATATGAGTGCCCTTGACTAAGAAGTTTTTGAGCTAAATTCCAGTCAACTATATCTGCACATTTATATTTTTTGGGAGGTTCATCGTTATCTTGATCACTATCGTTATTACTACTATGTTTGGATTTATCTAAATTATTGCTATTACATTCTGAAATTGGTAATTTTTCTCCATTTTTGTAAGCACAACTTAATTCTCCATCGTTAAAATTGTAGTAATAGTAAGGGCTTAAATCTTTTTCTTCTGGCACTGCACTCACCAGACCAGTTATTGAATTTCCATAGCAACTATTTTGTCCGTTAGATAAGATTGCATATTTTTGGAGCCTTTTATCCTGATAAAATAGGGGTAAGGAATACGCATAATTCGTTTCGCATTCCTTCTTAATCGTTAACAGAGCGTTTTGAGCTGCGACCTCTCTAGCTTTTCTATTAACGCCATTAAAATAGAACAAACTAATACTACTCAGTATTGATAAGATTCCAATCACAACAACAAGTTCGATTAGTGTGAATCCATTATTTTCGTTCTTTTTTTCGTTTAATGCCATCTATCTTGACCAAGCACATTGATATGCATATTTTGAATATATTTTTGCATAACCACTATTAAACATAATTTGTTGAATATTTTTCCCATTTATTGATAACTCAGCAACTGTCCTGCCATATCTATCTTTAGTAATTCTTTTAATAAAAACTTTTTTCCCAGCTATTAGATTATTTAGATAATCCTTTGCAGCCTCGGCTTTGAGAGGTTGAGCTTTTGGTCCTCTTAATTCAGGAGTATCAATACAAGCCAGCCTTATCTTCTCGCCTTCACTAGTTGTACAAGTATCCCCATCATAACAACTCTCAATAATTGCATTTTTTTTGTTCGATTCGAGCTTATCTCTTTGACTATTTTTGTTATGGCAGTGATAACTGTTGTTTTTTATGTCATTGTGACAGTCTTCAGAATTAAGTCTTCCGCCATGAGCAATAAAGATATCTTTGGACTTAGCAAACAAACTTGAAGTCGTAATTAGTAAAAAAATAAAGTTAAAAATAATTATTTTTTTCATAAAACAAATTTCTATTAATTTAGTTTGTTTAAGAATTATTTTCATCAAGTTTCTTAAAAAACTAATCACCGACAAATAACTCTTAATTTGTAATGTCAAATCCTGCAATACCCCGCAACTATTTAGTCATGGTCTGTAGATATAGTGCACAACTGGGCTTGTTAAGTGCTTTGGGAGCACTAGGTAGCAGGTTCGAATCCTATCACCCCGACTAGAATCTCAGTAAAAGCAAATTTCTATCTACACAAAATCTACACAAAACATAGACGTATCTTTGCGAACACTCCTGAAGCTTGTCCCTAGATCCTTTGCTTTACGTGAGATGCTAGTTATAGCTTGATCAATTCCCCTGTTTGGGAAGACTAGGTAAAGGAGCAAATCTTCTTTGTAAATCAATGTTAGGCAATCTTTTTTTTGTTTTGCCTGATGCCTTTCCCTTAAGCCAGGAAGATAGAGGGGTCATAGTTATGTCTAGCTCGTTCGCTAGGACTTTGAGCGCTTTCAAATCTGCTCCATATCCTGCTCTTTCTATCCAACTAGCCATTAGCGCAATATCGTGCTCAATGAAATTCATAAGATTTCGTGGGATCATTGAATAGCGAACTGAAGGAGATGCATTGGGATTTATTTTTTGCCATAGGGCCGCCATTTCTTGCCCTGTCATCTCTTCTCCAGCAATATTCATTGATTCTCCCCAAAACCTTTTGGGATGTTCAAAAACAGCCCTCGTCCATAGTCCAACATCATCAACTGCGATGGTTTGCCAAACTTTGTCTTTGTGGACAACTCCCGGGAAAATTGATTCGGAAATCTGCACACCAGGAAGATCACTATCGAAATTCTCGAAGTAGCTAACAGGTCGAAGAATTGTTGAAAGTTTTTTCAACCCATTAATTAGTATGTATTCCTCAATATTCCACTTGCTTGTAAAATGTCCTGGTGCTGGCTCATTCTTTAGAGGGTCCTTGGGTTTGCAAACTGAACTAAAAACAAAGTGCTTTAATGTACCTAATCCAGCCAGTTGCTTTACAACGTCTACTAAGTTTCTCCCTTGCTCTATTTCATATTCACGAACCATGCTTCCACGGCCCAATTTCCACCCTTTTGTGGGCGTCGTATTGCCAAATATTCCGTAAACCCCTGAAAAAACTCTTTTTAAGCTTTCTGGTTCAAGGAGATCTCCTTGAACAATTTCGACATTTGGCAAGTTAGCTAAAACCTTAGCCCTCTTACTATAGGGAGAACGAGTAATTGCTCTAATCTGAAAAACACCACTTTGCGACAAATGCCTTACGACTGAAGACCCCTGTCGACTGGAGGCCATTGTCACTGCAATAACAGGCCTAGAGTTTTTTTGATTAAGTTCCTCATAACTAGATAAATCGCTGTGAGAAAGATCAACCCGTGGAGATACACTCAATTGTTAAGAAAAATTACATTGCTGTTACAAAATGTAAAGCATTTTCTTCTCGATCGTGAGTATGCTTTAGGAACGCTAGGTCGCAAGTTCGTACCCTGTCGCTCCTTTTTTCTCCTAGAGATGTAAGAAAATTATTATGTCATTCATTGAGTTACTGCTTGGATGTCTAATAGTTGCTGTAAATAAACCAAAAACTGTACGCTACTGTGACAGATCCGTGTAATTATCGCTATATATATAAACTTATAGATAAGTTTCTTTACATCTGTTAATATTTATGTTATATTTCTTTACGTAATATTTTTTTTAAAATTATGACTCCTGAAGCAGAAAGATTTAATGGATGGGCAGCAATGCTAGGCTTCGTAGCTGCTGTTGGTTCCTACGTAACAACTGGTCAAATTATTCCAGGTTGGTTCTAATGATAAATTCTTCATACATAACAACTGAATCTGATGGAAGACAAAATATGTTTCCTTCAGAAACTCTTCCATATATAGATGAATCTGTTGCATATGAGGGATACCCTCAAAATGCTGAAAAAGTTAATGGTCGTTGGGCAATGATTGGATTCGTTGCATTGCTAGGTGCATACGTAACAACTGGTCAAATTATTCCAGGCATTTTTTAATGAGCACATTATCAATTTTTTTGATTTTCATGGTCTCATTAACTGCTTTAGTCCTCGCTTATTTAACTAAACAATTTCAAGAAGAAAATTTAATCTATTTAAACAACAATCAAATGAAAAATTCAAAAACAAAAACACAAACAATTGAAAAGGAAAAAGTAGTTGCAGAAACTATTAACGGTAGATTTGCAATGCTTGGTCTTATGGCTGCTATTGGTGCATATCTAACTACCGGACAAATTATTCCAGGTTTCGTTTAACCAAAAACTTAAAACAATTAACTACAAATAAAATGGAAAAATCACAACCTAATTATTGGCAAAATGCTGAAATAACTAATGGAAGAATGGCAATGATGGGATTCTTGGCATTAGTAGTAAACTACGGTCTTTTTGGCTGGATCATTCCAGGTATTTTTTAAAATGCTTCTACTTTCTATACCTTTTTACGATTTGCCATCTTCTCCCTTACTAATAATTGGTGCGATAGGTATTGTGGTGGCACTGGCTGTTTTTATCCTTGCTTATCAAAAATACTTTAATTCCCCCTTTAACAAAGAACTTCAAACAAAGAAAAAGGCTCTATTGAGGGAGCAAAAAGAAATTAATCAAAAATTAGAGAAAATAGAGCAGGATTTAAAAAATTTATAGATAAAACAATGAACCATAGATATTTTCTTAATCTCCTTCTTTATATATCTATTAGTGCCAGTGGTAATGATATCTAAAGGAAAAAAGCAACTAATTAAATAAATGAATTTAGGAATTCTCTTTCTCAAAGTTAATACAACTGGAGTAATAACTTTATCTGAATTGGATTGGATTACAAATCATCAATCACAATTTTCAAGGTTAGATATGGCAATAGTTTTAAAAATTGGTCGATTAATGGATGAAGGAATAATAGAACTTGATTGTAGATTGCCAGTATAAATATTTAAAAATTAAATCGTCATGAGAGCTTGCTTTTAGGGATATAGGCAGGCTTTTTTTCTGTTTGCAAGAGTGTGTAATTTCTTCTAAAAGTTTGATTAAAGTTTGAATAAAAAATATCTAATCCTTAAGATTCCTGTAATAGTTTTTAGGATGTACTTTTCCTTAGCTAAACTTTTTTTTCATTTATATAAAGGGATCTCGGCGATTTTTAAGGCTTGGAGGACGTGTTATCCTTATAAATTTATTATCCATCAAAGTTTCTATTTAGGAAAGTGAAACTTTTTATATGCCTTAAAAGAAATAATTAATTTTGATTGTTAATTAATTTTTATTAAGGGCGACAAGTATTTAATTGCAAACTATTTCAAAGAAAGTAGGATTTTTATAAATTTGTAATATGTATGATTAAGAAATTTTTATCTTTATCCGGAATAATCATTGGATTTACTTCTAGCTTTATTATTGCGCCAGTAAATGCTTTAAAAGATCCATATATCTATGCTTACATTTCATTTGGGATTAATTTTTGTGCTAGAGAATATGGGATATTTAGAGATGATGAAGCATATGAAAATGTAAATCAATTTATGAAAGACGAATTTAATATGGAGCCTTGGCAGGTTTATAACATTATTCAAAGAAAGGGATTTTTTGCAGATTCTTCAGCTTATATAAAGTCAAAAGGAGGTTGTAGTGCAATTGCAGCAGAACTGACAGAAAGAATTAATTCTCAACCTAAAGGTTTTTCAGGATTAAAAAATAATAAGGGCAGCAAAAACTATATATATAAAATTGATTAATTAACTTTAAAAGAACCTACGATAGTTTTTGGATAAGGAGTTATATTTAAATTTAATTTTGAATCAATAGATCTTTTTGTAGACACAATAGAAGTATCTACTTTGTTATTACCCAAATTTTCCATTTCTTTATTAGTACATCCATAATCAATTATTCCCATGCCTGCTGAGAGAGCATATTTTCTTTGAGCTCCACTACCATGAGTCGGGTCTCCTATTGCATAAGCTAAATTAGCCATGTCAAGAGTATCTTGTCTTGTTATTCCTATCTCTGAACTCCCATCTTTTATAAATGCTCCAGCTATGCAATCTGCTTGGAGTTCTAAAGCTGGATCTTTTAAAGTTCCTAAAATACCAAAAGCTAACTGCACTGCATGAGCGTATTCGTGAGCAACAACAAAAGCTACTGCAGATGGTCCAAATTCATCCGCAAAATATTGAAGCTGTTCTGGAACCAAAAAAATAGTATGTGTCCTTGGACAATAAGCACTCCCACCTACTTCTGCCCCAATTGAATACTCACCGCATCCACCATATACTTTTGAATCAGCAGCTATTGGTAAAATTTGTGGTGGTCTTAATGCGTTTTTTAAATCCTCATCTTTATCCCACTCAGTGTTTAAGAACTTAGTTGTTTTATCTATGTAGGTGAAAATATCAGTTTTCTTTGATCCTTCATTCCTTAAGTTATCAAAAATATTTGCGTAACTACCCTCAGCAAAAATAAAGGAAAATAAGATAAATGAAAAAAATTTTTTCAAGATTTCAAAATTTTATTTAATTATAGACTAATCTTATTGTTTAACAATTATTTTTTATTAGATTTTATTCCAATCTCCACTTAATTGAAATGCTGACCAGAAATATGGGTGCCTAAATCCAGGTATCGGATGTTTTTTAAATTCATTTTGTGTTTTCTTTAAAGCAGTTGCCTTATCATCTCCATTAATTAATTTTTTGTAGAAGCTTTTCATAAAAGATGCAGTAGCCCCATCGTCCACTTCCCATAAAGACAGAATACTTGATCTGCCTCCTGCAACAGAAATTGCTCTTTTAAGTCCAAATAGCCCTTCTCCAGATTCACTATCCCCTTTACCAGATTCGCAACCAGAAATAACAACCAATTCAGTACCTTGCCAATTAAGTCTAGTAATCTCTAGTCCAGTTAGATAACCATCATCATTAGGAAATAATTTAGGATTATTAGCTCCTGCAAGTACTATCCCGCTCCTAAGTAAAGGATTTTTTTCATCTTTGTTATCAACAAAGTATGAATGGCTTGCTATGTGGATAACTTTTGGGGACTGAGTTTCTTGAATAGCAATAGAGGTAGCTTCCTCTTGCATTAGTAGTTTTCCATTTAGAAGACTTGCAATTATCTCTCCCTCTTCAATTGTTCCTTTTAATTCTTGCCAATTACGATTATCAAGGATACCTGATCTTTTCTGAGGGGAATTATTATCTTCAATATTTATAATCAATGATTTTTTTGTTAAATCAAACTTAGGATTTGCTACAACCAAAGAATTTTTCTTACTAGTTAATTTGTTTCTTGCTAACTCTATTAATTCTCTTCCAGTAGTTAATAATCTTACTTCTTTTAATTCTCCCAATAGTTTATTTGTTTCATAAGAACCAATAGCTGCAAAAGGTATCCTATTTAGCTCGGCATCAGGAGCAATGAAAATTGTATTTGTATTTTTTATAGCTTTTTCTAATGGTTTTATTATCAAATTTCCAAGTTCTTCTAAAAGATCTTGTGAATTAGGATTAATGTTTTCAATACTTATTAAAACTTCGTTGATTTTGTTTTCTATCTCTTCTGCTTGTCCAAGATTAATTTTTAGAATTTCACCATCTGATTTTAGTATTAAAGCTATATATTTGTAATCACCAAGATTGTTAGAGGAGGAATTTTTTCTTTTATTAATTTCTAAGGAGCGATATTTTTGAAATTCAATCAATGCAGAATTTTCTGGAAGTAGATCTTTAATCTCTTGAATTTCTATAATTCTTGGTTTTAGTGAAGGTAATTTAGAGTATAGTTTTTCTTCAAGTTTTTTTTTCTTTCTACTTAATTTTTGAGAGTCTTCCTTATTTAGTAATACATCTGATAATTTAATATTTAATTGTTTTATTTCATAAGCTATTTCTTTTTCTTCATTCTTCAAATTTGAGAAACTTGATTGATATCTTTCAATGTCTTCTAATAAACCTTGCCTGTTAATTCTTGCCTTAAGGGCTAATTGTTTACCATTCGGAAGTTCATCAATTACTGTGAATAGAGTTTCATATGGCGATAAAATTAAACTAGCAAAATTTTTGCGATCACTTTCAGCTAAATATTGGGATTGTTCTTTAGCGAAAATTATAGACGATTCTATTGTTTTCTCAATGAATTTTTCTGCCTCTTTAGAATCCTTTTTTAAGATATAAAGTGTGGCAACTCTTTGATAAAGTTCTAAAATTTCATTGTTAATGATATTAGTATTAAAGTACAAATTGTAATTTTCTAAGGCTCTTTCTAAGTACTCCTCTGCCTTAATAATATCCCCGTTAAAAATATATATTTCTCCAATAGAACTTAATGTTCTCAAAAAATCAAAGTTATCAATTCCTCTATTTTTTTCTATTAATTTTAATTTTTTTTCTAATAAGTTTATTGCTTTATCAAAAGATCCTCTCAAAGTGAGATAAACAGAATCAATAGTGAGTTTTAAAGATGCTTCAGGGTCATCCTCATTCATATTTGATGAAAGTAAAATACTATTTTTAAATGTTGTTTTTTTACCCTCCTTTGCTGCAATTAAATATGTAATTATTTGATCAAGTTTTTGTAAAGAATCTAATTCAAGTTTATATTTTTTATTATCCTTTTTATAAATTTTTAAAGCGCTATTTATATAGCTTTGCGATTTTGCAAAGTCTCCCAAGTAATAAAAAATAGATCCAAGAGATTCATATGCACCTGCAATTTCTTCATGATCTTTAGGATAAAGTTTTGTTTTGATTCCCAGACTTTTTTGGGCATAACTTTTAGCTCCTATTAGGTTACCTGCGTTTACAAGATCGTATGAAATTTGAGAGAATAAAAAGCCTTTATAGTCTAAAACCGATGTATAAAAATCTTTTGGATCTTTTACCTTAGATAAAATATCTATTGCTTTTTCCCTTAATTCAATGGCTTTTTCCCAATTTGCTTTAGCTGAATAAAGTGAAGCTATATTTTGATAAGTTGCAGCAACTTGAATACTATTAATCCCATATTCATTTTCTTTTATTTTTAAAACTCTATTATAAATTTTAAAAACTTCTTCAAATTTTTCTTTTGGAAGATAATATTTTCCTCCTTGATAAAGGAATGCTAAATCGCTTAAAAGATTAGCTACTTTTATAGAATCTTTACCAGAAATAGATTCTTCAAGTTTTATTGCTCTCCATTGATAATTGAGAGCATTCTCGTATTCTCCCAACTTTTCATAATGATAAGCTATTGAACTTAGAGGAAATGAAGTTTGACGATTAATTCTAGATTCTATTTCAAAAATCTTTTTATAACTTTCAATAACTTTTTTGTATTCTTTTTTAGTTTTATATTCTTGAATTTGATTCTGAAGACTCCAAATTTGATCCAATCCCTCAATCTTGTTTGTTAAGGCTATTTTTTTTTCAAGAGATGATTTGAAATCTAATGCATCTTTATAGTCCTTATTGATTTTTAAAGCTTGTTTAAAATCTTTTAGAGCATTTTCAAAATCCTTTAATTCACCTTTAGCATTACCCCTCCAAGCAAAAGCTACATAGTTTTTAGGTTCTAATTCTAGAATCCTATTAAAGTCATTAATCGCATTTTTGTAATCTTTTAAAATCACCCTACCTATGCCTCTTGATTCCAAAGCAGCAACGTTTTCTGGATTAATAGTAATTATTTGGGAATAATCTTCTATCGCCCCTCTTTGGTTACTTAAACGTGTCTTTGCCAAGCCTCTAAATAATAATGCTTCTTCATCTTTAGGTTCCAGTTTTAGAACTACCGAAAAATCTAATATTGCGCCACTATAATCTTTAATTTGATATTTCGCAGTGCCTCTAAATAATAATGCTTTCTTAGATTTAGAGTCTAATTCAATCACTTTTGAGTAATCAGCAATTGCGCCTTGAGGATTATTATTATTTGACTTTAAAAGTGCACGATTAAAGTAAGCATCAATATCTTTTGGATCAAGTTCAATCACTTTTGAGTAATCAGCAATTGCGCCTTGAGGATTATTATTATTTGACTTTAAAAGTGCACGATTAAAGTAAGCATCAATATCTTTTGGATCAAGTTCAATCACTTTTGAGTAATCAGCAATTGCGCCTTGAGGATTATTATTATTTGACTTTAAAAGTGCACGATTAAAGTAAGCATCAATATCTTTTGGATCAAGTTCAATCACTTTTGAGTAATCATCTATAGCACCAGAAAAATCACCAAGTTTATCTTTCATGAATGCTCTATTAAAAATCGCATTTGTAAAACTAGGATTAATTTCTATCGCTTTATTAAAATCTTCTAAAGCTTCTTTATATTCACTCTTATTCATTTTCTTTACTCCTTGATCAAAGAAGTAATTACTTTTATTTATGATGGAAAAGATATTTTCAGTTTTATTATTTGATGATTTTAAATTGGTGTTATCAGAAATTACTTTTAAGGGTAATGCTACATAACTAATAAGTAGTATTAGAATATAAAACATTTTTCTTGATAAGAATAAATTTTTCAATTAATTTTTCAGAGTATGCCTATGAGTTTTTCTTCTTTGGTTCAACCTTCATTAGCAAGTAATTAGGTCTCTTTATTAACATGGATTCTAGGCAAAAATATAGGATTTGATTAAAGTTTGGGTAACTTTTTTGAATATCAATTTATTATCCATTAAAGTCACTTTTAATGAAAGTGCTAAGTGAGATTTGTTCATCTCTGTAAATGTATGTCAATGATCACTTAAAAAGATTTCTAAATTTAATAGTAGATATAATTTTAAAAAAAATAATAAAAATTAATTTTATTCATGAATAAAAAAATATAGGAGAAAAAGATAAAAAATTTAAATTAAATAAATTTATTAAATGGATTTTAATTTTTTTATTAATAGCAGGTGTTTCAATCACTACAATTGTGATTTATTACGTCTTTATATACAAAAGATGTATTTATTTTAATAAATTTGAGCAACTTCCAAAAGGAGAAGCATCAAAAAAAATTCAATTAAAAGCAGACATTAGAAAAGCCAGTAATTCATTAAGCTTGCTTATGGATGAGAGTAAAAGAAAAGGGTACGAATTCTATTCTGCTAATTGGTGTAAGAATCATAATCAAATGATTCCATTACTTGAAGAAATAAAGACTAAGGGTACAAAGTTAGCTCTATTAGAAAATGATATTGAAGGATTAAAACTTCTAAATCAAAAATGGCAAAAAACTAAAAAAAATATCATATTTACTAATGATAAATGTGCGAAAAATTTATCAAATAATTTATATACCTCAAAGCCTATTAGCAAAAGTTTTTGGTAAAGAAAATGAGGATGAAATTAAAAATAATTCTTCTAATTCCATAAAGCCATAATAAGATATAAATAAAATTAAGCGTTTCATTTTTTCCTTTTAACTAATCCATAAATACATAATATAGGGTTGACTATCAAAACAAACCAAAAAGGAGGTGGAGGACCTCCATCAACAATTGTTCCAGCATTAAAAGTATTGAATAAAGCTACTGCTAACAAACAGGCCATTAAAGCTAGTTCACCTGATAAAACTTTTTTTATAGATTTTTTATCTTTGATAGAGCTGCCAATAATCAATAAAAAACCTATACCTAAATTACTAGCTGCTACAACATCCGCAGTACCTCTAACAAGAAGCAATGTTTCATTAGATGCATTTCCAGCAATAGTCTCTACAGAAAAAATTAGTAGGAAAATAATTAATAATCCCAATAGAATATGAAGAATCCCAGTAGTTTTTAAAATATTTTTTAACTTCATACAAAATAAGGAGCTAATTCATTTTATATTTACTGTCAATTCTTTAAAGGTTTTTAAGGTATTGAATCAAAAACTAAGCATTTTCTTTAAATCATAAAAATCAATTATTAAGTTATTAATTTACAAAAATGGAAATAACTTAAAAAAAATAAACTTCATTAGGTTTAGCTCACTCAATGTTTTAGGTTTTAATTACGAAGAGGAACTTGAATTAGAAATTTTAAAACTAATTAAAATGAGACCTGAATTTGAAAATAATCTATATTAAATTTTTAGAGTTCCAAAAGTAAGTGTTTTAACTAATCTGAAACCCAACTTGTAATTTTTGTTGTGCTATATATGTGACCTCCAGCCTCTATATTCTTTATGGTTTCTGGATCTGAGAATACATGCTTAGCTATTCCTTCTTTAGCTTGATGAATAACAATAACTTCTTTAGGATTAATTAAACTTTTGCCTCGATAGAGTGGAGTTAGACCTACGGATTTATGAAATGCAACTATCTCAGGACTATCAAACATTTTTACCCACTCCTCAAATGTATTTGAAAGTTTAAAGGTGAACACAGTAGTTTCAATAGTCATACAAAAAGAGCTAATTGCTCCTTATTTTAGTTTGCCTGTCAATCAAAAAAAATTGATTTAAAGTTAAAAATTATCCTTCGGCGGGAATTAGGATTGGGATATCTTTTGCTCCTATTGCTGCGAACCAAACTATTGCATTATCAGTTTTTGCATTACCCATTGTATGTTTTGGTGTCTTTGGACCAACTATAAAAGTATCCCCTGCAGTATATGTAAGATCTTCCATTCCTTGTCTTTTAACAACGATCGAACCTTGCTCAACATTTCCTAATAATGGAATTGGATGAGAGTGGAGTGGGACTATCCCTCCCTCGGCTAACTCGATTCTTTGTAATCTTATTTCAGCTTTACCTTTTGGATATTTAAGAGCATCTCCATCCATAGTCTCAGAGCCCACAAAGACTTCTTGTACATCAACAGGAGATTTTGCAGCTATAGAAATACTTGGGTTGATGAGCATTAAAGCAAAGGCTATTACTATGCAAAAATTCTTAATCATGAATTTCGATTCCTAGAAAATTATTTAGGCTTATAATATTTATTTTTACAATATTTTTCAGTACCGAATTTAACTTTTAAGTGTTTTTTTTATGTTATTTCAATCAATAAAAAATGTTGACGAGTTATGGATTAGTTTTTTTGATTTTTAAGAACGCTTGCAATAAATAAAGGTACATGGTTAATTAGTCAGTAGTTAGGAGACTTTTTCCCATCGGTTTTGGCGAAAATATATGGTTTGAGTAAATTTTGGATAACTTTGTAATTTAGATTAATTATCCTTAAAAGTTCCTATTTAGGAAAGAAAGTTAAGGATGGAATTGGGTTGAATCAGTGGCGGTAATGAATAATCAAGAATCTTTAGAAATCTTTGTCAAAATTTAAAATATGATTAAGTTACGAGTAGGGGTTGGATGCGGGCTTTTGTTTTTGTAGCTGGACGGCAGACTCCTTGAATTTGATGTTAAAGCTCAATTTTTATTAATTTAGAAAATCATCTTTTAAAAAAGATAAAATGTATTGTCATGAAAAATAAATTATTACATTGGAAGAAGAGGTTGTTTTTAGATAAGCAACCTTTTTTGAAATTAATTTTATTTAGATTTCTCTAGGATTATGATTGGATAAATTCTTATGAGAAGGATGAAATCTAAGTTGATTTCTAAAATTCCTATCTCCCCAATAGTGATCTTCGTAAAATGAAAAAACAGACATAGCTACGCCAGCTGTTATTAGTGCCCCCATAATCAAAACAAGATATAGAAGGTAATCTGAAGGCACCCAATTACTAGTTCCAAACATAATTATAGAAAGCATAATTTTTATAAAGATTAGATTTTTATATACCTCTATTTTCACAAAATAAGATAATGTTTACTACCTGCAAGAAATACCCAATTTATAAGAACTTAAAATCTGAATCTTTCATTTATTTATTAATGATGATGTTTCTTTATTTACTTATAATATTAATGAAATTCTTGTTTAAGTATTTGGTTGATTTATCTAAGCTTAAAAAGCTTTCACCATTATATTCTTATTGGCATTCAGACCAAAATGATTTGGATGAAAGCAATAGGTTATTAATTGCTAATAAAGATAGTCCAGCTTTATATCTTTTTGAGAAAGAACCTTATAAGTGGGAGATATTATTTCAAAGCATTATAAGAGAAATATTAAACGGAGATTTATCTTCAATGAAAGGCTTACAGGTTCTTTTAAGTAGTCTTTCTGTTGAAGTGAGAAAAAAAGTTTTAAAGGACTTACTTGTAAATAAAATTATTAATCAAGATTGTTTTGCAAAACTTAACAAGCCAATTGATCTGAAATCAGAAACAAAAAGTAATTTACTTAGATTTCTAAGAATTTTATTGGCGATATTTACAAATCCTTATGGGATTGAATTAAGAAGAAAAAAAATTCATATTTATGAGAAAACTGGTTTTTTATTTAACTATTTAAAGAATTCATTTCCTAAATAAATATTTGTATCAGAGACTTAAACTTATTTGTAGGATTTGATATTTTAAAAGATCATTATTTAAATAAAATTTATTATGGCTAAAAAAGAAGGTAATGAACTTGCAACCGTAAAGGTTTATTTAAATACAAGCATAATTGCTACTTTATTAGGAGTTGGCTTTTTATCATCAACACTTATTTTTGGTGTACTTTTGATAGCTCTAAAATAGAAAACTATATTTGTGTGGTTTAGTAAGAATATAGAGGCTGTTAATTATTAATAAGTAATTAATACATTGCATTATCCAGAACTTTCATACTATCTTCTTTAGAAGCTTTCAATATAATGATCAAAAATCACCTTGATAATGAAGTAAACAAAAAAGATGAGTTACTTAAACTAACCGTCAGAATATTACGGCAAGAAGCAAAGAAATTATCAATCCCTTTGTATAGTCGAAAAAACAAGGCATTATTGGCTAATTTAATACTTAAATATCAAAAGAAATCTTTAATTGAAGACCAAACTAATAATGATAGAGAATTATTAGTTGATAAAAATTTTAAAGTTAGTGCAGAAGTTTCGACAAATATAATTTCTGATGAAGATTCAAACTTGAAAAGTTTAGTTTCTAAATCATTTCCCGATTCAAAATTGAAAAGCTTATTATCTAAGTCATTTCCAGATAAAAAAATAACCGTAACAGATAACAAAGATGGATCGCAAACAATTCTTATAAACTAATTTTTATAAAATCAGTTTTAATGCGTTACTTAGCTAATTATTTTTCATTGAATTAGCCCAGTTGAGCTTTCTTACTTCTTGATTTTCGGAACTTTTTATACGCATCAATTGGAGCTTGCTTGGATAGAACTCAATAGGAATTGAACCTTGCGGTTTAAAGGTTAACCCGTACTAATATTCATAAGTACAAAAACCTTTTTAATTTATGAAGATCTATTCTTAGATACTTAGCTTGCTACTTAATGTAGTTTTTCTGCTTTGTTTCTTTGTCATTTAATAAATATTTGTGGAGTTAGTTTGTGATTGATTAATTGAATTCCTTTATTAACAAATCCCAACCAATTAATGATGTAGCTTTATCGAATGAATATCTTTCCTCGGACATAAAACCATGATCAGCTCCTTCAATTTCTACAAAATTAAATCTCTCTTTTAATGGATCTAATTCTTTAAACCTTTTTTGAATTTTTAATCGATCTTGTAAGGGAATTAAATCATCTGAAGATCCGCAAATAAAATTTAATTTTCCAAAAACTTTTTCAAGTAAATTTATAGGTGAAAAATCTGTATAGGTTCTTGGTTCTGTAACCCCTGCTTCATAAAAACAAAATGAACTTTCTATTCCTTTTAATAAAAAAGCAATAAGTGTGGCATGAAACCCAAAACAAAATCCAATAATAGAGATTTTCTTTCTTGGATATTTTTCTTTAACCCAATTTATAGCTGCAGAAATATCTTCAATAATATTTTTCAAAGTAGTTAAATTTTTATGAAACCTGCCTAATTTCAAATCTTCTTCGCCAAATGCCAAATCTAAGTTTGGAGATGTTCTGCCGTAAAGAGGTAATGCTAAATACAGGTACATTTTCTGCGGCTAATTTTTCAGAAAAAATTCTTATCCCATTATTTATTACTAATACCTCTGGTAAAACTATGGATACATATGCAAACCTATTCTCTGAATCTATCCACTAAGATCTAAGCGGTCAATAATTACTATAAATTTTTGTCCATTGACCTTACATAAGAGCTTATGAAAAAAGTTTTAGTCATGCAAGAAAGAGGATTCAATTCTTCTAATTTTAAATCGAATCTTTATTAATGATTTTCCCTAATATCAACTTAATATTAGTAATTATCAAATTAAATTTATGCTTAAATATTTCAGTTATCATTAAAAGACAAATGTATTATTCAGAAACTAAAGTGATTATGGGTGGTCTAGCCCATGTTCCAATATTAATCTTCATAATAAATTTAATTAAAGGTAGGTTTGAATCTATAGCAGCAAAAGTAGTTGATGTAAAAGCGGAAGAGCCAAAGGTAAAAGTAGTTGAAGTAAAAACGGAAGAGCCAAAGGTAAAAGTAGTTGATGTAAAAGCGGAAGAGGCAAAGATTAAAGAAAGTGAAGTAAAAGCGGAAGAGTCAAAGATCAAAGAAAGTGAACTAAAAGCAGAAGAGCCAGAGGTAAAAGAGAGTGAAGTAAAAGCAGAAGAGTCAAAGATCAAAGAAAGTGAACTAAAAGCAGAAGAGCCAGAGGTAAAAGAGAGTGAAGTAAAAGCAGAAGAGCCAGATGTAAAAGAAAGTGAAGTTAAAGAAGAAGCAGAATAACGAGAAGAAAAATTTAAAAAAAGAGATTTTTATCCCTATAACTTAGATCGCATTTAAATTAATATTAAATATATAAAGAAATTAACTTTTTAAATATTTCCAAAGATATTACATACTAAAATTAATTTATTTATAAATTATCCTTGAAATATTTTATTCCATTTATTTTCATGACAATTCTTTCATTAAGTTGTTCTAATAAACCAGTCGAAAAAGAAATGAAAATGCCAATGTTATTTGATACGAAGGAGCAGGCTGAAAAAGCAGCTTATAAATTTGGTTGTGAAGGAGCCCATCAAATGGGAGATAAATGGATGCCATGTACTATGCATAAACATAACCATTAAAAAAAGGGACTAATTGCCTTTTATTCATTGGATCATATTTAAAGCCATTTTATTAGGTATGAAATATCAGCCATAATTAATCTTATAAAGGATATCTGAAAGCTTAATTAACGTAATTAATCCATAGAGTGAAGAAATAATCAAGATTATTACTAAGTTAACCTTTCAATTTTTGAACTTTTGTTGAAGATAATCATCCTTAAAATATCTTGTTTGATTTTTTTGGAGCTTGCTAAGCCTCTTTATTATTTTTTTTATTTGAATGCTTTGATGAAGATTGCCAATCACAAATCTCTACGCATTCTTCTAAATAATTTTCAGAAGAACTCTTTAGTTCGCAACTGCGAAGACAATCGTAAAATGCGTACTTGGGATCTAATTCATTTTTGAATTGTTTATTTCTAAAAGTATTCATACTTTAAGCCCCTTTGCTTGTATTGCGAGTTGATTAATTAATTTGTCCAACCACAAAGTGTTGTTAATCTTTTTTGTTTTTTTAAAGTATTTGGTTTCGTATTTACTCATTAAGTTAAACCTCAATCAGTGGAACTAATCTACATTTGATAATTGAAATTCTCAAGAGCAAAAATACTGATTATAAATATAGTTAAATAATGAAGAAGATTTATTTAATAAAAGAAACTTAATTATATGTATATGAGATCCGAAGAAGTTCAATTAGTTTAGGTAAGCCACATATCATGATACCCAACTTTATCAACAATATTTCCAGAGAAAGTATCAGCAACTCTAGGTTCAGGAAAAAACTCTTCCATGACTCCATTCATTTCATTAAGATGAGTTATCATAACTATTCTTAGAGCTGGGATAGCTTCTGCACTTTCCCAAATACAAAGAAAACATTAAGCATGAGCTACATTTTTAGCAATATTTCTTTGTGTTATAACTCCAAAATACTTCTCTATATAATAGGACTTTCATTTAAGATGAATAACATTTATGAAATTTTCGGCAGTCAAAAAAAGAGAGCTTTGCTCCTCTAACTTAGATCAACTGTTAATCATTTAATTTCTTTTTCTTCTCTGGAAGCATTACCTTTAGCTCTTAATACCAAAGTAATTGCAAGTGCAGCACTAAGTATTAAAGCATCAATTAAAAGGTGAGGTGAAATATTCATTAGCTAATCAAAGAAATAAGAAGAGTCATCATCTTTTCAGCTATAAATCTTTTATTCATTGCAAAAGTGTTTTTATACTTCTAATTTTAGCCAGACTGTCAATCAAAGAAATACTTTAGAGAAGAAGGGGCTCAAAAAAAAAGCCCCTCTTGGTGAAACTCTTCCAAAGAAGCACCTTTATAATTTTACTTTGAAAGATGCAAGTTCAAAATAATTGACACAATCAAAATTAAACATTTAAGCTGCTTTTTTAAAAGGTTTCATATTCTTTAAAAAGTTATTACTTTTGTTGCCTCTCATTTTCCTATATCTTTGATTTATCTCCAAGATATACTTTCTGGCTTTTTTTTCACTTTCAATTTTCTGTTTTCGAAGACGTAAAGCCCTTAAATCTTCTATTGACATGAGGCCATTATCTTGGTTGGAAGTAAAATGATCAAATTGCATCAGTTTAAGAAATTAAGTATCTTCTTTCAATGCCACATTAACAACCTCATAGTTATTTGCAATAGAGATAATTAGCTAACTTAAATAATTTGGTGAATTTTCAGTAAGCTATGAATTTAAATATTAAAAGCTTAAAAGAAATAAGTTTTTAATATCAATATAAACTTCTTATCGAATTAGATTGAACTTTTACTGATACTAGTGATTCGCCATAATGTGATGCGGCTGATCTCATTAGTAACCAGTAAAAAAAGTTAACTAAAGCTTTTTCCACGAGGATTTAGTCATTAATCTAAGTAACCTTAAAAATTTTGTAATAGCAATATACAAAATAAATTTATCAAGCAATCAAGATATTTATATTAAAATAAGTATGAATTCATATTAACCAGGTCAGATTAATACCTTTAGGTCGCGGACTAAATCCTTCTGGAGTATTGGACTTTAGCCGCTATATCTTTTTAGCAAACGAAAAATGGCACTGCAAGAGATCAAGATCACTAAATTACTATTCTTGCTTTTGAATAAACCTTTAACAGTTGATTGGAACATAAATATCTAACCTATATTAATGCTATTTTATGTATAAAATTATTACAGACTTTAGTCATGTCAATAGATTCGGTATTTTTGCTCATTGATATTTTCATTCCAGGAATAATATTATTGTCAATAATTAAAGAAGCTTTAATTTTGAAAAAAATAATCAAATTTTTGAAATTATTTAAGAGAAGAATTGATATTGTCAGTGCAGAGACTCAATTAAAATTTATACTGGAGAATTAATAATGGGATTTCCACATTGTCCTATTTCTGTTTATTATTATTTATTTCCATATGTATAGGATTTACTCGTAGTTAAATGTTCTTTATTCTTTTTAGAGAGTTTATAAGAGAAGAATTCAATTCTAAATTTAAGTTTTATTTAACTTAAGGGTTGATAGCTAAGTATAAATACTTTAAAAAAAAGAATTTTCGAGAACTGAGAAAGAGACAAGCAATTAACTCTGAATGAATATAAATAAACTGTATTTTAAGATTAATGTTCTTTAAAAATTGGCACACTAAATTTCTTGCTATTAATATATAGTTTTTTTACTAATGCCCATTAGAAGTCTTTCAGATGAATTTTTCTTTTTTGTTATTGCTTTATTGATTAGAAAAGAAATTAAACTTAAAAAAGCTCTATAAATCTATAGTCCATAAATTATTTCTTAGAAAATCATTGGCCTGTTTTGAGGTTATTGATTACCCAGTATTTGTTGATACTTTATAAGAACAACTTATACTAAAAATAGTTTTTGCCTATTTAAAAAAATTATTGTTTCGTATATTTAATAACCATTAACCAATTTTAAAATCATTAACTTGGGATCAAGTTTTACTAACATTATGCAACCTATTTCTGAAGAACTTTATAAAAAAATTGTTGAGAGTTCAAAAAAATGAGTAATTTACTAATTGCTTTATTAGCTTTAGATATAGGTGTTAGTCTTTCTAAAATTTATATCTTTACCTAAAAATCAAATTATTAAGCAAAAAATAACTAATTTATTTTTGAAATCAGGCTTTGTTTTTTTATTTGCGAGTGAAAATCATAAATATGCTATAGATGCAATTGGATTAGTAATACCTTTTGAAGAAATGAAATCAAACGTAATTTCAAAAACAGTTATTTTTCCTTGTATGGCTTAGGAGACTGCTACTATTGAAAAAAATCTAAAAAAGATTTGAAACCCTTTTTTTAATAGAATTTTGCATAATTTTTTAATAAGAAAATTCTTTATTATTAAGTGAATTACTTAATTATTCATTAAACTTTTAGAATTTTAGCTTAATTAAAAGAAGTCTTTTTAATAAATATAGATATTTTAAAGAATTAAGAGCACTTTTTTACGTGTCTTTTTATTTTTATGCAATAATAAATCTACGCTAAATTAACAATGTTTAATAAATTACTTTTAACTTCTTTTTTACTTTTTAGTGCCTTAATAACTATTTATCCTTCACAAAAAGAAAATACTAATTTGTTCGATTATTGTTATTCTCTAGAAAAAATACTCTCAAGAAATTCATTAGAAAAAAGTAAAAATATATCAAAGAAGGTTAAGCCTTATGCAAAAGATATTACTCTATTTGGTACCAATAAAACTAAAGGCGCTTTGGCAAATCAGATAATTGATCAATATAAAAATACTAAAAAATTATTTATTATAACTTTTGTGCCTAATCAATTATATTGTTTTTCAGGATACTGGGTTGAGAAGGTAAAGCCAGGAACTCTTACATCAATTTTTTATGAGAAAAGCAAACAAAGAATTAATGAATATAAGGATATTAAAAAAGAAGTCGATGAATTTCTTAAAGATGTTAATTCAGAATATAAATCGATAAAAAAAGAAATTAAAGATCTCTTTTAAAATTTAAAATTCTTTTTCTATATTTAAAAATGTATTTGTTATATTTGATTCACTTTTTCTAGATGACGAAATAAAAAATATGATAAATCCAAAAATAAAAACAAAACCCAAGATTGATAAAGAGTAAATTAATTTTTTCGAGATACTAAATTGATGTTGGCTATTCGTAAGTTTTTCAAAGAAGCTAAATTTTTTATATGATAATGAAGTAAATTGCTCTAAATTATTATTTATATAATTATTAGTAATTAGTTCTTTTTCATGCACTTTTACATCTGACTGCATGTTATTTTCAGATGCCCCAATTTTGTAATTGGATTGCTCATAAAAAAATTCATGAATATTCGAAATATTTTTTATTTTTTTATGGTTAATATCTGGTTTGGGTTTTTCTAAATTCTCATCAAACCATTCATCATAAATTATAAAGTGAGGTTTAGCAAAATAAGACAAAATTCTATTACAAAAAAGTATATAAAAAAGATAAATTAAAAAATAAAAAAGAAGTTATTTTTGTTGGTAAATTTCATAAATTTTGTTTCTAAATCATCATTAATTGTCAATGCCTTATTTAATTAGAGTTTATATTACCCAATTTTTATAATTGTTTTATTTATTTTTGCAAGTTAGTTTGAGGAATTATTGATAATTTTGACTTTCTTCCTCCGAAATCAGAATATTTAGTATGTTTTGACATAATATTCCAAAATTCTTTACAGCAAAAACTCAGTGAGGATGAATTATTTATTTAACCTCTTAATGAACTTTATAAAACTTATGATATAAATCACATTTTTTCATTAATTTGAACTGTTCTCTAAAGCAATTCTGAATATAAAAACAAGTTTGATTTAATAATTTTCACGAATAAGTTTTTTTAATGCCATTATAAGGCTGCACTCTCATCTACTAAAGCAAAGCAGTGGTCATGATGAGTGCAAATTTTTTCTAGACATTAATAATTTTATAATTTCAATAAACAAAAATTCTTTTAAAGAATACAAGTTAGGTTATATTATTGATTTGACAAGAATTTTTTGATTGTGGAAGCTCTTTTAGATTTGTTAATTGATATTTGGGATTTTCTTAAAGTCAGAAAGAAGTATTGGTTAGCCCCACTCATTATTACAATTGTTTTATTAGGAACCCTAATTGTATTTACGCAAGGCTCTGTAATAACACCATTTATTTATTCAATTTTTTAACATTGAGATTTATAAAAACCAAGTTATCGAATCTTTTTTTGGTTCTCTTATCAATAATTTTACCAATTAGTTTTTTCCAAATATTCGATTTTTTATACAGTAAAAGTACCCCTAATTATAATCCATTCAAACTCAGAGATACCCTGAATAACGGCAAAGCTTTATATATTAGAGATCATCTTGGGTGGTATGATTTGGAATCAGATTTCTCTGGAGAAAGTAGATATGGCAAAAAATATTTTCATGTTAAAACGGATAAAAATGGATTTCGGATTAATCATTTAATAGACAATCAAGAAAATAGTCAATCCATTTTGGGTGACAAGATTTTCTTTTTTGGAGACTCATTTACTTTTGGAATTGGATTGGATTGGGAAAAAAGCTTTGTTGGAATATTAAATAAAGATTTCAAAATAAATGCTGTAAATGCCGGTGTAAATTCCTATTCTCCAACTACTTACAAATACAAATTAAAAAGTATGATTGATCAAGGTTTGATTTCTAAGAATCAAAAAATAGTTATTGGCCTTGATATTAGTGATGTTTTCGATGAAGCCACAAGATGGACAGAATATAAAGGAAAGCCCGCGAATATTCAAGAAGTTAAGAAATTAAATAAAAAAAACTCAACTGAAAGCTTAAGAACTAATAATTTATCATTTAATAATAAAAATTCTACAAATTTTTATACGAAATATAATTTCAAATTAACTCATCAGATATATTTTGGTCTTGAAACATTCGTAAAAAGTTTTGTGGATGACATTCAAGTAAGAAACAATGACAGATCTAAATTCACTCATAAAGATTGGGAACTTATTGATGAAAAGTTCTTACCATTAGGTATTGAACAAGGGATGAAAAAAATAAAAAATAATTTAATGGAGATTTCTAAACTTTCATCGAAAAATAATAATGAATTATATTTACTTATTTATCCTTGGCCAGCGCAGCTTGCATATGAAAGTTTGTTTGATTGGCCACAATATGTAGAAGAATTATGTATTGAAATAGCTTGTGCAGGAGTAATAAATACTTTTCCTGATTTTTTAACCTATAAGAAAAATTCTAAATCTTGGCAAAATGAATTATATATTAGGGGTGATATGCATTTTAATCAAAAAGGAAATTTTGTTTTGGCTGAAATAATTGCAAATCAACTTCACAATAAGTAATTACTATATCTCTATATTCTTGATTTTTGAAGGAAAAAATATCCTCCGCTGAGAGAAATTATTATTGGTGACCAAGCGGCAATAAATGGAGTTAATAAACCTTTTACTCCAAATGAACTGAATAAAAATGACATTACATAATAAATTAATATGAGAATTACGCTCAATCCAAATCCTTGGCTTTTAGATGATCTCAAATTAGATTTAGATCCCAAACTGCTCCCAATTAAGCCGAACACCAAACATGCAAAAGGTAAAGTGAATTTTTCATGAATGCGAACTCTAATTCTTCTTATCTCTTTTAGGTTCCCAGTCTGTTGATATATTTTTTCGGCTTCTAAAGCTTGTTTAAGTGTCATCTTAGCTGCATCTTTTGGAGTTTCAGCTAATTGTAAGGGACCTTCATCGAATGGATATTCATATTTTTCAAATTCAACTACTGCTGCCTGACCATTGGAATCAATTGAAACTAAACTTCCATTAGAAAATATCCATGACGTATTTACCTTATCAAAAATTGCATTGTCTGCTTTTAAAATCTGACGAGACCCCATTCTCGAAAGATCTAATACTGTTACATCATACATTTTTTTATTTTTAAACCAGGCTGCATAAAAGATATGAGTTAAATAATTATTTAATTTTGTTGGACTATTTGTATCTTTTTCAATTCTTGATCCATACCTAGAAAACATAATATTTTCTTTCCCTTCTTCGGTGCTAAATGATTTACCTATCCCACCCCTTAAAGCATTTTCCGCTAATTGATTACTTGCAGGAACTAAATTATCATTAAAGTAAAAAGTTAATCCTGTCATAAATATTGAAAGAGCAATAGCTGGAGAAATAATTCGCGAAGTCTTGATACCCAAAGATTTCAACGCCAAAATTTCAGAATTGCTTGATAATTTTCCATAGGCTAATAATGTTGAAAGTAAAACTGCCATAGGGAATGATAAAACTAAAAAGCTAGGTAAACTAAAGAAAAGAACTTTTAAAGCTAAAAATAAAGGCAAACCAAATTCAACTATTTTCCTTATCAGATCAAACATTACTCCAACAGATAATGAAATAACAGTAAAAGCAGAAATTGCAAATATCATAGGAGGTATGATTTGCCCTAATAACCATCTATCAATTAAGGGTATTGAATACCAAGGAGTAATTATTTTATAAATGGTTTTTTTTATTAGTGATTGATTTGAAAGTTTCAAAAGGAATTTATTTAGTTTGTACTGTTTTTTTTGCATTATAAAATATCAATGATTTAGAGACCAATAAAGAAATGCTCCTTAAGAAGAATTTTGCTTTAGTCAACTTCCAAAATAAATAAAAATAATTTATTAATACTGGCAATAAAACAAAAAATTTGGTTTCTTAAAAAAAAAAGAATAAACTAATGAAAAATAAAACTTTCTTAAAAAAATGTAAGTGCAAACACTGCCAACAAAAATTAGCGCAGGTTAATAGTTCAAGATTATATTGGGACAGATTAATTTTAAGTATAAATCTAACCTAAATCCTTTTGTTAAATCTCTAAAATTTAAAACTAATTCTTAACTAGTCAGTTTTAAAAATTTATTATGAATAGATTAACAATAAAGTGACTAGAAGTTGTCTTTAGACCTTCCTTAAAAGTGATTAATTTACTTAGCTTTTTGGTTCTTTCTATAGATTTTATTTTCTCGATTTAAAAGAAAAAGTATAATAAAAATACAAAAAGGAATGAGAATAAAATCTAAAGACATACATTTAATTAAGTCTATTTTTTATTTAGCAATAAAATAAAGTAATGTCATTATTGAAAGAACTCAAAGACTTTCATTACATAAGAAAAAGTATCACTAATTATTTATAGTATTCGCTTGCTTTTAAAATTAAAAGAGCTTGCAAGTATCCCACTGGCAAGCTCATGACGAACTAGTTAAATACAGATTTCCTGATGCTAACCAGCTAAGCACTTCCTAAATGCCTTCTTTATCCTACTAAGTAAAATTACTTACCGTGAGTATATATGCTTATTTCGCGGCTTATTTGTAAACCATATAAAAAGAAACGATTGAAGTGAAAACCAATTCAAGTAACCAGTTTTTTTGACAAAATTCTCAGATATTGATCTAGAAGCGCTCGCCAGGAAACCTTTTTTAAATTTATAAAATAATGCTTTAGAAAACATATCAAATACTAAGTTTCTAAACTGGTCAACTAATCAATTGATAATTAAATTATATATTTATTAACTTCCAAATAAAAATTTTATACTTGATTTAATTTAATTTTGAGAATAAAAAAAACCAAGTAAAAGCTATTGCATTAAGACCAAATATTACTCCAAGAAATATATAAGCAAATTTTTTACCAATAAATGCTGTCTCGGGTTCAAGCTTTACTCTCATTTAATTTAATACTTATCTTGATTAAGATAGCATTATTTTTATAAATAAATTTAAGTATTACAGAAG